>JAPPHR010000033.1 GCA_028820995.1 Rhodospirillales bacterium
GACGCGCGACAGGCCGCGACCGCGGCCCGCCGCTTATGCGGCGCGCCCGCGCAGGTGCCGGCCGCAGGCCGGCTGCCGTGAGCGACAAAGAATCAGAGCGTTTCCGTCTGAAACGGAAACGCTCTAACGCCGGCCGGCGCCGAGCAGCTTTTCCGCCTCCACCTGGAAGTCGTCGAAGTAGTCGAGCGCCTCGTGGCCGCGCAGCGCGTCGCGGTGCTTGAAGCAGTTGACGGTGTGCCCCTGGGCGACGGTGTCCTCCGGCGGCATCTCGCTGCGGCACTGATCGTCGGCGAAGGGGCAGCGCCCGGCGAGGTAGCAGCCGGTCGGCAAGTCGATCGGGCTCGGGATCTCGCCCGCGAGGTCGACCGCGCTGTCCCGCTTGAGGTTCGGGTTGGGCAGCAGAACGGAAGAGAGCAGGCCGACGCTGTAGGGATGGCGCGGGTGGCTGAAGAGCTCCTTGGCGGTGCCGAGCTCCACGATCATGCCGAGGTACATCACCGCGACCCGGTGGCTCAGGTAGCGCACCGTGCTCAGGTCGTGGCTGATGAAGAGGTAGGCGGTTTCCAGCTCCTGCTGCAGGCGGATCAGCAGGTCGATGATCTCCGCCCGCGCCGTCGGGTCGAGCGCCGAGGTGGGCTCGTCCAGCACGATCAGCTCGGGGTCGGTGACGATGGCGCGCGCGATGCCGACGCGCTGCTGCTGGCCTGCGCTCAGCTCGGCCGGGAACTGCTCCAGCGTCGAATCGCGCAGGCCCACCCGCCGCGCCACCTCGCGCACGCGCTTGCGCTGGTCGGGGCGGGAGACTCCCAGGGAGCGCAGCGGCTCGGCGATGGTGTTGCCGATCCGCACCTGCGGGTCGAGGGATTCGGCGGGCTCCTGAAAGACGAGCTGCAGCTTGCCGCGGAGCTCGCGCGAGCGGATGTTGCGCCGCTTGTCGATGGGCCTGCCGTGGAAGCCGATGGCGCCGTCGGTCGACTTGATGAGGCCGAGCACGCAGCGGCCGACCGTCGTCTTGCCGGAGCCGGACTCGCCCACCAGCGAAAGCGTCTCGCCCCTGGCGACCGAGAAGCTCACCCCGTTTACCGCCTGCACCACCGAGCGCGAGCCCGCGATGGGGAAGTGCTTGACCAGCCCGTCGACGGTGAGGACGGCGCTCATGCCACCCGCTCCACAGGGAAGTGGCAGCGCACATGGTGGCGGGCGCCGAGCTCGCGCAGGTCGGGATGGCGCTCGTCGCACGCGTCCTCGCGGTGAACGCAGCGAGGCGCGTACTGGCAGGCCCGCCCGGCCACCGCTTCGGTCGAGGCAAGCGGCTTGTGCCACTTGTTCCTGAGCGCCGGGTTGTGGGCGAAGGCAGCGAGCAGCATCACGCTGTACGGGTGCTGCGGGTTGTCGAAGAAGCTCGCGGTCTCCGCGAATTCGACGATCTCGCCCCGGTAGATCACGGCCACCCGGTCGCAGAAGTGCGCGGTGATGCCGATGTCGCGGGTGATGAAGAGCATCGACGTGTCGTGCTCGCGCACGAGCGTGCGCAACAGGTCGAGCACCTGCGCCTGCACGGTCACATCGAGGCCGCTGGTGGCGTCGTCCGAGATCACGAACTTGGGCGAGCAGACGAGCGAGATCGCCATCACCACCCGCTGCGCCATGCCGCCGCTGAGCTCGTGCGGGAAGGCGCGGAAGCGCCGTGTCGGGTCGGGGATGTGCACCGCCTTCAGCATGTCGAGCGCCATCTCGTCGGCCTCGGCGCGGCCGATGTCGAGGTGCGCGCGGGCGACGGCGGCGATCTGCTTGCCGACCGGGATCAGCGGGTCGAGCTCGCTGCGCGGGTTCGGGATCACCATGGCGATGTCCCTGCCGCGTATCGCCCTGAGCTGGTTCTCCGAGAGCGCCCGCATGTCCTTGCCGTCGAAGCGGATCGAGCCGTCATCGATGCGGCCGGGCTGGGTAAGCAGCCCCATCACGGCGCGGGCGAGCGTCGTCTTGCCGGAGCCCGACTCGCCCACCAGCCCCACGATCTCGCCGGGGCGGACGCTGAGATCGAGATCCTGCACCGCGCGCACCGGCTCCTCCTCGTAGACCGGGTAGGAGACGTTGAGCCCGGCGATGTCGAGCATCGCAGACCCCGGCGCGCCCGCCTCTACTGCCACGGTCATCTTGGCGGCGGCCATCCTCAGCCCCTGATCCGCGGGTCGATGGCGAAATAGATCAGGTCCACCAACAGGTAGATGATGAGCGAGAGGATCGCCGAGAAGAGCACGAAGCCCAGCACCGGGTTGATGTCGGCGTTGAGCACGCCCTGCACCGCGTACTGGCCGGCGCCGCCCCAGCTGAAGACGATCTCCACCAGCACCGCGCCCCCGATGAGGAAGCCGTAGAGCACGCTCACGATGGTGACCACCGAGGGCAGCGAGTTGCGGAAGGCCTTGCGGATCACGGTCGTCTTGGGCAGCCCGCACATCTCGGCGTAGCGGATCAGGTCGGATTCCAGCATCCGCTCCATGGTCGCCTGGGTCATCTTGAGGATCGGCCCAGCGTTGATGACGGCGAGGGTAATCACCGGCAGCACCAGATGGCCTAACGTCGACCAGAGCGCCTGCCAGTTGCCGGCGATCAGGCTGTCGATGATCAGGAAGTTGGTGACCGGCGGCGGCGGCAGCACCGCGAAGTCGATGCGTCCCAGCGGCGCGGGCGCCACCTGCATGATCGTGTAGAAGAGGTAGATCAGGATGAGCCCGAGCCAGAAGTCCGGCAGCGAGCCGGCCAGCAGGCCGTAGTAGTCGGAGAACTTCTTGACGATGGAGCGCTTGAAGTAGGCCGCTGCGACGCCGAGCGGGATGCCGATCAGCAGCGCGAGCAGGAGCGAGAGCGTGATGAGCTCCAGAGTCGCGGGGAAGCGGATGGCGAGGTCGTCGAAGACCGGCTTCGTGGTCTGCCACGAAGTGCCGAGGTCTCCCTGCACCAGGTTCTGCAGGTAGATCCAGAACTGGTCGACGATCGTGCCGTCGAGCCCCATCTCGACGTTGAGCATGGCGATCTGCTGCTCGGTCGCGAAGGGGCCCAGCATCATCACCGCCGGGTCGCCGGGGATCAGCTTCACCAGCAGGAAGCTCACCAGGATGATCCCGAAGAGCTGCGGCCCGATGAAAAGGAAGCGGCGGCCGATGTAGCGGAGGATTCGCATCGTCCCGGCCTACGCTGGCTTCTTGCGCTCGCGGAGCGAGCCGGCGAGCGCGCGCCTGCGCGCCGGGTCTGCCAGCACCTCGACGCTCGCACCCACGAGCGCGAAGCCGAAGACCGTGACTGCCAGCGCGATGCCGGGGAAGACGGACGGCCACCATTGGCCGGTGATGATGTTCTGGAAGCCCATGGCGATCATGCTGCCCCATTCCGGCGTCGGCGCGACCA
Organism: Rhodospirillales bacterium; assembly: GCA_028820995.1. Lineage (GTDB taxonomy): Bacteria > Pseudomonadota > Alphaproteobacteria > UBA828 > UBA828 > WTGU01. Next base: position 3,409 of record JAPPHR010000033.1, read on the forward strand.
CGCCGGCGCCGACGAAGCTCAGGGCCGCGGTCAGCAGGATCGACCAGCCGATGTTGACCGAAAGCTGGGCCAGGATCGGCGCCATCGAGTTGGGGATGATGTGGCGCAGCATGATCATCAGGTCGGAGGCGCCGGAGACGTAGGAGGCCTCGACGTAGCGCATGTTGCGGATCGCCAGCACCTGGCTCCGCATGAGGCGGAGGTAGATCGGCGCGTTCACGAAGGCGATGGCGGCGATGATGCTTTCCAGGCTCTGGCCGAAGATCGCGACCAAGGCGATGGCGAAGACGAAGACGGGGAAGGCCTGCAGCACGTCGGCGGCGCGCATCACGAAGCCCGCGCCGAAGGAGCCGAAGCCGCCGCCTTCCTGGTAGTAGCCGACCACCGCGCCGATGAAGGAGCCGACGACGGCCGAGATCATCGTGCCCGCGAGTGCGATGGTGAGGTCGATGCGGGGCGCGTAGACGATCCGGCTGAAGATATCCATGCCGGTCGCATCGGTGCCGAAGAGATGCCGCCAGCTCGGCCCCTGCAGGAAGTCGACCGGGTTCGCGACCTCGGGCTCGTAGGGCGCGATCAGCGGCGCGAAGATGGCGAGAACGACGACGAGGAGAACGATGAAATAGCCGAGCGCGAAGAGGGGACGCGCCCGTAGCACCGCGAACAGAAAGCGGAGCGCGTAGACGAAGGCTTCCCAACGGCTGCGCTCGGAGTGTCCGGCGGTGATATCCGTCATCGCTCGCGCGACACGCTCACGGCGTGATTTATGCTTCGGTCAGAATTACGGGAAGCGGACGGGCCGCGCCGCCCAGGAGGACGACGCGGCCCGAGAAATGCTGCCCGCTTACGCCTCCCGGCGGAAGTCCTGGAAGCGGATGTTGTTGGACGTGTAGTAGGTCCAGCCCCTGATGTCCGCCCGCCGCGCCATCGAGTAGTTGGTGAAGACGCCGAACACCCAGGGCGCCTCGCGCATCACGATCTGCTGCACCTCGTCCATCGCCGCGAGCCGGGCATCCATGTCGCCGGTCTGCGCCGCGCTGTCGATCAGCTCGTCCACCCGCAGGTTCTCGTAGTTGGAGTAGTTGATGAACGACTTGGAGTGGAAGTAGAGGTTCATCGAGTAGCCGGGATCCGGGCACCACGGCGAATCGTAGTAGAAGATCATCGGCTGCTTCCGCTCGGAGACGTTGTTGTAGAACGTCGCCGCCGGAATCTTCTTGAGCTGCAGGTTGACGCCGATCTCCTTCAGCGCGCTCTGGTAGAGGATCGCCGTGGTTTCCTGGGTCGCATCCGCGGCGTTGTAGCCGAGCACGGTCTCGAACCCGTCACCGTAGCCCGCGCCCTTGAGCAGCTCGCGCGCGTGGTCGAGGTCCTGGGTGCCGTATTCCCAGTAGGCCGAGTTGAAGCCCGGATAGATGTCGGGCATGCAGCCGGTGAGCGGGCTCGCCAGGTTCTGGAACACGGTGGAGATCACCTGCTCCTGCGGGAAGGCGAAGTTCATCGCGCGGCGCACGTCGATGCTGTCGAAGGGCGGGATCTTGGCGTTGAGCTCGATCCAGAGCATGAAGGTCGCGGGGATCGTATCGACGCTCACGCCGGGCGCGTTCGCGAGCTGCACAAGCTCGAGCGGCTGCAGATATTGCGCAATATCGACCGCGCCGCCCTGCAGGAGCTGCGCGCGGTTCGCGGACGTCGGCACCTCGCGCAGGATCACCGTCTCCATCGCGGGCTTGCCGCCGTAGTAGTCGTCGCGCGCCTTGTAGACCGCCTGGGCGCCACGCGTGAGCTGCTCGACCACGTAGGGGCCGAATCCAGCCGTCTCGTTCTTCAGGAACTCCTTGGCCCAGGGGTCGTCCGAGCCGCCGGCCTCCTGGCACTTCGTCGAATCGTAGATCGGGTTGTAGAGGTTCGGCTGCAGCTTCAGCAGCAGCGGGTTCGGATGATCGAGGTTGAAGGACACGACGTGCGAGCCCTCGGCCTTGATCTGCTCCTTCCGCTTGAGGCTGATGGTGTTGGCGAAGAAGCCGCCGATGGCGCCCAGCTCGAGCTTGCGGTGCCAGGTCCAGACCACGTCTTCGGCTGTAAGCTCGTTGCCCCAGTTGCTCTTGACGCCTTCGCGCAGCTTGAAGCGGACCCACTGGCTGTTGGGGTCGACCTCCCAGCTTTCCGCGAGCTTGCCCTTCATGTTCACGCGACCCGGGCGGTCGGGATAGTCCTTGATGTCCTCGCGCAGCGCGTCCGGATCGCCGGGGTCGGTGATCTTCTCGAATTCGACGAGCGAATCGTAGCAGGCGGCCACCGTCTCGAAGGTTCCGAGGCTGACGTCGTATTCGCTGTCGAGGCTCTGCGGCGTCGCAGGTGCAGCGATCGCCAACGTCGATGCCCGATCCTGGGCCATGGCGTCGCGGGCGGCGATCGCGCCCGGCACGGCCGCCGCTGCGGCTGCCGCCGTCGTTCCCTTGAGGAAGGTGCGCCGGTCCAATGACCAGCGCTTGCCCGTCGAAGTCGTCATGTCGATCTCCCATGTGGTTTCCGCGGGGCCTCGGCCGCCGCTGCAGCGACTTTATAGGCGAATGCCCTGCCCGACGCGAAGGCTTCTTATCCGAGGCAGGCGTCCTCCCTGAACACCTTGAGCGGCGAGCAGGGCGGCGGGATGGAGATGGCCCGGATGATGTTCTCCGGCTGGCGCAGGTAGTCGCCGAAGGCGCGGTCTTCGGCGCTGCGTCCCGGAGTCCCGACATGCGTGCCGAGCCGGCGGCCGAAACGAACCAGCGAGCGGCCGTAGCGGGTCCGCTCCTCGTCATAGACGGCGAGTGCGCGGCTCAAATCGCCGGGGTTGGCCGCGATGGCCTCGGCGAGGGAGACTGCATCGCCGGTGGCCTTGACCACGCCCATGCCGGTGTGGGGCCTGGCGGAATACGCCGCGTCGCCAACCAGGGCCACGCGCCCCTGCACCATCTGCGGCACCTCCAGGTCCACGATGGTCTGGAAGAAGAGCCCGCGTGCGATCGTGATGGGCTCTGCCAGCGCCGGCGGCAGGCGTTCCTCCGCCGCGCGATGAATTGCGTCGATCCACGAGCGCTGGATGAGGTCCGGCGCGATCCCGGCCTCGTGGTAGTGGCCTGACGCATCGGTCTGCATCTGCCGCAGCTGCTCGGCCGTGGTCAGCCTGTACCAGACCACGTTGAAGCGGCGCGTGCCGGGGACGAGGCCGCCATCCACGCCTGCGACGGGATAGCTTACGACGTGCTCTCCCGGCGGCAGGCAGACGATGAAGTGCGTCAGCAGAAACTCGCGCCACTCGTCCGAGAGCCGGTCCTCGTCCAGGATGCCGCGCCACGCCACGTAGCCTGCGTACTGCGGCACCGCGTCCGGCCAGAGCTGGGGGCGGACGGTGGAGCGCACGCCGTCGGCGCCGATCAGGAAATCGGCCTCGATTCTGGTCCCGTCCTCGAAGTGCGCCAGCACGCCCTCGCCATGCGGCTCGAAGCGCGTGAAGTTGCTGCCGGCGATGTAGCGCTCCCTCGGGAAGCTGTCGCGGAGGAGGCGATAGAGATGCCCCCAGGTCGCCATGATCTGCGGCAGGTGGTGGCGCGCGAGGATGCTGCCGTCGGGGCCGAGCGTGATGCGGTCGGCGAGCCCGTTCCCGAACGCCTCGTGGATGGAAAGCCCCATGCTCTCCAGCGCGGCGTGAAGCCCCGGATGAGTCGCAATGCCGGCGCCGCGTTCGGCGAGCTCGGTGTCGATCCGCTCGTGCACCGTCACGTCGCAGCCGGCGCGGTGGAGCAAGTTGCCCGCGAGCAGGCCCCCCATCGAGCCGCCGACGATGACCACGCGCAGACCCTGGGTGCCCTCTCCGGCTGGACCGTTTGTCATGGAAGCGTGACTCCGTTCGATGCGTTGGTGCGCGGCCCCGGAGGCGCCGCGGCGGCGATCCTCGCCCCACAGCCTACGCGATGCGGGCGCCGCGCTCCATTCGGCAACGCACGCCATCGGCGGGTCTCGCGACGTGCTACCTTTCGACGGTGACGAGTCCGTTCGGTAGTCCGGGACAGCGACGATGGGCGCGAGCACACCTTTCCTGAACGAGCGCGCGTGGCGCTACTTCTGGCACCCGGTGTGCACGGTCGAAGAACTGCGCGCCGCGGCGGCGGACGGGAATCGGCCGCTCGCCGTGACCCTGCTGGGCGAGAGGCTGGCGGTGGCGCAAATCGGGGGCCGCGTCGCAGCGCTCAAGGACCGTTGCATCCACCGCTCGACGAAGCTCTCGGTGGGACGCGTCGAATCCGGCGGTCTGCGCTGCGCCTATCACGGATGGCTGTACGGAGCGGACGGGCGGTGCCTCGAGATTCCCTCGATGCCCGACCACTCGATTCCCGCCGACTGCAAGGTCGGAGCCCACGACGCGGCCATCGAATACGACCTGGTGTGGGTGCGGCTCGATTCCTCCCTCGACACCCGAATCCCCGGTTGCCCCGCGTTCGCGGATACCGCTTTTCGCTGCGTGGCGGGCGCGCCTTACACGTGGCCGACGTCGGCAGCGCGGCGGCTGGAGAACTTCGTCGACCTCGCGCACTTCCCCTTCGTGCACGACGGCTCGCTTGGCGACCGGCGCCAGACGCGCGTTCCCATCGCCAAGGTCGACCGGCTCAACCGGGAGCTGCGGTTCCAGTTCGTGCCGTCGCCGGAGATGCAGCTCCCCGGCGTCGCCCTCATGGCGCCCACCGACTACCGCCTCTGGGTGCCGTTCACCGTCAATCTCGAGTTCTTCTTCCCGGACGGAGAGCGCAGCCAGCTCTGGATGTCCGCCTCCCCGATAGAATCGGGCGTGTGCCGCAGCTTCTGGTTCACCTCTCGCACCGCGGATCGGGACGGTCCCGACCAGCCGCACCTCGACTTCCAGACCCTGGTGCTGAGCGAAGACCTGCCGGTGATCGAGGCGCAGGAGCCGCCTGAGATCCCTGCCCCCATCGAGGAGTATTCCGTGCTCACCGACAAGGTCTCCATCACCTATCGCAGGTGGCTCAAGGAGCTGTCGAAGGCTGCGGAAGAAAGCGCGGACGCGGTGGCCCGCTGCCTCGATTCGGTGCGCATCCAGTCCGACCGGACCTTCGACGACATGCCGGCTCCCGCTTCCAAAGCGGGCGGCGGCGCGTCCGCTTCGGCAGCAGAGTAAGGCCGGGACGGCAACGCAGGCGCCCACGGCCTGCGGCGCTCTACTCCCGGCTCTCCCGGATCCAACCGTTCTCGAACGCCGGGCCGTCGCAGCCGCAGAAGCGGGCGATGCGGTCGAGTTCGCGCCCGATGCGCTCCATCCTCCCCTTGCCGAGGCGCACGCCGACCTCGGGCCAGAGCGCCCGCACGCAGAGGCGGCCATCCCGGCGGCGCATGTCGATACGCCCGACCAGCCGGTCGCCCTCCAACAGCGGGAAGACGTAGTAGCCGTATTCGCGCTTCTGCTCCGCCACGTAGATCTCGATGCGATAGCGGAAGCCGAACAGCCATTCGGCGCGCTTGCGGTCGCGCAGCAGCGGGTCGAAGGGGCTGAGCACGCGCACGCCTGCGGGTGGCTCCGGCGTCCGTTCGGCCTGCTCGCATATGTCGGGACGCGCCAACAAGTGGCGGGCATCGCCCGGCCGCGCGCCTTCCACCGCCACCTCGACCAGGTCGCCGGCGTTGCGGGTGGCGCACCAGGACCGCGCCTCGTCGACAGAAGACGTGTCCCAGAAGGCCGCGATCTCCCGAGCGGAGGCGAAGCCGAGCCGGTCGAGAGCGCCCGTGCATGCCCAGTCCAGCGTTTCCCGGTCGTCCGGCACGGCAGTACGAGCGGAGGCCGGGATGACGCGTTCGGCCAGGTCGAAGACCTTCTGGAAGCCCTCGCGCCGGTCGATGGCGAGCGCGCCGGTGCGCCAGAGGAATTCCAGCGCCGTCTTCGAGGGATGCCAGTCCCACCAGGCGGATGGGTCACGTCGCCGGCTGCCGCCGAGCTCGCGCGCCATGACGGGCCCGCCCTCGCGGATGCGCTCCAGCACCTCGTCGAACCGCTCCTCGAACCCTTCCCCGCGCCATTTTCGCCAGCGCGCTCGCAGCCTCTCGGCGTCCCGGCGGAACCGCAGCCGCCAATAGGGATAGAACGACATGGGGATGACCGACGCATCGTGGGTCCAGTGCTCGAACAGCGTGCGCCGCCGTTCCAGCAGGTCGCCGAGCTGCTGCGGCCGGTAGCTTCTGCGCCGCGAGGCCAGGATCATGTGGTGTGCGCGTTCGACCGTCGCGATGCTGTCGATCTGGACGAAGCCCAGCCGCTCGATCAGCCCTGTGAGATCCTCTCCCTGCGGCCGGCGCCCAAGGCCGTGCCGGTCCAGGAACAGTCTTCTGGCAGCCCGGTTGGAGAGGCAGAGCGGTGGCGTGTCGGCATTGCCACGCATAGCGACCTCGCCCCGCTCCCCCGAACCCACAGCCGATCACTCTATTCCCGCTAGTGCCACGAGTCTTCCGGCAGCCTGCCGACCTCCCCGTTCATCTAGCCTGCTGCACGTACCGGTCCCGTCCGACGCTGTCGACCTGCGCGGCGTCTGCTGTATAACCGGCACCGCGATCCAGGAGGGCGCGCCTCCACGATTGCACCCACCGCTTTCGTCAGGAGCGCCGCGCGGCCATGGACCTGCGCAATATCGCCATCATCGCCCATGTCGATCACGGCAAGACGACTCTGGTCGACGCCCTGCTGCGCCAGAGCGGCACGGTGCGGGCGAACCAGCCGATGCAGGAGCGCGCGCTCGACAGCGGCGAGCTCGAACGCGAGCGCGGCATCACGATCCTGGCCAAGTGCACGGCGATCGACTGGCGCGGCGTGCGCATCAACATCGTCGACACCCCCGGCCACGCGGATTTTGGGGGCGAGGTCGAGCGGGTGCTCGGCATGGTCGACGGCGTTCTCGTCCTGGTGGACGCGGCCGAGGGCCCGATGCCGCAGACCAAGTTCGTCGTCGACAAGGCGCTCCGCCTCGGGCTCAGGCCGATCGTGGCGATCAGCAAGATGGATCGTGCGGATGCCCGGCCCAAGATCGTGCACGAAGCGGTCTTCGACCTGTTCGACGCCTTGGGCGCGAGCGAGGAGCAGCTCGACTTCCCCCTCGTCTACAGCTCGGCGCGCGACGGCTGGGCCTCGCGCGATGCGGCCGTCGGCGGGGGCGACATGAGCCCGCTCTTCGAGACCGTCGTCGCTCACGTGCCGCCGCCTGCCACGGACCGGGATGCGCCCTTCCGCATGTTGATCAGCCTGCTCGAAGCCGACCCCTTTCTCGGCCGGCTGGTGAGCGGCCGCGTGCTCTCCGGCCGGGTGAAGGCGAACCAGACCGTGACGGTGCTCGGCGCGGACGGCGCCGTGGTCGAGGTCGCCCGCCTCACCAAGCTGCTGCGCGCCCGGGGGCTTGAGCGGATCGCGGTCGAGGGCGCCGGGGCCGGCGAGATCGTGACGCTCGCCGGACTCAAGACCGCCTCGGTGGCGGACACCGTCGCAGCCTCCGCGAGCTGCGCCGCGATCCCGGCCGAGCCGATCGACCCGCCGACGATCGCGATGGTGTTCTCGATCAACGACTCGCCGCTCGCGGGGCGCGAGGGAACGCTGCTCACCTCGCGCATGATCGCAGCGCGCCTCGCCCGCGAAGCCGAGGGCAATGTGGCGATCCGGGTGAACGGCATGGCAGAGGACGGCGCCTTCGAGGTCGCCGGCCGCGGCGAGCTTCAACTCGCGGTGCTGATCGAGACGATGCGCCGCGAGGGCTTCGAGCTCTCCATCGGCCGCCCGCGCGTGCTGACGCGCGAAGACCCCAAGGGTGGCGCGCCGCTCGAGCCCATCGAAGAAATCCAGATCGACGTTGACGAAGCCTTCGTCGGCGATGTGGTGAGCGCGCTCGCCGAACGGCGCGCGGAGATGATCGAGCTGCGCCCCTCGGGGCGGGACAAGATCAGGGCGCTGTTTCACGGCCCGACGCGCGGCCTGATCGGCTTCAACGGCGAGTTGCTCACGGTGACCCGGGGCACCGCGATCATGCATCGGATCTTTCACGGCTATGCCCCGTTCAAGGGCCCGCTGCCGGGACGGCAGACCGGCGTGCTGATCTCCAGCGCGGTGGGCAGAGCGGTCGCCTACGCGCTCTGGAACCTGGAGCCGCGGGGGACGCTCTTCGTCGAGCCGGGGATGCCCGTCTACGGTGGCATGATCGTGGGCGAGCACGCACGGCCGCAGGACCTCGACGTCAACCCGCTGAAGAGCAAGCAGCTCACCAACATCCGGGCCGCCGGCAAGGACAATGCCGTGCGCCTGAGCCCGCCGCGACCGATGCCGCTGGAGATCGCGCTGGCCTATCTCGCGGACGACGAACTGCTCGAAGTGACCCCTGCGTCGATCCGCCTGCGCAAGCGCCTGCTCGACCCCCATGACCGCCGGCGCGCCGCACGGGCGCAGGCGCGGGCATCCTGAGTCTGCCGCGCAATCGATCCATCGGACCGCACGACAGAGAAGATCCCCCCATGCCTGCACCCACCATTCGCCCCCGCCGCTCCTTCATCTTCACACCGGGCCTGCGGCCCGAGATGTTTCCGAAGGCGCTCGCGACCGGCGCGGATATCGTCTGTGTCGAGCTCGAGGACGGCATCGCGCCCAAGGACAAGGCGGCGGCGCGGGCCAGTACGATGAAGCTCTTCGAGAGCCCGCAGGCCGATGACGGGGTCGAGCGGATCGTCCGCATCAACTCGCTGCGTGAAGCCTTCGGCATGGCGGACGTGCAGGCGGTCCTGGCCGCCGTGACGCCCCCGCCCGCGCTGATGATGCCCAAGGTGCGCACGCCGGACGAAGTGGTGCTGCTCGACAACTTGCTGACCGAGCGCGGCCACGCCACCCGCCTGCACGTGATCATCGAGACCAACGCCGGGCTCGAGGCTGCCCATGACATCGCCCATTGCAGCTCGCGCATCGACGCGATGTTCTTCGGCGGCGTCGACATGGCGGCTGAGCTGCGCTGCCGGAACGAGTGGGAGCCGCTGCTCTACGCCCGCTCGCGCGTGGTGCATGCCGCCGCCAGTGCCGGGCTGGACGTGATCGACGTGCCCTATCTCGATCTCGACGACCTGGACGGCATGAAGCACGCCGCGATCCAGGCAAGGGACCTGGGCTTCTGCGGCAAGGGCGCGGTGCACCCCAAGCAGATCGCGGCGCTCAACGATGTGTTCACGCCGTCGCCCGACGAGATTGCCCGCGCCCGGCGCATCATCGCCGAGTTCGAGGCCGCCGACACCGGGCTGGTGGTTATCGACGGCAAGCTCATCGAGAAGCCGGTTCTGCGCGAGATGCACCGCATCGTCGCCATCGCCGACCGGGTCGGCGCCGTCGGAAATTGAGCGCAAGCGAAGGAATGGCCGTTGGCACGTATCCGTGTTCGAGACATCGGGAAGGGACATGACGGAAACCGACATGCCTCGGAGGTCTGTTGGGGCCGTTACGATCCTGGTCCCGGACTATCAGGAGGCGATCGACTATTTCGTCGGCACGCTCGGCTTCGCACTCATCGAGGACAGGAGACTCTCGGAAGAGAAGCGATGGGTCCTGGTATCGCCGGGGGCCGGCACGTGTCTTCTTCTGGCCAAAGCGGACGGCGAGCGCCAAACGGCCGCGATTGGAAACCAGTCGGGCGGACGCGTCTTCCTGTTTCTGACGACGGATGATTTCTGGCACGACTATCGGACTTACATGAGCCGGGGTGTCGAGTTTCAAGAGGAACCCAGGCACGAAGAGTACGGCACGGTGGCCGTATTCACGGACAAGTACGGCAACCAATGGGACCTCATCGAACGGGCTTCAAGCTAGAGTAGGCGGTGGGTCGGACCGGAGGGCACGGCGATGAACGACGAAGGTGCGCGGCACGTTGTCCAAGACGAGATCGTCGCGCCGGGCGCGCCGTGGTCGGCCCGCCTGCGGCGGGACCAGGTACTACGCATCGTCGACCTGGAGGGCGAACAGGGCGTCGATTTCCTGTGTTACGACGCGGCCGACCCGCGCGAACGCTACAACGCGCCGAACACGATCAAGAAGAGCGGCACGCTGCGCCTGACCCGGGGCCATGCGCTCTACTCGGATCGGGGACGGCCGCTCTTCAGGATCGTGGCCGATACCTGCGGCCATCACGACACCATCGCCGGTTGCTGCAGCGCCCCCAGCAACGCCATGCTCTACGGCGTGGAAGGCGTGCCGGGTTGCCGCGAGAACTTCCTGGCCGCCCTGGCGGAGCACGGCCTGGGCTGGACGGACATCGTACCCAACGTGAACTTTTTCTGCGCCGTGCCGGTCTATGACGGAGGCCGACTGGCAGAGCGAACCTTCGTCAGCAGCCCGTCCAGGCCCGGCGATCACGTCGACTTGCGGGCCGAGCGCGACGTTCTCGCAGTCGTCTCCAACTGCCCCCAGGTCAACAACCCGGCTGCCGGGGGCCGGCCGACCCCGATCCGCATCCAGATTTTCGAAGCCTGAGTTTCCAGGCACGCAGACGCGGCGGCACGCGCAGGCGAAGGAGAGGTCGATGACTGTCCCTGCAACGCTCGATACCGTTGCCGTGGTGGGCAACGGCCTCATCGGCCACGGAATGGCCCAGATCTTCGCTGCGGCGGGCCACCGGGTGGTGTTGATCGGCCGGCGCGAGGCCAGCCTCGCCGCAGCGATGGAAAAGATTGCGAAGAGCCTCGCCGCCTTCGAAGCGCACGGGCTCGTCACGTCCGCCGACGCGGGCGCCGCCCTTGGCCGCATCCGCACCTCGACCGATCTGGAGGATGCGGCAGACGCGCAGCTCGTGCTCGAAGCGGTTCCGGCCGACCGGGCCGTCCAGGACGAGGTGTACGGGCGGCTCGATGCGATCTGCGCGCCACCCGCCGTCTTCGCCTCCGGCAGCGGGCAGCCCGCGAGCGAGCTCGTCTCCAACGTCACGCATCGCGGGCGCGTGGTCGCCGCCCACTTCTGGTACCCGCCGCAGCTCATTCCCCTCGTCGAAGTCTGCGCGGGGCCGGAGACCGACCCGGACGTGGCGCCCTGGCTCTGCGATGTGTTGCGGGCAGCGGGCAAGGAGCCGGTGATCGTCGACAAGGAGGTTCCGGGCTTCATCGGCAACCGGCTGCAGTACGCGATCCTGCGCGAGGCCTGGGCGCTGTGGGCGGAGGGGGCGGCGTCGGCCGAGGCCATCGACACCGTGGTGAAGGCGTCCCTCGGGCGGCGACTCGCGATCACCGGGCCCATCGAATCGGCCGACGTCGGCGGCCTCGATACGCTGCACGCCTTCGGCGCGTACCTCATCCCGCACCTGACGACAGGATCCCAGCCAGCCTCGGCGGTGACCGCGCTGGTCGATGCGGGGCATCGCGGCCTGCCTTCGGGCCGGGGCGTCTACGACTGGAACGCGCGCGACGGCGCGGCCCTGCTCAGGCAACGCGAGGAGGAGCTGTTCCGCCACCTCGCCCGCGACAAGGCCCGGCGCTGACCGCCGCCCAACGCTTCGAATACGTGTTGCTGGGCGTGCAAGATTGCCCTTCCGACCGGACGTTTTCCCATGGGACTCCGAAGACAACGGTCTTGGGAGTCCGTCCCGCAAGCGGCTACAGTGCCGCTCTCCAGCACGCGGTGCGCTGTGCTGCAATGACATCGAAGGAGGAGGGTGCGCCATGAGAATTGGGCAGGCCTTGGCCGGCCGATGAGCGAACGCAGTTACTTCACGCCGGTGGCCGGCCTTCCGCCACAGCAGGCGCTGTTGACCGACCGCGCCGTGATCACCGAGGCGTACACGATCATTCCGCGCGGCGTGCTGCGGGACATCGTCACCAGCTACTTTCCGCACTGGCGGGGCACGCGCGCCTGGGTGCTGTCGCGTCCGATCGCAGGCTTCGCGACGACCTTCTCCCAGTCGATCGTCGAGATCGAGCCGGGAGGCGGCAGCGAGCGGCCCGAGCCGGCCACATACGTCGAATGCGTGCTGTTCGTCATGGCCGGCGAATTGCGGCTCACGCTCGACAACGACGAACACACGCTTGCACCCGGCGGCTATGCCTACGTGGCGCCAGCCACGCGCTGGTCAGTCGCGAACGCAGGCAACGCGCCCGCCTCGTTCCACTGGATCCGGAAGGCATATCAGCCCGCGGACGGTATCAGCGTGCCCGAGTGCTTCGTGACCTCGGACCACGACGTGGAACCGGTGCCGATGCCAGACACGGACGGCGCCTGGGCGACGACGCGTTTCGTGGACTCCGACGACTTGCGCCACGACATGCACGTGAACATCGTGACCTTCCAGCCTGGCGGGTCGATCCCCTTCGCCGAGACCCATGTCATGGAACACGGGCTCTACGTGCTGGAGGGCAAGGCAGTGTACCGGCTCAACCAGGACTGGGTGGAGGTCGAGGCCGGCGACTACATGTGGCTGCGCGCCTTCTGTCCGCAGGCCTGCTACGCCGGTGGACCGGGGCCGTTCCGTTACCTGCTCTACAAGGACGTGAACCGCGTCCCGACGATGCCCGTCCCAGGCGCGCCCGCACCCGCGTAGGGCGCGGCGCCGTCCGTTTCAGCGGGCTTCCGACAACGCGGCGTCGATCGCGGCCAGAAACGGCTCGGCGAATTGCTCCAGCTTGGCGGCGCCGACACCGTTGACCTCGGCGAACTCCTCTTTGGTGCGTGGCCGCCGGCGTGCCATGTCGATCAGGCTGCGATCCTGAAACACGACGTAGGCCGGCACCCCGCGTTCTCGTGCCAGCTCCAGCCGGAGCGCCTTGAGAGCATCGAGCAGGGCCGCCTGATCTCCGGTCAGGGTGTCCGAAGGCTCCTCCCGCCGGGCTTCGCCGATCGAGCGCAACGGCGGCGTGACCACGGTGTCGGCGCGGTAGTGGAAAGTGCCCTCGCCCCGCACAAGTGCGAAACCCTCGTCGGTGATCCCGAGCCCGCCGTAGCCCGCGATATCGAGCCGCAGCAGCCCCGTCGCCACCATCTGGCGGATCAGCGAGCGCCAGTCGTTCTTTCCGCGCGCCTTGCCCGCTCCGAACACCGGAAGCCGATTATGGCCGAGGCGCACGATCCTCTCGGTCTCGCTTCCACGCAGAATGTCGATCACGTGCGCCGCGCCGAATCGCTGGCCGGAGCGATGGACGGCCGACAGGATCATCCGGGCCTCCTCGGTCCCGTCGTGGCGCTTGGCCGGACGGAGGCAGCCGTCGCAGTTGCCGCACGCGGCGGTCCGCTCCCCGAAGTAGTCCAGTAGCGCTATTCGCCGGCACGCCGGCGCCTCGCAGTAGCCCAGCAGCGCGTCGAGCCGCTTGTGCTCACGGCGCTTGCGCTCAGGCCCCGCGTCCTCCTCCTCGATGAACCGGCGGCGCATCATGATGTCGTCGAAGCCGTAGAGCATGTGGGCTTCGGCCGGCGCGCCATCGCGCCCGGCGCGGCCGATCTCCTGGTAATAGGCCTCCATGCTGCCCGGCAGGTCGGTGTGGAAGACGTAACGCACGTCCGCCTTGTCGATCCCCATACCGAAGGCAATGGTGGCGACGACAACCACGCCGGGCTCGGTCATGAAGGTGTTCTGGTGCGCCTCCCGCTCCTCCTTGCCCATGCCCGCGTGGTAGGGGAGCGCCCGCACGCCCTCGGCCGCGAGCATGGCGGCGGTCTCCTCCGTCTTCTTTCGCGACAGGCAGTAGACGATGCCGCTCTCGCCCTGGTGGCGGGCGACGAAGCGGCGCAACTGGCGCTTCCAGCCGCTCTTCATCTGCACCGTGAGCCTGATGTTGGGGCGGTCGAAGCCGAGCACGAACTGCTCGACCCGGCCGCCGAAGAGCTTGGCGGCGATGTCGTCCCTGGTCACCCGGTCGGCCGTCGCCGTCAGCGCCACGATGGGGACGCCAGGGAAGAGATCGCGCAAGCGGCAGAGGTCCTCGTATTCCGGGCGGAAGGCAGGACCCCACTGCGAGATGCAGTGCGCCTCGTCGATGGCGAAGTGAGCGACGGGCAGGCGGGCAAGTGCCGCCAGCATACGCTCCGTCATCAGCCGTTCCGGGGCCATGTAGAGAAGCCGCGTCTCGCCGGCCGCGGCGCGGCGCCAGGCCGCGACGTTGTCGCTGCGGTCATTGGCGGAGTTGATGCAGTCGGCTGCAACGCCCGCGAGCCGGAGCGCCGCCACCTGGTCCTGCATGAGCGCGATGAGCGGCGAGACCACCACCGTGAGGCCGCCTGTGACCAGCGCGGGGATCTGGAAGCAGAGCGACTTGCCCGAGCCCGTCGGCATCACCGTAAGCGCGTGACGCCCGCCGAGCAGGGCCGCGATCGCGGGCTCCTGGCCCGGCCGGAAATCCTCGAAACCGAAGACCTCCCGCAGAACCCGGCGTGCCTGGAGAATGGGTTCTCCCGTCGCCGCCATCAGCGGCATCGCCTCTCGGTCGTCGCCTCTCGCAACACGGCTCGTCCTTTCGCGCTCACTCGCGATGATCCTCGGCGGCATCCTGGGGCGAGAAACCCAGCACCTCCCTGCCGTGGGAGAGATCGCGATAGCTCCACTTGTTGTCGGACTGGACGAAGAAGATGTCGTAGCGGATCGATTCCTCCAGGTCGACGGCGCGCTCGATGGCCTCGACGACGTCCCGCTGACTGCACCACACCGAGAACGTCCGCGCGTCGACGGGCCGGTCTTCGGCGTTGACCAGGCCGATGCGGAGGGCGATCACGGAGAGATCGAAGCTGTCGGCGTAGTACCGCGCGAGCGCCTCGCCCCAGATTTTGGTGCTCGCGTAAGGGCCCCTGGGGCGCGTCGCCATGTCATGGCGTATCCGCACCCAGTCGGCGGGCACGTCGTCGTAGCGGCCCTCGACCAGCGCGCGATAGGGCTCCTCGCGCTCCCAGCCGGCGACGGTCGCGCCGGTGCTGGCGAAGACCACGCGCTTGCAGCCGGCGAGCCTGGCCGCTTCGAGCACGTTGCGGGTGCCGATGACATTGGTGTCGCGCAGCTCGTCCCACGCGTATCCGTCGCCGGCTTTCGCCGCGAGGTGGATGACGGTGTCCCTGCCTTCGAAGGCAGGCCGGATCGCGTCGAGATCGGCGAGATCCGCGCGCACCGTCTCGACGCCGGGCACGTCGCTCCGATTGAGAGCGGCGAGCCGCGCACGGGGTTCCAGACGTTCGCGCACCGCCAAGCCGATGAGGCCGCTCATGCCGGTGATCAGTATGCTTCGGTTCACGGTTCCCTCACCCTCTCGCCCGCATTTCATACCGCGACCATGGTTTGCACGGCACTCCCGCTCAATCGCTTCCGCCGAAGAGCGATAGCGCGAGTCGGACGGCATCGCGCCCCACCCGCTCGCCGATGAGCCTTCCCGGTATGTCGTCCGCCGGCGGGTGGATGCCGCCCCAGATGCGCGACAGGCTGCACTGGTCGGCGGCATCGCGGTAGGTCGCCCACTGCAGCACCATGTCGACCGAGGGTCCACGCTCGAAGACCAGGAACTCGTTCGCAGGGACCCGGAACGCGCTCATGCCGCCGGGGAAGAAGGGATCGCCCGTGAGCGCCGTCAGCACCTCGGCGGCCGCCCTGGAATAGGTGGAATGGCCGGAGACGTAGCCGGCAAAGGGTGGCGTCACGAAGGACGGCCGCTGATAGGGCCACCAGTTCTCCGCCAGGATCCAGCCGACGCCTGCGCTGTCTGCGTCGGGATCGTCGACGAAGTCCGGGCCGCGCCAGGCGCGCACCTTGATCTTGCCCGCGTGCTTGCCGTCCGCGCCCGCGAGCGGATCGTGCGGGCCCACCAGCTCGATGAGGCCGAGGCTGAGCGGAATGCCGTCGGGCGACCACGAGGGCAGCGCCGGGTCGCTGGACTGGCCGCGCTCCGCCATGGACCTGAGTGCCGAGACGGGCCGGATGTAGTCGTACCAGCCCTTGATGCCCCAGGCGGCGATGGCGGCATCGTGCATGGCGCCGCCGAGGGCGAAATAGGTCTTCACGTCCCACTCCAGCGGATCGAGCGGAGGGCCCTCCCCGCCCAGCCGCCTGACCAGCTCCCGGTGGTCGCTCACCGCGTTCAGGATCACGAACCAGTGGCCGGGCGGAGTCTCGGAGACAGGCCCGTCGGCCCAGAACTCCGCGAGCACGCGCGTGTAGTCGCCCAGCGGCACGACCTGGGGCTCGTAGGGCGCGCCGGTGACGGGGTTGATGGCGTGACCGGGGCCGTGCGGATTGCCGTCGTAGAAGGCGGGGTAGTCCTCGATGGAGCGCGGCAGGGCCGGAATGTTGCCAATGCCCGATGGGGCTACGTCCATCGTCGCGCCGTCATCAGGCGAGAGCTGGGCCGACCAGCGGGCGACCAGGGCGAAGCCCCACGTGTAGTGCTCCGCGAGCGGGCCCCGCAGCGTCGGGGGCGGGCCGGGGTCGTGATAGACGTGCCAATCGGCCCCGTCCCTCCGGTGGACCGCCAGATCGTCCTCCGCCAGCGCGAACGGCGTGACCCGGCCCCACTCCGGCGAGACGAATGCCGGAATATCGTCCTCGACGATCCCCGATTGGCCGATGAAATGCTCCAGATCGAGGGGTTGCCAGCGGTCGGGGTCGGCGAGGCCCGGATTGCCGGGCTCGGATGGAGCGAGCGGGTCATTGACCGGCGCATAGGCGGTGCTGGCGTAGTCGTCGGCTTCGTTGGACCCATCGGCGAGCCCGCGGGCGATGTAGAGGTCCGCGATACAAGCGCCCAGCGCTGCCGCCGGTCCGAGAGCCGCGCCCGTGCCGGCATGGAAGCCGAGCGCGGCCATCAGGGTATCGGCGTTGCGCAGCGTCGGGGCGGCGCCCGGCGAGCGTGCGAAGCGGTGGCGGACGAGTCGCCAGGCCGCGTGGCTGATCGCCTCTTCCCGCGCGTGCCGGATGTCGCCCGCCGCTGGCGGGGCCGCGGCAGGGCAGTGCGCGCCGCTGTCGCCGAAGTGGTAGGGGGTTGCCGTCTCCGACCAAGCGGCCCAGGCGTCGTACATCGCAGCCGACAGATGGAAGAGGTTGCGGGCATGCACCGTGGGGCGCGCGAGATCGTCGCGGATCGCCTGCAGCAGCACCTCCATCCAGCGCCGCGCCACCGAGACGCGCGCCTCGGAGAGCGGCGGGCCGGGCAGGTAATTCGCGAACACGCGCGCATGCCCGGCCGGCATGGCGAAGGTCGTGACCGGCGCGCGCGCATCTGCGAAGGCGCCGCCGCCCTCGGCGCTCCAGTGGCTGAAGCGGTAGTGCCCGCGGGCGGGCTCCGCGCGGATGGCGGCAGCGTCTCCCTCACCGTAGTCGCCGGCGCCGGTGCCGCGCGCGATTTGCAGCAGGAAGCCAGCAGGCCGCGGCTGGTAGACGGTGAAGCGCCGGTCGGCGGCGATGTTTTCGAGCCGGCTGACCTCGTTGCCGGGGCCGGGCCAGCGCACTTCGACGGACTGCGCGACCCGCTCGCGGCCGAGGCCGAAGTGCAACGTGGTCAGCCCCTGGGAGAGGTAGGCGCCGCCGAGCCTCACCTCCCGCACCTGGGCGCCGGAGGCCGTGCGTACCGTGACCCGCGCGCCGACGGCGTGCGGGTTGGCGTGGCGACCCGCAAGGTCGAGCGCGAGCCAGCGCTTGTGCCGCTCGAAGACGTTGCGATAGACCGTGGGCGCGGCGCCGTGGTTGGCGATGAGAATGTCCACCCTGCCGTCGCCGTCGTAATCGGCGCAGACGACGCCCCGGCCCCGGCCTGTGCGGCGCACGCCGAGCTCGGCCGCGCGATCCGTGACGGTGCCGTCGCCGTTGGCCATGAAGAGCCGCGAGTGGTTCTCGCGCAACGCGGCGATCTCGCGCTCTTCGCCCTTGGCGTCCGCGATGGACTCGCCGAACCCGCCGTCGGTCAGGAACAGGTCCTGGTGGCCGTCGTTGTCGAAGTCGGCGCGGCAGGCGCCCTGGCCGGCCTCCCGCGCGCCGGTCTCCTCGGTGATGGCCGCGCCGGTGATGTCGGCGAAGCCCACGCCGGCGTCGTTGCGCAGCACCTGGCTCGCGCCGAAGTCGCCGGCCAGCAGGAGGTCGGGGTCGCCGTCGCCGTCGATGTCCATAAAGGTCGGCGTGAAGGACAGTTCGCGCCTGTCGCCGGAGCCGGGAAGCGTGCCTGGGCGGATCGGGACGATGTGGCTCACGTCCTCGTAGCGCCCCGTGCCGTCGTTGCGCCAGAGATAGCCGGCGGGCGGCCTCAGCGCGTTCCAGGGCCGGTTCCAGTGGGCGAAGAAGGGGTCGAGATCGCCGTCCGAGTCGTAGTCGGTGGCGGCCATGGAATAGACGGTGGGGTCCGCCCCGCTGCCGAAGGGGTTGGGCATGTCCTGGAACCGCCCGCTGCCGTCGTTGCGGAACGCCTGCGTGCCCGCCGCGTGAATCGAGAGGAAATCGGGCACGCCGTCGTCGTCGAGATCGATGAAGTAGCCGGCCCGGTCGATCGCCGCCGGCGCGATGCCGCCGTTGCCGGGCGCGGGCTGGAAGCGGCGGCCGTTCCAGCTGAAGAGCCGGCCGGTCTCGCCGGCCCCGTGGGCTACGTAAAGCTCGGGCCGGCCGTCGCCGTCCACGTCGGCCAGGGCGAGGCCGCCGCCCGCCGGGCCTTCCTCGGCGGCCTCCGGATCGTCCTCGTCGCCGCCGGTCTCGACGAGGTAGCTCAGGCCCACCGCTTCGGTCACATCCACGAAACCGGCGCGCGTGCTCCCGGCCGGGGACGACGACCCGCTCGCGCCGGCCGTCCCGGCCGCCGCCAACAGGCAGACGAGACAGGCAATGACCGCCACCAAAAAAGGGGCTGGAGGCATCGCCGTCACGTCGTTCCCCTTGTTGAGCCTGCGGTTCGAACGCCCGGTAGCCGGGAACGTGTCCCGAAGATCCTGATTGTCGCTAACCAAGCAGCTGGAGCGCCTCTTGAGAAACAGGGGTGGGCACCTCTGCGGACCCTGTGAAGTATGCCATCGAGGCGGCGAGAACCCGATCCCGCCACGCCGTGGGCGCCATTTCCCCATAATTCTCCAGGGCGGCCTCGGTGAACTTGTAGTCGTGGGACTGCCGGCCATTGCGGGCGAGGTGCCGGCGTGCACTGGCAACGAGCGCGTCCGCAGAGCCGCCATGTTGCAAGTAGTGCAGCGCTTTGCGCGCGCCGGCGGTGGGATCGCGCGGCAGTTCAGAGAATGCATCCCGCAACGCGTCCACGCCGTTGCCGGGGACCGCGAGAGGCTCCAGCTCGTCGATGCGCAGATTGGATCGTGCGTTTCCAATGCGTCGGCGGAAGGCCGGCATGAAAGCCGCCGACTGCAGGAGCGCCAGAAGCTGTGTCGAATCGGCACGCGCGTGCCGGAACACATGGTGAAACGCGTTGGCGGATGTCTGAGCGTGCACCGGGACAACCGTCGGTCGTCTCAACACCAGCTCCGCCGCCGTGGCGAAGAGAGCCTCCCATATCGAGGCGGCGGACACGCCGCGTTTCAGGAGGTCGATGATCGCCCGGCCCGCGTCGAGCTCCGAGACCCCGCGCAGGGTGCGGACCAGTTCATCGCGCGCGGCGTCGTCCCGACGGCCCTCTCGCCAGGTCTTCGGGATCTCGCCGAGCATCGGCTGGAACTCGCGCCAGGTGCGATCGGAACGCAGGTCGCTCGTGGCGGGGTTCGGGTCACCGCCGTGATTCTGCAGCGCGGCGGCAAGCGAGCGAAGCACGGGAGGCGCATGTTCCGCTCCGACGATCGGCAGGAGGCGGTGCACGTTCTGCACTGCGATGGCCTTGTGACCGATCGCACGAAGATCCCGGATGCCGTATCTGAAGAGGAGCTCGGAGAGCTGCCCCGGCGCAGCCAACCGGGCAAAATCGAGGATAGCGGGATCGACGGCCTTGAGATCCCAGCGATCCAGTGCGTCGATCAGGCTCTTGCGGGCCGCCTCCGCCGTCCCGGCCGCAGGCTCCGGCTGCGGACCCATCGTCCAGCCGCTCTGGCGGCGCTCCGCATCCTGCGCGCGCTTGAAATAGTCGAGCGCCCAGAATACCGGCAGCCAACGCTCGCGAACGGGCAGATTGAGCGCCGTCAGGTGGACAGACTGCAGCGCAAGCACCGTGTGGTACTTGAAGCCGACATGGGGAAAGGGCTGGACGCGGCGCGACGTCGCGACGGCCAGAGCGGCGAGCGCCCTGCGGTGATCGAGACCGCCCCTGATCAGGCCCGCAAGCTCCGTCGCGACGCGCTCGCGGGGCGTTTCTTCCATGAGGCGATGCAAGGCACCGACCTCGGGAAGAGCTTGTGCCAGACCCATCCTGCCACTCAGGCTCAGCGCGGCCGCGCCACCGGTCGCGCACAGAAACGTTCGACGATCCACGGCACTCATTATACGCCGCATCTCCGGGCCGGCCTCCCGACCGCAAACCGTGACCGACATTATCGCGTCGGCATGCTCCGACGGTCAGGGCAGGGTGCGCCGCATCGCGACCTCGGGAACGCCGTCGCCGCCGGTCCGGAAGGTTCCGGGCTTCCGGTCTCTCTCAGAGGCTGGCGTAGACCGCCCGTTCGTAGGCGGCGTAGGTCGCCATGAAGCGCTCTTCGACGAAGGGCAGCGACTGGGTCATGATGACCGCGGCGATGCCTTTCGCCGGGTCGAGCCAGTAGTGGGTGTTGCAAAGGCCGGCCCAGCCCATCGAGCCGGCGCTGCGCCGGCCGGGGATCGCCTCCTCGTTGCGCATGAAGGCGAAG
>JAPPHR010000065.1 GCA_028820995.1 Rhodospirillales bacterium
GGGCATCGCAGCGGTCGAGCACCGCACGGAACACCGGCTCGCTCGCGTAGAGCGCCTCGCCCATGCCCGGCCACTGGCTGGCCTGCCCGGTGTAGGCGAACGCGACCTTCTTGGCAGCCGTCCGCCGCTCCGCTTGCGCGTCCCCCGCCGCCAGCGCTGTCAGGCCCGCCCGCAGGGAAGCTTCGTCGTGGAACACCAGGCCCGCGCGATGGCCGAAATGGCTCCGGCCCGTGGCGGCCGTCCACGCCATGTCGGTGAGCCACGGTGCGTCCGCCCCTTCGTCGAGACACGCGAGATAGCGGCCGGCCAACTCCCGTAACACCGTATCCGACTTGCCCGAGAGCGGCAGGAAACGCGTCGCGCGCGGGGCGAGTCCATCCTGCTGTGGCGCTGACCAGGTAACGGAAGCCGGTTGGGAAACGCCGACCGACAGCGGTGGACCAGCGGTCCAGTGCTCCGGGCTTCGCCCATCGGCGCCCTTGTCATCGCTGTATCCCTCCAGCACCACGTGGGCGTTGGTGCCCGACCAGCCGAAGCCGCTGACGCCCGCCCGGGGCGGGCGGCCGTTCGCCATCGGCCAGTCCGTGGGCGTCGCCGTCACCTCGAGCGGCAGCCGCTCCCAGTCGATTTCCGGTCTCGGGACCCGGAAATGGAGGTGCCTGGGAATGACCCCCCGGTTCATGGCCAGCACGGTCTTGATCACGCCGGCGACCCCCGCGGCCGCCTCGAGATGGCCGATGTTGGTCTTGACCGAGCCGATCAGCAGGGGACAATCCGCCTCGCGCCCGCGGGCGTAGGCCGTGCCGGTCGCCTGCGCCTCGATCGGATCGCCCACATCCGTGCCGGTTCCGTGCGCTTCCACGTAGTCGACGTCGGCAGGCTGCAATCCCGCTCGCTTCAGCGCCGCCCCGATGACCTTCTCCTGGGCGGGCCCGCTCGGCACCGTTAGTCCGGGGCTGGCGCCGTCCTGGTTGAGCGCCGAGCCGCGCACCACGGCCCAGATGCGGTCGCCGTCGGCCTCCGCCTCGGAGAGTCGCTTGAGCACCACGATGCCGCAGCCCTCGCCCCGCACGTACCCGTTCGCGGCCGCGTCGAAGGTGGCGCAGCGTCCGTCCGGCGAGAGCATGCCGGCGTTGGCGCGCATCTCCAGCAGGCGGCCCGAGAGGATCGCGTGAACGCCGCCGGCGAGCGCGAGGTCTGCCTCGCCCCGCTGCAGGCCGGTCACCGCCTGATGGATCGCGACGAGCGAGGACGAGCAGGCGGTATCCAGCGCGAGCGCCGGCCCTTCCAGACCGAGCGCGAAGGCGACCCGGCCGATGGCGGTGTTGAACGAGGTGCCGGTGACGGAATAGAGGCTTACGGCGGGTTCGTCCGGGGAGGCGGTCTCCAGAATCAGTCCGCGATACTCGTTGTTGCTGATGCCCGCGTAGACGCCGGTGCGGCTGCCCTTGAGGCGGTCCGGGTCCATGCCGGCGTCCTCCAACGCCCGCCAGCAGGTCTCCAGCATCATCCGCTGCTGCGGATCGAGCAGTTGCGCCTCAACCGGCGAGATGCGGAAGAAGGCGGCGTCGAACAGCTCAAGATCGTCGAGATAGGCGCCGAACCGGCACGCCGGGGCCTGCGCGGCATCGGGGAATAGCTTGCCGATACGGCCCTCGCCGGAGCCGGGAACCCCTTCGATCACTCCGCTCTCGCCCGCCTCCAGCATGCGCCAGAAGGCGGAAAGCCCGTCCGCTCTCGGGAAGCGGCAGGCCATGCCGACTATCGCTATGGGCTCATTCGACCCGGAGGCTTCCGGCGGGCGTTCTTCGGACAGGGCGGGCGCGTCACCGGCGCGGCCGCAAGGCCCGTCTCGTTCCGTCATCGCGGCTCTCCCTCTGTCAGGAGGACGGTACGAACTTATGTCACGCTCAATTGCATGCGCAGCGTACTTATACCCCGCAGTCCCGGTTTGCGTGGCATCATTTTGCCTGATCGTCCGCAATCGGCGCGGCCACACGGACGGTGACGATATCGGTGCCGTGATATTGCTGGTGGCGGACGGAGGAGGCGAGGCGGCGCAGCAGCCGTAGCGACACCTCGTGTTCGGCGGGCGCATCGCCGGGATCGTCGGCGAGCAGCCCAATCCGATCCTGGATGTTGTCATCCCGCGACGTGACGACGAACTCCAGCACCGCGGCGTTGCCCTCGCGATGCGCGGAAAGGCGCAGGCGGCGCCCTTCTTCTGCTTCCTCGTCCCGGACGAGCGTCAGCAGCGTCTCTTCGCAGGCGGCCTCCAGCCGCTGGGCCATCGCCGTGTCCCAGCCGCTGCGGGCGGCGAAGGCACCGAGGAATTCCCGGATCTTGGGCAGGACCGAAGGGTCGAAAGCCGCCTCGATCCGGCTGCGGCGGGACCCCGTCAGTTCCACGAAGAGCGTCATGAGGATGGCCGCGATGCCCCCGGTTGTGACCCCGTTGCGGAAGAGGCCGCCGGCGAATTCCTGGACCAGCTCGGGAAAGACCATGTCATTCTGAAAGCCGACGCCGAGCCAGAAAGAGACGCCGACGATTAGCCCCTTGCGGTAGTCGATCCCGTCCTGGATGGCGATCTTCATGCCGACCATGAAAAGCATCGCCAGCAACACCCCGAGATAGGCCGCAACCACCGGGCCCGGGATTGCGAGCACGATCGCGAGCACCTTGGGCAGAAACGCCATCACGATGAAGACCGCCCCGGTGGCGATGCCAACGCTGCGGGCGCCGACGCCCGTGAGTTCGGTGACCGATGCGCCGACGGTCGTGGCCGCATTCGGCGTCGTTCCCGCGAGGCCGGAAAGCAGATTGCCCAGCCCGTCCACGGTGACCGCCCCCTGCACCGCGCGAAAATCCACCGCGCGCTGCCGCCGCCACGAGACCCGCTGGATGGCGACCGCGCCGCTCACGGTCCGTACCGAGGCGATTGCGGCCACGAATACAAAAGCCGGCAGCAGCGCCCAGAACGACGGCCCGAAGGCGAGATCGAAGCCCGCCCATTCCCCCGCCGGCAGTCCGATCCACGGCGCATCGACGACGCGGCCCGCATCGTAGAGCCCGAAGATCGCGGCGACACCCGAGCCTACGACCACGCCGACGACCGGCGCCCAGAGGCGCCACGCGCCCGCCATCTTCAGCGCGATCCCGGCGATCACGAGCACCACCACGAGCGCGCTCAACGGCGCCGCCAGCGTTGGGGTTTCCGCCGGCACCGCGCTCAGTAGATCGAAGACGGCGGGCATGACCGTGACCGGGATCAGCATGACCACCGTGCCCGAGACCGAGGGTGTGAGAACCCGCTGGAAGAGCGAGAGCCGGGCGGCAAGAACGAGAGGGACGACGGAGACGACGATCACCAGGATTGCCATCAAGGCCGGGCCGCCCTCGGCAACGGCTGTGATGCAGACCGCGATGAAGGCGCCGGAGGCCCCCATCACGAGCACATGGCCTGAGCCGAGCCGCCAGGCGCGGAAGGCCTGCAGGATCGTGGTCGCGCCGCAGATCGCCACCGTCGCGAATACCGCCCACGAGAGATAGCTCTCGCTCGCGCCGCCCGCGCGCATCACCACCGTCGGGATCAGGATGATGCCGGCGACCGAGAGCACCGCGAGCTGAACGCCGAGACCGAGGGCGAGCGCCGGCGGCGGCCTCTCGTCCGGCTGGTAACGGATGCCTCTGCGGCCGCTGGCTGCGCTGGCACTCACGATACGATTCTCACGTCCCACACGGACGAGCGATTCGGAATGGCCACCTTGGCCGACAGACGGCCAAGTGGATGGCCGGAACGAGTCCGGCCATGACGTAGACTGACGCGAAGGCGCCTACGTATTCATCGAGGCGAAGAAATCCTCGTTGGTCTTGGTCGCCTTGAGCTTGTCGACCAGGAACTCCATGGCATCCACCGTGCCCATGGGCGAGAGGATGCGGCGCAGCACCCACATCTTGGCGAGCGTCGCGCGGTCGACCAGCAGCTCCTCCTTGCGCGTGCCGGAGCGCGCGATGTCCATGCTGGGCCAGGTGCGCTTGTCGGCGAGCTTGCGGTCCAGAATGATCTCGGAGTTACCGGTGCCCTTGAACTCCTCGAAGATCACCTCGTCCATGCGGGACCCCGTGTCGATCAGCGCGGTCGCGATGATGGTGAGCGAGCCGCCGTGCTCGATGTTGCGGGCGGCGCCGAAGAAGCGCTTGGGCCGCTGCAGCGCGTTGGCGTCCACGCCGCCGGTCAGCACCTTGCCGGACGACGGCACCACCGTGTTGTAGGCCCGCGCGAGCCGGGTGATCGAATCCAGCAGGATCACCACGTCCCGCTTGTGCTCCACCAGCCGCTTCGCCTTCTCGATCACCATCTCCGCCACCTGCACGTGGCGGGACGCCGGCTCGTCGAAGGTGGAGCTCACCACCTCGCCCTTCACCGAGCGGTCCATGTCGGTCACCTCCTCGGGCCGCTCGTCCACCAGCAGCACGATGAGATAGGCCTCGGGGTGGTTCTCCTCGATCGAGTGCGCGATGTTCTGCAGCATCATGGTCTTGCCGGTGCGCGGCGGGGCGACGATCAGCGCCCGCTGCCCTTTGCCGAGCGGCGCCACGATGTCGAGGATGCGGCTGGTGGTGTCCTTCTTCTTGGGGTCGGCGATCTCCATGCTGAAGCGCTGCTCGGGGTAGAGCGGCGTCAGGTTGTCGAAGTTGACCTTGTGGCGGAGGTTCTCCGGCGGGTCGAAGTTGATGTTGTTGAGCTTGAGCAGGGCGAAGTAGCGCTCGCCGTCGCGCGGCGCGCGGATCTGGCCCTCCAGCGTGTCGCCGGTGCGGAGCCCGAAGCGGCGGATCTGGCTCGGGCTCACGTAGATGTCGTCGGGGCCCGGCAGGTAGTTGGACTCCGGCGAGCGCAGGAAGCCGAAGCCGTCCTGCAGGGTCTCCAGCACGCCCGAGCCGAAGATCGCCTGATCGTTCTCCGCGAGCTGCCGGAGGATCGCGAACATCAGGTCCTGCCGGCGCATCGAGTTCGCGTTCTCGATCTCGAGCTCTTCGGCGTAGTCGATCAGTTGGGTCGGGGTCTGGGTCTTGAGCTCTTGCAGATGCATGACGGGAGCTGCCGTTGTGGAAGGAGAACCGCACCGCCGGACGGCGGCACGCGAAGGGCGCAAACCTGGTGACGGCGGCAAGCGGCTTTATGCGAGAGGATGCGCCGACGGCGGGCAGGAAGCCCGCCCGCTGCGGCGGACGTGCACGCTAGCCTATCGGCTGCCGTTCCGCCGTGTCAAACGAAGATTCGATGGCATTATGCCGGGTGGTCATGGCGTCCGGGCGTCGTGCGGATCGGCATGCCTGAACTGCTTGGCGAGCGCCAGCCCCTGGCGCTGGTAGGAGGAGCCGATGCCGCGCCCGTAGAGTTCCGCCGGCCGCTCGGTCAGCGGCTCGAAGAGGAGCCGGCCGATGGTCTGGCCGTCCTCGATCATGAACGGCACGTCGTGGGAGCGGACTTCGAGGACCGCGCGCGTGCCGCCGCCGCCCGCTTCGTCGTGCCCAAAGCCCGGGTCGAAGAAGCCCGCGTAGTGCGCGCGAAACTCACCCACCAGCGTGTCGTAGGCCACCATCTCGGCAGCATGGTCCGGCGGGATGCGCACCGATTCCTTCGACGCCAGGATGTAGAAGTCGTCCGGATTGAGGATCACCCCGCCGGTAGCGGGCCGCGCGATCGGCTCCCAGAAGTCGGCGGGCTCGTAGCGGCCGACCTCGTCGAGATCGATCAAGTCAGCATGGCGCTTCGCCTTCCAGCCCACGAGGCCGCCGCCCGCACCGGCGAGATCGACGGAGAGCGGCAGCCCGCCGGCAAAGCCGCCGCGGGCGACCTCGCCTTCGATCAGGCGGCGCTCGGCGTGCAGGCGCTCAAGCGCGCCTTCGGAATAGCCGGGGGCGCCCCGCTTGAAACGGATCTGGTTGAGCCTGCTGCCGGCCCGCACCACGATGCTGAACGTGCGGGGCGAGACCTCGGCATAGAGCGGTCCCCGGTAGCCGGGCTGCACCCGGTCGAACTCGTGCGCCTCGTCCGTGATGAGGCGGGTGAAGATGTCGAGCCGCCCGGTGGAACTCTTGGGGTTGGCATGGGCCGAGACGTCCGGCGCGAGCGCGAGCCTCTCCATCAACGGCACGATGTAGACGCAGCCGCGCTCCAGCACGGCGCCCGGTGCGAGGTCGATCTCGTGCATGCCCAGGCTCGCGATCTTCGCTCTCACGCTCTCGCGCCCCGGCAGAAAGCTCGCCCGCACCCTGTAGGCCACGGGCCCCAGCCTGAGATCGAGGCTCGCCGGTTGAATCTGGGCCGCGCCGATCGGCTCGTCCGCCGCGACCCTGCCGTCCGCGATCAACGCGTCGATCGCGGTGCTGGAGAGGACCCCGGCTCGCTCACCCATCGCTCATGCTCCCCGCCGCCCCTCAGAAAGGCTTCACGATAACCAGAATGACGATGCCGATCATCGCCAGCGTCGGCACCTCGTTGACCCTGCGGTAGAAGCGCTCGCTGTGGCGGTTCCGGTCGGCGGCGAAGTGCCGACGCCAGCGCGCGAGCAGCCCGTGAAAGGCCGCGAGCAGGGCCACAAGGGCGAGCTTTGGGTATACCCAGATGTCGCCCGACCAGTCGACCACGCCCGGATGCGCCAGCAGCGCGCCGCCGAAGCCGAAGGTCGCCACCATGGCCGGGTTGACGATGACCCTGAGCAGGCGGCGCTCCATGACCTTGAGGGTCTCCGAGAGCTCGGAGCCCGGCTCGGCGCGGGCGTGATAGACGTAGAGGCGGGGGAGGTAGAGCATTCCCGCCATCCAGGCGATCACCGCGATCACGTGCAGCGCGCGCAGCCACGTGTAGAGATCGTCGGCCATCAGCGGGCCGCCAGTGGGCAGCAACGGTGCGCGCCGGGGCAGAGCCGCCCGCCCTCGCCGGAATCCACCCCGCCGCCGCCCCCCGAATTCGCCGCGCCGCGGACCAGGTCGGCGAGGGCCGCTATGAACGACGGCTGAGTTCCGAGCGCGGGCACCCGGTGGTAGGCGGGCACACCCGCAGCTCGTGCGTGATCCCGGTACGTGATGTCGAGCTCTACCAGTGTCTCGCTATGCTCGGAGACGAAGGCGATGGGCACCACCACGACGGGCACGCGGTCCCGGCCGGCCCGCTCAATTTCGTCTGCGATGGAGGGCTCCAGCCACGCCAGCGGCCCCACCTTGCTCTGATAGCACACCGTCCAGTCCAGTGCCTCGACGCCTAAGCGGGCGACGATGCGCCGCGCGGTCTTCTCTACCTGCCACTGGTAGGGATCGCCCCGCGCGACCACCTTCTTGGGCAAGCCGTGGGCCGAAAAGAGCAGGCGAGGCTCACCGGCTTCGTTCGCAGCCGCCAACACGGGTTCGATCAATTGCGCATGCGCCTCCACCAGCCCGTCGGCGTACGGGTAGCAACAGATGGCGGCCGTCGGCGCGGCGATGCCGGCGGCCTGCGCCGCTGCACGCCAGGCGGCGAGCGACGACGCCGTGGTCGTGGTCGAGAACTGTGGGTAGAGCGGCAGCAGAACGATGCGATCCGGCCGAAAGGCGGCCACCTGCCTTGCCGCCGCCTCGCTCATCGGGTGCCAGTAGCGCATGGCGATGGCGACCTCGATCCGGCCGAGATCGTCCAGCGCGCGTGCCAGGGCAGCCGCCTGCGCCTCGGTCTCGGCAAGCAGCGGCGAGCCGCCGCCGATCCTGCGATAGATGTCCCGCGCTTTCGGGCCGCGACGGCGCGCGATCAGGCGGGCGATAAAGTGACGAATCGGTGCCGGCGCCCGGATGATCGCCGGATCCCGGAATAGGTTGCGCAGGAAGGGCTCGACGGCATCGAGGGAGTCGGGTCCGCCCAGGTTGAGCAGGACCACCGCAACGCGGCTCATCCCGCGCCCTCGCCTGGCCAGGCACGCACGATGTCAGAGAGCGCCGCGACGTGCTCCGGCGGCGTTTGAGGCACCACGCCCTCGCCGAGGTTGAACACGAAGGTCCCGTACCCGAGTGCATTCAGGATAGCGCTGGCGGCACGGTGGAGCGCTTGGCCCCCTGCCAGCAGCGCCGCAGGGTCGAGGTTGCCCTGCACCGTGCATCGCGGCTGCAAACGCTCTGCCGCCCATTCCGGCGGCACCGTGCTGTCGACGGAGACCGCATCCACACCTGTCTCCCCGGCGAAGCGCTCGTAAGCGATGCCCGCGCCGCGCGGATAGCCGATCACAGGGGCCGCGGGATGCGCCGCCTTCACGGCACCCACGATCCTCGTTACCGGCCGGATACACCAGCGCTGGAACTCGCTTTCCGGCAACGCGCCGGCCCAGCTATCGAAGATCTGAACGGCGTCGGCACCGGCGTCGAGCTGGGCGATCAGATGCGCCTCGACCGCCTCCTCCAGCGTCCCGATCAAACGTGCGAAACTTTCGGGGTCGCGGTAGGCCCACCCCTTCACGGCAAGGAAGTCCCGGCTTCTACCGCCGCCGACCATGTATGTTGCGAGCGTCCACGGCGCCCCCGCAAAACCCAGAACCGTGGCTCCGGCAGGCGCAGCCGCAACCACCCGCTCCATGGCCTCGTAGACAGGCGCGAGATGCCGCTTCTGACACCCCTCGTCGAAGACGGGAAGCGACTCGCCCTGCCGGACCGGCTCTAGCCGCGGCCCTTCGCCCTCCTCGAACCAGAGCTTCACCCCGAGCGCTTCGGCCACCACCAGAATGTCGGAGAACAGGATCACACCGTCCAGGTCGAAACGCTTCAACGGCTGAAGGCTCGCCTCCGTCGCCAGCACCGGGTCATAGCAAAGGTCGAGGAACGACCCGGCCCTGGCCCTGAGCGCGCGATACTCGGGCAGGTAGCGGCCCGCCTGGCGCATGAGCCAGAGCGGCGGGGGCCGCCTCGTTTCCCCCCGAAGTGCCGCAAGGAGTGGCTTGGTATCTGCGTCCACGGTCACGAGTCGGCCTTTGTTCCCGGTTTTGTCAGACTATCTTCATTAAATGAATTTAGAGAGTGATGGTTGATGTTGCAGGCCGAGAGGAAGGGATTGTCGCGTTCGTCCCAGCTCCTGGGTGAGTGATGGAACAACTGCGAGAGGCGGGGCGGCGATGGTGGAAAAGCGGCCAATTGCCGCGTCTGCGGTGCTCCCCGGCAGGGCAGAAAATTCGAGAAGACCGTGGAAGGATGCCGGCTGCGATGCTGGTTCCGGCGTTATCACCGCTATGCCGAGCCTGAAGATTGGTTGATCCGACAAGCTGGGGATAAGCTGTAGGGGAGCGGCTGCGGCCGCGTTGTACACGCCTTTTCCCAATGTGCGCGTTGAAAACGCGACTGCCCAGAACCGCGTAACCGGGAACCCGAGCAGAGTCATGCGGAGCTTCCATCTGCACCTGGTCTCCGACGCCACCGGCGAGACCTGCATCACGATCGCGCGGGCGGCGGCGGCGCAGTTTCAGGGTGTGGATGCGGTGGAACACCTGTGGTCGCTCGTGCGCACCGAAAGCCAGCTCCGGCGCGTGCTGACCCATGTCGAGGCCGAGCCCGGGGTCGTCATGTTTACCCTGGTGGACCCAGAGCTCCGCGCTCTCCTCCACGAGGAGTGTCACCGCATCGATGTGCCCTGCATCCCGCTGCTGGACACGGCGATTGCCGCATTGAGCGGCTTTCTCGGGGTGGAGAGCCGCAATCAGCCTGGGCGCCAGCATGTCATGGACGAGGCCTATCTGAAGCGCATCGAGGCGATGAAATTCGCTGTCGATCACGATGACGGTCGCTCGCCGGCGACGCTCAGCGAAGCCGACATCGTCATCCTCGGCGTGTCTCGAACATCGAAGACCCCCACTTGCTTCTATCTCGCCAACCGTGGCCTCAAGGCCGCGAACGTGCCGGTAGTTCCCGCCTGTCCGCTGCCGCCGGAGCTTGAGGCGCTCAAGGGTGCGCTGGTCGTGGGCCTCACCTGCCACCCCGAGCAACTGATCGACATCCGCCGCAGCCGTATGCGCATGATCGGCGATATCGGCAAGACCGGCTACGTCGACCCTCTGCAGGTCGAGGAGGAGGTGAGGCAGGCGCGCCGCCTCTTCGCCGAGTCCGGGTGGCCGGTGATCGACGTGACCCGCCGCTCGATCGAGGAGACCGCCGCCGCGATCCTGCAGTTGCACAACCGGCGCGCCCAAGCCGGCTGAGCGGTTGGCGCGGAGCGGGAAGCGTATATTCTGCGCAGCGCCCGAGACGAACCCGAGGAAGAAGGCGGAGCGATGGCCGGCATCGAGGCGGGCACGGAGTCTCACGGAGAGGTTGGTGACAGGCGTCTCGTGCTCGCCTCCCAGGCAGTCGTACGGGCCTCGATGCTGCGCGCGGCGGGGCTCTCGTTCACCGTGCAGCCGGCGCGGGTGGACGAGGGCGCGGTCAAGGACGCCATGCGGGCCGAGGATCCCGACGGCCGCGAGACCGCGCGGGCGCTCGCGTCGCTCAAGGCCTGCCGCGTCAGCGCCGGCGCGCCCGGCGCCTTCGTCGTCGGCGCCGATCAGCTCCTCGTCTGCGGCGATGAGTGGTTCGACAAGCCGGTGGACGTGGACGACGCGCGCGGGCAGCTCAGGAGGCTGAGAGGCCGCCGTCACACGCTGGTTACCGCGGTCTGCGTAGCCCGCGACGGGGCCGAGATCTGGGGCGACGTGGCGTGCCCCGAACTCACGATGCGGCCCTTTTCCGACGCGTTTCTGGAGCGCTACCTGGAGCGCGCGGGCGATGGAATTCTCGCCTGCGTTGGCAGCTACGAGGCCGAGGGCCTTGGCGCGCAGCTTCTGGCAGAGATCGAGGGGGACTGGTTCTCTGTGCTGGGCCTGCCGCTGATGCCGTTGCTCGCCTTCCTCCGCGAGCACGGGCTGGTGGAGACGTGATCCTCACCGGTTCAGCGCGGCTCGCAGGGGTCATGGGCTGGCCGGTCGCGCATTCGCGCTCGCCGCGCATCCACGGCTACTGGCTCGAGGAGAAGGAGATCGACGGCGCCTACCTGCCCCTTGCGGTCCGGCCCGAGGCCCTGGGCGCGGCGCTGGCGGCGCTGCCGGCCCTCGGCTTTCGCGGCTGCAACCTGACCGCGCCGCACAAGGAGGCCGCTGTCCCGCATATGTCTTCGCTGTCGGAAACAGCGCGGCGCATCGGCGCCGTGAATACGGTGACCGTCGGCGAGGATGGCGCGCTCCACGGCGACAACACCGACGGCCTCGGCTTCATCAGCCACTTGCGCCGGGAAGCGCCGTCCTGGGAGCCGGCTCTGCCGGTGGCGATGCTGGGCGCTGGCGGCGCGGCGCGGGCTGTCGTGGACGCGCTTTGCGCCGAGGGGGTCTCGGAGATTCGCGTCGCCAACCGCTCGCCGGAGCGCGCGGCGGCGCTCGCCGCGGCAGCCGGCGATGCGGTGCGTCCGCTCGCGTGGGACGAGCGGTCTGCGGCGCTCGAAGGCTGCGGCTTGCTCGTTAACACCACGCAGCTCGGCCAGGTGGGTAAGCCTGTGCTCGATCTCGATCTGGGGCGGCTGCCTCCCGCTGCGGTGGTCTACGATCTCGTCTATGCGCCGCTGGAAACGGACCTGTTGCATGCGGCGCGGGCGCGGGGGAACTCGGTGGTGGACGGTCTCGGCATGCTGCTTCACCAAGCGCGGCCCGGCTTCGCTGCCTGGTTCGGTGCCGAGGCCGAGGTGACGGCCGCGCTTCGTGCCTTCGCCGCCGCCGGGCTCTGACGGGCGCGGGCCGTGGTCGTCCTGGGGCTCACCGGTTCCATCGGCATGGGCAAGACAACTGTGGCCAACGCTCTCAAGAATTGCGGCGCGGCGGTTTACAACGCCGATGCGGCGGTCCACCGGCTGCTGGCGCCGGGCGGCGCCGCAGTGGGGCCGGTGCTCGCGCGCTTTCCCGATTCCGCCTCCGGCGAGGGTGCGGCGCGCGCGGTCGACCGGGGCGCGCTCGGCGCCCACGTTTTTGCCGACGCAGACGCGCTGGCCGAGCTGGAGGCAATTCTTCACCCCCTGGTCCGGGCCGGCGAGCGGCGTTTCCTCTCGGCCAGTCAACGCCGGGGCTGCCGCCTCGCAGTCCTGGACGTGCCCCTCCTCTTCGAGACCGGCGGCGAGACGCGCTGCGATGCGACGCTGGTGGTCTCGGCCCCTCCCTTCGTGCAGCGCGCGCGGGTGCTGGGGCGGGCGCGCATGAGCGAGGAGCGCCTGGCCGCTATTCTCGCACGCCAGATGCCGGATGCCGAGAAGCGCAGGCGCGCGGATTTCGTGATTCGAACGAGTCTCGACAGGCGGGTCTCCCGGCGCGCGGCGCAGCGGGTCGCCGCCCGGCTTTCGGCTACGCGCGGCACGCGTTGGCCCTTGTGTTGGTCGGGGGCGCTGAAGCCTGCAGGGGAGGGTGATCATGCGTGAGGTCGTGCTCGATACCGAGACCACCGGCCTGGAGCCCTCGGCGGGGCACAGGATCGTCGAGGTCGGCGCGGTCGAGCTGGTCAACCACATCCCCTCCGGCCGGCGCTTCCAGCGCTATCTCGACCCCGAGCGGGACATGCCGGAAGGCGCCGAGCGCGTGCACGGGCTTACCAGCGACTTTCTCGCGAAGCAAAAGCGCTTCACCGAGGAGGCGGACGCGATCCTCGAATTCATCGGCGATGCCAAGCTCGTCATGCACAATGCGCCCTTCGACCTCGGCTTCCTCAACGCCGAACTGGAGCGGATCGGCCGGCCGCCCATCCCGCCGGAGCGCACGGTCGACACGCTCGTCGTCGCGCGGCGCAAGTATCCGGGCGCGCCGGCGAGCCTGGATGCCCTCTGCAAGCGCTTCGGCATCGACCGCTCCGCGCGGGAGAAGCACGGTGCGCTGCTCGACGCCGAGCTCCTGACCGATGTCTATCTGGAGCTCACCGGCGGTCGGCAGCCGGCCCTCGGCCTGCAGCAGGCGGCGCCGACGATGGCCGCGGCACCGGCACCCGATTCTGCCCGCGCGCGGGAGCCGCGCCCGCACGCGCCCACCGAGGCCGAGGCGGCGGCTCACGCCGCGTTCACAGCGACCCTTAAGAACCCGATCTGGAACGACACCTGAGCGGGCGATCGCGCGACAGAGCCGTCAGCCGACGCGCGCCATGACGCCGCCATCCACCGGCAGCGCCACGCCGGTGATGAAGCGGCCGGCGTCGGAGGCGAGGAAGAGCGAGGCCTGGGCCACGTCCCAGGCGCTGCCCATGCCGCCACGGAGCGGCTGCCAGGTGTCGCGTGTGGCGGCGATCTCCTCGCGCGGCTTCCCGTAGCGGCGGGCCTGCGTGTCCACCGCCATGGGCGTATCCATGTAGCCCGGCAGGATGGCGTTCACCCGCACGCCGTCGGGAGCGCAGTCGAGCGCGAGCTGGCGGGAGAAGGCGATCATCCCCGCCTTGCTCGTCTTGTAGGTGACCGACTTGTAGTCGACCACCGCCGCGATCGACGAGATGTTGGTGATCACGCCGCTGCCCTGGCTGCGCATGACCGGGACTACGTGCTTGCAGGCCATCACCGTGCCGCGCAGGTTGATCGCCATGACCCGGTCGAAGCTCGCCTCGTCGAGGTCCGCGAGCGGCGAATCCCCGCCGGTGTAGGCGACGCCCACGTTGTTCTGCAGCACGTCGATGCGCCCGTGGCGCTCCACGATGGCCTCGACGGCCGCGATCAGCGCACGTTCGTCGGTCACGTCGGCGACCTGGGCTTCGGCGCTGCCGCCATCCGCCTCGATCATGATGGCGGTTTCCTCGGCGGAAGCCCGGTCGCGGTCGAGCGCGATCACGTGTGCGCCGGCACGTGCGAAGAGCACGCACGTGGCGCGGCCGTTGCCGATCACCGGCCCCGGCGTCTGGCCGGCGCCGGCCACGATCGCGACCCGGCCGTCGAGGCTCAGCGTCGGGCTTTGCCAGGGTGCCGCGCTGGCGGCGGGGGTGTCCTCGGTCATGGCGTCACTCGGGGCGTAAGAGGGGGCAGGGCGCGAAGGCTCCGCGCACCCCGGCGGCTTGTCAAGGCGTGCGCCGCGTGAGAGCGTGCGCTGCGCCGGCCCCGCCGCGATCCGTTACCCCACCCGGAGCATTGAGACATGAAGATTGGCGCCACCATCTTCGCCACCGACTATTGCATTGCGCTCACCGAGCTCGCGCCCGCGCTGGAAGAGCGGGGGTTCGAATCCCTCTTCGTGCCGGAACACACCCATATCCCAACCAGTCGCCGCTCGCCCTGGCAGGGCGGGGCGGAGCTGCCGCCGGAATACTCACACACGCTCGATCCCTTCGTGAGTCTCGCCGCAGCGGCGGCGGTGACGAGCACGCTCCGGCTCGGCACCGGCATCTGTCTCGTCACTGAGCGCGACCCCATCGTCACCGCCAAGGCGGTGGCGAGCCTCGACCTGGTCTCCGGCGGGCGCTTCGACTTCGGCATCGGCGCCGGCTGGAACGCCGAGGAGATGGAGCATCACGGCACGCGCTTCGAGACCCGCTTCCGTGTCATGGAGGACCGGGTCAGGGCCATGCAGGCGATCTGGGCCGAGGACGAGGCGCGTTACGAGGGCGAGTTCACCTCCTTCGAGCCGAGCTGGTCGTGGCCCAAGCCGGTGCAGAGGCCCCATCCGCCGATCCTGCTGGGCGGCGAGACAGTGCACACCATGCGGCGCGTGATGGAGTTCTGCTCGGGCTGGTTCCCGCGCGGCGCACAGCTGCCCGATCCGGCAGGCGGCATGGAGAGGCTCAGGGCCACCGCCGAAGACGCCGGGCGCGATTCGGCCACGGTCTCCACCACGGTCTTCGGCGCGCCGGCCGAGGCCGGCTATCTGGACGCCTGCCGTAAGGCCGGGTTCGATCGCGCGATACTGCGGCTCCCGTCCGAAGATCGCGACGGGGTCATGCCCCTGGTCGACCGCTACGCCGCGCTTATCGGATGAGCGGGCGCCGGCCGAGGTGTGCCGGCGTCATCGAACGGAAGGCCTCTCTCGCAGCTTCGGCGCCAAGCGCACCCCAGAGCGCGCCCCCTAGCACCGCACCGAGGGCACCCCAGGGCTTCCGTCCCGCGAGCGGCTGCACCGCCCCGCGCCGGCCCCTCACGCGCACCTTGAAGGATTCGGCCGGCGCGGGCATGGGGATCTGCGTGGTCTTGAGATTGTAGCCCGCCCGATCGAGGTCGAGGTCCACCTCGTGCAGAACGGTCGCCATGGTCGTGGCGATCTGCACCTCCGCGAAGCCGTTGCCGAGGCAGCGGTGGGGGCCGAGGCCGAAGGGCGCGTAGACGTAAGGCTGCTTGTGCTCGGCCCGCTCCGGCCCGTAGCGGTCGATGTCGAAGCGCTCGGGCTCCGGGAAGAATTCCGGCAGGTAGTGGGGCACCGCGGTCGCGATCATCACGCGTTCGCCGGCGGGGATGCGGTGGCCGGCGAACTCGAAGGAATTCGCGGCCGTGCGGACGAGGAGCGGCGTGACCGGGTACATCCGCATGGTCTCCATCGCCGCGCGGTGCATCGCGTCCATCTCGCGGAGCGCCTGCTCCGGCGGCGCGCTGCCGGTGAGCAGCGCGTCGGCCTCGTCGCGCACACGCTCCAACACGTCCGGATGGCGCAGCAGGGCGTAGAGCATGAAGGCGCAGGTGCCCGCGACGGTGTCGAGCGCAGCGACGAAGGGGCCCATCGCCGCGATCTTCAGGTCCGCCTCGGGGAAGAATTTCGGGTCGGATTCGTGGAGGTTCAGAAGGTCGTCGATCAGGTCCGGCTCGGCGCCGTGCCGCTCCCGCATCGAGCCGGAGTGGCACTCGATCACCTCGTGGTAGAGCTTGTCCACCTGCGCAGACGCGCGGCGGAAGCGCGGCGACCAGCGCAGGTAGGGCCTTGGCACGATGGTGGCGGACAGCAAACCATGGACGTAGCAGACCAGATCGTCGTTGTAAGGGCGGGGCGAGACGCCGGCGACCAGGGTCCCCACCTGGTCGGTGACGACCCTCTGCAACGCCGGCACGGCGGGTATCGGCTTGCCCTCAGGCCACGCCGCGATTTCCCGGCGGGCAATGTCGATCATGCCGTCCATGCGTTCCACGGCGTACTCGCGTGAGTAGCCCCGCTTCAGCGTGCGCCTAAACGCCGCGTGCTCGGCCCCGTCGGCGCTGAGCGTGGACCGTGCCGCGCCGAACCAAGCGTTGAAGCCGCTCCAGAACTCGAACGAGCGGAAATGCTTGGTGCCGTGGCGCGCAAGGAAGCGGTTGGCCTGCTCGCCCGCCAACACGGTGAACTGCTGGTTGAGCAGGCGCATGCGGTAGACCGGCCCGTGTTCGAGATAGCTCTCGGTGAGGAAAGCGCGCATGTCGCGCGCCATGTCGAAGACGCTGCCGATGCCCGGCAGGCCGCGCGCCATCGGTATGGTCGAGGTGGCCATCTCCCAGCCCTCTGCGGTCGTGCCCCTGCCCCTAATCCCGCGGGCGGGCTGGCCGCAGGGTGCCGCCGCTAATTCGTATCATGGGGCGGGTGGAGGCCGAATTCCAGCGATTCCGCTATGCCGCAAGGTCCGGGCGTCATGCCACAACACCTGTGACGATGTCCGCACTGGCGAACAGGCGTTCGCGCGTGTTATAGGCGCGCGCCGTTGGCACGTGGGGGCGCGCGATGGAAGTGACGACCGAGCGGCATGGCGATGTGCTGGTCGCAAACGTGATCGGGCGGATCGATCCGAAGGGCGCGGGCGCGCTCCAGACGGCGATCACCGCTGCGCTTCAGGATGGCGACCGTGCCGTGCTCCTGGATTTCGAGCAGCTCTCCTACATCGGCAACGTCGGCGTTCGCGCGCTCCGCATCATCGCAAGGGTTCTTCGGGATCGAGGCGCCGGCATGGCCATTTGCTCGCCTCAGGGTGTCGTTGCTGCGGTCTTCTCAGGCAGCGGGGTGGACTCGCTCATCTCGGTCTACCCGACCAGAGCTGCCGCGCTCGAAGTCCTCAACGACTGAGGGGGTGTCTGTTCCTCGTCTGCGGGCCGGTCTTCGTCGGGTGCCGTGCGCCGTATGTTCGGAGGCAAAATGACGACGGAATTCCAGTGCTTATGACATGTCAGTCGCGCATAGTTGATCGCCCGCGGGGTTGGCACGGGCCGCGATCGTTCGTATCGTTCGGCCACGCCGAGTACAGGGTCTGGGCGACGACATGCAATCTTCGACAGGGGCCGTGAGCGACGGCCGCTCTTCCGGGAGGTAGGGCGTGGAGGCTGCGCGCATCATCATCGAGGTCCTGCAGTATTACGGCTACGTCGGGCTCGCCGTCGCGGCCGCGTTCCTGCTTTACGGCATCGAGCGGGTGGATACGGGGGCGCGCCGGTCTTACGCCTTTCGGCCGTTGCTGATCCCCGGCTGCATCGTGCTCTGGCCGCTGGTGATCGTCCGCTGGGTTGCGGCGGAACGCGAGCGCGGCTGAGCGGTCCCGCATCATGCAGCGCCGCCATCGCAAGACCCACGCCTACATGTGGAAGGTGCTCGCCATCTTCCTGCCCGCGATGCTGATCGCGGCGCTCGCCATTCGCCAGCACGGGCCGACGGAGAAGAGCGCCGTGCAGCTCGAAAAGCCTGCGGCCGAGGCCGAGGCACCCGCTCCTAAGGCGGACGAGTAAGGGGGCGGCTGGGCGATGAGCGTGCGCTACGCGCCGGTCGGCTGGAACCGCAACAAGATCATCTACGACGTCGTGCTGCTGGCCGCCGTCGTCGCCTACATCCTTCTCTACATCAAGATCGCGCCGAGCTTCCAGGACGTCACCAAACCCACCACCGGGACGATTCTCAGGGCGCAGGCCTTCGGCACCTGTGCCTTCCTGATGCTCACCTTCATCCTCTGTATCGGGCCGCTGGCGCGGCTCGATACGCGCTTCCTGCCGCTGCTTTACAACCGCCGTCACTTCGGCGTGATCACCTGCGCCGTGGCGTTCACCCACGCGGCCACCATCGTCAGCATCTATTACTCGTTCAGCCCGCTGAACAAGTACGTGGCGGTGCTGGCGAGCAACACGAGCTACGACCGCTTCCTCGGCTTCCCGTTCGAGGTCTTCGGCATCTTCGCGCTCTTCCTGCTGCTGGTGCTCGCGGCCACGAGCCACGACTTCTGGCTCAAGTTCCTGACGCCGCCGATCTGGAAGGCGATCCACATCTCGGTCTACGTCGCCTATGCGGCGATCGTCTGCCATATCGTGCTCGGCTCCCTGCAATCGAAGCAAAGCCCGCTCCTTGCCGTCATCGTGGGCCTGAGCGTGGTCCTGGTCGCCGGCCTGCACCTCGTCGCCGGGCGGATCGAGCGGCAGAAGGACCGGAATGCCGCCGAGCGCGCCGACGAGGCGCCCTGGGTCGTCGCCGGCACCGTGGACTCAGTGCCGGACGGGCGCGGCATCGTCGTGCCGCTGGAAGACGGCGAGCGGGTCGCGGTGTTCCGCTACGGCGATAAGCTGTCGGCGCTCGCCAACGTCTGTGCTCATCAGAACGGGCCGCTCGGCGAGGGGCGCATCATGGACGGCTGCGTGACCTGCCCGTGGCACGGCTTCCAGTACCGGCCGGAGGACGGCTGCGCGCCGCCGCCCTTCACCGAAAAGGTGGCAACCTATCGGCTCAAGCTCGACGGCCGGCGGATCCTGCTCGATCCCCGGCCCAACGAGCCCGGCACGTACGTCGAGCCCGTGCAGGTGACGGAGGCGTAAGATGGCAGGCCGTTTGCCCGATCCCGGCTTCTTCGTCGGCTATCTGAACAGCGTGCCGCGCCCGCTCGCGATCTTCCTGGTGGTCGTTGCCGCGGCGCTCGTGGGCGGCATGGCGGGATTGGCCTTCGCCCTCGGCACCAACGCGAACGATCCCGGCGACGGCACGTTCGCGCGCAAGCTCGGAAAGCAGGAGATGACCGGGGTGCTGCTGGAGAATCCCTATCCGATCCTCCGCGTGCGCCCTGACGCAAGAAACCCCGAAGCGCGCACGATCATGCTTACCGTGCCCGGCAAGCGCAGCGTCAAGCGCCGCGGCCGCAAGCTCTTCGGCCAGCTCGTGGACGTCAAGGGCTTCATGTTCCAGCGCGGCGACATCGACATGCTACAGGTCCAGGGCAAGAATTCCCTGAAGGCTGTGGAGGCAGGCGAAGACGAGCCGCCGCCGACGTTTACCCCAGCCCCGTCCGAACCCCTCGGCCGCTGGCGCCTCATCGGCGAGATCTGCGACAGCAAGTGCCATCTGGGCGCCATGCGGCCCGGCGACGGGCTCGCGCACAAGGCCTGCGCCAATCTCTGTATCTCGTCCGGCGCGCCGCCGATCTTCGTCACGCAGGAGGAGGGCGCGGTTGCCGGCGAGACCTTCCTGCTGATGGCCGATCAGGACGGCGGGCCGCTCCCCGGCAACTTCGGAGACTATGTCGCGGTCCTCATCCAACTCGAAGGCGAGGTCGAGCGCCTGGACGACCTCCTCGTCTTCAAGGTCGATATCGACAAGGCCGAGGTGCTCTGATCGATGCGCAACGTCGCCTGGATCATCGCGGGTGCGATCGTGACCGCAGGCCTCGGCTACGCCTCCTGGTGGGTCTATCTGGAGGTGCAGCAGCAGATTCGCGGCACGCTGATCTCGGGCTTCGGCATCTTCGCAGGCGTCATGGGCGCCTTCGCGCTGCTAGGCGTGGCTCACCTCGTCTCCACCTACACCGAGCGCCTGCTGTGCAAGCGCAAGACGCCCGCTGCCGACGGAGAGGCGTGACGGTCGATCGAGCCCGGCGCGCGCTGCGCGGTGGCGGAAGGCAGGGGCAAATGAACAAGATCGCGATCAAGACGCTCGACGAGCTGGAAGACCGCCAGCCGGCCTATGCCCTGGTCGGCGATGTCGACCTCTGCGTCGTGCGCTACGACGACAACGTGTCGGTCTTCTACGGCCGCTGCCTGCACCGGGGCGCCCTCATGGCCGACGGCTACGTCGACGGCGAGAACCTGATCTGCGGCGTCCACTACTGGGACTACCGCCTCGATACCGGTGTCAGCGAGTACAACAACGAGGAGATCCTGCCCAAGTTCGCCTCGTGGATCGAGGACGGCCAGGTCTTGGTCGATGCGGACGAGATCGGCGCCTGGCAGGAGGACCATCCGCAGCCCTTCAAGCGGGACGAGTACCTCGGCCTCTACGCCGACACCCACCCGGCAGCCGAGGAGCCCCACGTCGGGCTCATCCAGGGCTACGCCAGGGACGGGCTCAGCAAGACCGGCCACCACGGCGTCGTCGTAGCCATGGGCGTGCCGCGCCAGGACCTGCCGAGCTGGGACGACATCCAATTCATCACGGCGCAGCTCCACCGGATGCCGCACCTCGACGACGAGCCGGTCGCCACCGAGGTGGTGATCGGGCCGAACGCGCAGAAGCCGCTCACCCTTAAGATTCCGCTCCTCGTCTCGGACATGAGCTTTGGGGCGCTCTCTGAGCCCGCCAAGGTCTCGCTCGCGCGCGGCGCCGACCTCTGCGGCACCGGCATCTGCTCGGGCGAAGGCGGCATGCTGCCGGAGGAGCAGCAGGCCTGCAGCCGCTACTTCTACGAGTATGCCTCCGGCCGCTTCGGCTTCTCTTGGGACAAGCTGGAGAACGTGCAGGCCTTCCACTTCAAGGGCGGCCAGGGCGCGAAGACCGGCACCGGCGGGCATCTGCCGGGGCACAAGGTGATGGGCAAGATCGCCCAGGTGCGCGGGCTGCCGGAAGGCTCGCCCGCGGTCTCGCCGCCGCGCTTCCCGGACTGGACGGACTGGCGCCAGGTGCGGGACTTCGCCGACGAGGTGCGCAGCCGCACCGGCGGCATCCCCATCGGCTACAAGCTCTCGGCCCAGCATGTCGAAAAGGACATCGACGCCGCGCTCCAGGTGGGGGTCGACTACATCATCCTGGATGGCCGGGGCGGCGGCACCGGGGCGGCGCCGCTCATCTTCCGGGACAACATCTCGGTGCCGACCATCCCCGCGCTTGCGCGTGCGCGCCGCCATCTCGACGCGTCGGACCGCCAGGACGTGACGCTGGTCATCACCGGCGGCCTGCGCAAGCCCGCCGATTTCGCCAAGGCCTTGGCGCTCGGCGCCGATGCGGTCGCGCTCTCCAACGCCGCCATTCAGGCGATCGGCTGCCTCGGCATGCGCGCCTGCCACACCAACAACTGCCCCGTCGGCATCGCGACGCAGAAGCCGCACCTGGCCGCGCGGATCGAGGTCGAGAAGTCGGCGCGCCGCCTCGCCAACTTCTTCGAGGCGAGCGTCGAGCTGATGAAGATCATGGCGCGCGCCTGCGGGCACAAGCACTTGAATCAGCTCGCGCTCGACGACCTCGTGACCTGGAAGGAAGACATGGCGCGCCTCTCGGGCGTCGCCTACGGCGGGGTCGGCGCGTAAGGACGACCCTCGCCGGCGCGCTCTACATCTCTCTCACGAATTCCCTGTTCGCAGCCGGGATCTCGGGATCGGTGCCCAGGTAGGCGTGCCGGGACATGTCGGGCGAGTACTTGCTGGCCTCCGGCTGGCGGCCGAGCGCCTCCGCCATGCTGCGGATGTGGTGGGGCGCCGCGCCGCAACAGACTCCCAAATAGTTGACGCCGAGCGCCCGCGCGTCCCTCGTGAACTGCGCGATCTCGTAGCGATTGCAGGCGAGGTTGTCGAGCGCGGTGGGGAAGGGTCGCTCCTCCGGTATGCAGTCGCAGCCGGGATCGCTGAGCGAGAGGAAGGTCGGCTCGATGTCGTCGGTGCGGTAGGCCACCGGCAGCGCCGCGACGTGGCAGCTCACCGCCTCGCAGATGGCGCCCAGCAGGGGCAGCATGGTGGCCGGGCCACGTGAGCAATTAAGGCCGACCACGTCGGCGCCCGCGTCCTCCAGCCGCTTGGCCGCCTCGGCCGGGGTCAGGCCCTCCCGCGTCAGCGGGTCGCGGAATATAGCGAGGTTGATCACCGCCGGCAGGCCGGCCGCCTTGATCGCCTCGAGCGCCAGCAGCGCCTCGCTGACGTAGGCGATGGTCTCGGCAACGATGAAGTCCACGCCCTCGTCGACGGCCCAGCCCACCTGCTCGTCGAACATGGCGCGGACCGTGCGCGCGGATTCGGCTTCACCGTCGACGAATATGTTGGAGTTGCACACGTTGCCGGCGACCAGCGCGCTGCCCTCTTGCGCCACCACGCGCGCGAGGCGGATCGCGGTGCGATTCATCTCCTCCAGCACGCCTTCCTTGCCGATCAGCCTGAGCTTTTCCCGGTGCGCGTAGTAGGTGAAGGCCAGCATCACGTCGGAGCCGGCGCGCAGGAAGTCCCGGTGCATCCGGATCACCGCATCGGGGTGTTCGAGCACCGCTTCGGGCACGTAGGGGCCGGCGGCGACATAGCCGCTGCGCTCAAGCTCGAACAGATAGCCCTCGGCGCAGATGACGGGTCCTGCCGCCAGCCGTTCGAGCAGACCCGGCCCTGCAGCTTCTGAAGGTTCGTTCATTGAAACAGTCTCCTCGTTCGCACCGGCTGCTGGGGCCGGCGCGTCTCAGCGTGTTGCAGAGAAGGCAGGCGCTACAGGTGCTTCGCAAAATCCTTGTACGCGGACGGGACCTTGTCCGAAGTGCCGTAGAAGGCGTGCGTGGACATGTCGGGCGAGTACTTGCTTCCCGGCGGGCGGCGGCCGAGCGCCTCCGCCATGCTGCGGATGTGGTGGGGAGACGCGCCGCAGCAGACGCCGAGATAATGCACGCCGAGGGCCTGCGCCGCCTTAGTGAATTCCTCGATCTCGTAGCGGTTGACGGTGAAGGGGTCGAGCGCGGTGGGGAAGGGCCGCTCCCGCGGCAGGCAGGCGCAGCCGGGATCCTCCAGGGACTGGAAGCTGGGTTGCTCAGGAGTGGTGCGGTAGGCCACCGGCAGCGCCGCGACGTGGCAGCGCACCGCCTCGCGGATAGGGCCCAGCAGCGGCAGCATGGTGGCCGGGCCGCGCGTGCAGTTGAGGCCGACCACATCCGCGCCCGCGTCCTCCAGCCGCTTGGCCGCCTCGGCCGGGGTCAGGCCCTCGCGCGTCAGCGGGTCGCGGTGGACGGCGAGGTTGATCACTGCCGTCTGGCCGGCCGCCTTGATCGCTTCGAGCGCGAGCAGCGCCTCGCTGACGAAAGAGATTGTCTCGGCGACGATGTAATCCACGCCCTCGTCGACGGCCCAGCCCACCTGCTCGTCGAACATGGCGCGCACCTCGCGGGCGGACTCGGCGTCGCCCTCGACAAAGATGTTGGAGTTGGACACGTTGCCGGCGACCAACGCGTTGCTCCCCTGCGCCGCCTCCCGCGCGAGCCGGAGCGCCGTGCGGTTCAACTCTTCCAGCGCGCCTTCCTTGCCGATGACCCGGAGCTTCTCGCGGTGGGCGTAGTAGGTGAAGGCAAGCATGACGTCGGAGCCCGCGTGCAGGAAGTCGCGGTGCAATTGGGCCACGACCTCCGGGTGGTCAAGAACCGCCTCCGGCACGTAGGCGCCGGCGGAGAGATAGCCGCGCCGCTCGATCTCGA
>JAPPHR010000133.1 GCA_028820995.1 Rhodospirillales bacterium
TGATGAGTTCGATCATCTTGTCCTCGCCCTTCTTG
The DNA here is from genome assembly GCA_028820995.1 of Rhodospirillales bacterium. GTDB lineage: Bacteria > Pseudomonadota > Alphaproteobacteria > UBA828 > UBA828 > WTGU01. Next base: position 36 of record JAPPHR010000133.1, read on the forward strand.
CGAAGGTGCTTGCGCCACGATTTCGCGGTGTTCTCCATCGCCTCCTGGGACGAAATCTCGCCGGCCAGCGCGGCCACGAGATTCTCGCTCAGCGTGTTGTGCATCGCGAATTGGCCCGGAATGGCGATGGTGGGCACCGCCCGCGCCACCGTGCCTTCGATGATCGGCACGTGGTAGGGCTTGTAGGACTGGATGACCAGCGGATCCTGGAAATTGGCGAGCTGGAAGGGATCGAAGAACCCGCCCGGATTGCCCGTCAGCAGGCTGAAGATCCGCGTCGACCCCGACCATTGCAGCCAGAGATACGCCGCCTCCTGGTACTCGCTCTGGGTCGAGACGCCGCCGTTGTTGCCGAGATAGATGGTCGAGCGCCGCACCAGATCATTGCCGAACTGGTGCCCCGGCGGCAGGAACGAGCCCATCTTGCCGCCGATCGCGGTCTCCGAATTGTCGAGGAACTTCGGGCAGTTGGAGAAGGTGCCGAGCATGAACGAGTTGCCGTTGGCCATGTTCCCGTAATACTCGGGCCAGCTCCAGCCGAGGCCGCCCTTGTCGGACCAGTCGAGGCTCTTGACGTGCTCCTCGGTGGCCTGGATGCCGGCGTCGGTGTCGATGAGCGGGTTGCCCTCGTCATCGAACAGGTGCTGGTTGGGATTGTCCTTGCTGACGTAGCGGTTGTACCAGGTGCTGATGCCCCAGAAGTGGCTCATCATGTTGCCGTTGCCGAGCATGCCCTTCGAGGTGAAGAACTCGGCGAGCTGGTCGCACTCGCCCCATGTACGGGGCGGCCCGATCTCCCAGCCGTACGTGTCGCCAAACTCCTTCTGGTTCGCCGGGTCCTCGGTGAGATCCCTGCGATAGACCCAGACCTGGGCGTCGCCGTCGTAGCAGACGGAGCGCGGCTCGCCGCCGTACTTGTAGAGCATGTCGTAGGATTCCGGCGTCGGCATGCCGCGCTCGGGGTCGGCGAAGTCGGCGCCGTGCTTGTCGATCCACTCGCCGAGCGGCGCGATGCCGTTGGCCTCCGACAGATCGCCCATGGCCGCATAGCCGAAGGTGTAGACGTCATAGGCGGCGGAGCCGGTGGTGACGTCCTGGATCACCTTGTTGAACTGCTCTTCCGGCGAGACGGGGATGAACTCGAGCTTGACCCCGGTCTCCGCCTCCCAGATCGACTGCAGGGTCGGGCCGTCCGGCGGCCAGGGGTTGGTGAAGTGGCCGATGGCGCCGTCGGTCATCAGGATGTTGAGTTTTTCGGGCGCCTTGCCCTCGGCCTTCAGCTTGCGAATGCCCTCGACGGCGCGGCCTTCGGACATGGTCTCGTCATACTGGTAGCGCTCCGCCCCCTCGAAGCCCGTGGGGCCGCCCGTCATGCCGGGCGCCAGGCCCTCTGCCCGCGCGGGGCGGATGAACCTGGGCGCGATACCGATTGGAGAGGTGAGCACCACGCCTGCGGCGCCGGCTTTCAACGCCTGCCGTCGCGTAATCTTCATCGCCATTGATGCCTCCCTTGCATGCTCTCGATGAGGTGGGCCGTGCCGTCGGGCCGGCGCACTACCGTCACTGAATCTATACCACGCGCGCATGCCGACGCGCATCCTCCGTCCGCCACTCCGGAATGTGCCTGTTCGCTTTGCGTGCGTTCGGGCCGGCTGTCACGCTTCGTCGCGAGCGTCTAAAAGGAGGGCCGTTGTGGAGAAAGAAGCGGCCGGAGGGATGTGGCGATGAGCGGCGACTGGCACCGGATGAGCGCGCTGGCGCTGGGTGCAGGGATCGAAAACGGCACCATCGACCCGCGCGCACTGACCGAGTTCTTTCTCGAACGCATTGAGGAGGCCGACGGCGCGCGCACGATCTACCTGCGCCTCACTGCGGCCCGCGCCCGCGCCGAGGCCGAGGCCGCCCACCGGCGCGCCCAGGCCGGGCTCAGGCAGTCGTCGCTCGACGGCGTGCCGATCTCGTGGAAGGACCTCTACGACAGCGCCGGCGACGTCACCAGCCACGGCACGCCGGCGCTGGCCGAGCGTATCGCGGAGCGCGATGCCAAGGTTCTGGCCCGCGCCACCCGTGCCGGCCTGGTGTGCCTCGGCAAGACCAACCAGACCGAGTTCGCCTTCTCCATCCTCGGCCTGAACCCGAAGATGGGCACGCCGGCCAACCCCTTCGACGACTCGGTTGCGCGCATCCCGGGCGGGTCGTCCTCGGGCGCCGCAGTCTCCGTCGCCCGCAGTCTCGCCGCCGCCGCCATCGGCTCGGACACGGGCGGCTCGGTCCGCGTGCCGGCGGCCTGGAACGGCCTCGTCGGCCTGAAGACGAGTTTCGGGCTGCTGCCGCTCGACGGCGTGCTCGGGCTCAGCGCCAGCATGGATACGGTCGGCCCGCTGACCCGCGACGTGGCAGACGCCGCCGCTCTCTTCGCCGTCCTCGACGGGCGCTTCGGCACCGGCAACGGCCCGGCCCCGGACCTCGCTGGGGCCGATCTCTCCCGCGCCCGTTTCGCGTTGCCGACCACCCTCGTGTGGGAGGCGCTCGATCCCGGCGTGGAAGCTGCGGCCCGCGGCGCGGTCGAGCGCCTGCGTGCCGCCGGCTGCGCCATCGAGGAGACGCCGGTGCCCGAGTTCGACACGGTCGAAGAGTTGGTCGGCCGCTTCGGCGCCTATCACGCGGCCGAGTGCCACGCGCTCTGGCACGACGTCATCGAGGCGAACCCCGACCTGATATACGCGCCGATTTACGAGCGGATTCGCGTCGGCGCGGAGATGCCGGCCACCGATGCTGCGCGGGCCAAGCAGGGGCTCGATGAGGCCGCACCGGCCCTCCACGCAAGGATCAGGCGGCACGGCGTCTTCCTCATGCCCACGGCGGCGGAAAGCCCGCCGCCCATCGCCGCGCTCGAGGCCGACGATGAGGTCTACAGGGCCGCCAACACGGCGGCGCTGCGCAACACGCGCCTCGGCAACTACCTGAATTGCTGCGCGCTGACGCTGCCCTGCGGGCGCGACCGGAACGGCGTGCCGGTGGGACTGATGCTGATGGCCCCTCCCGGCGACGAGGAGCGACTGCTGCGGCTGGGCAGCGCTATCGAGCCTGCGATTGCCGAGGGCGCGTGACCTGAGCCGCGTCCGACGCAGGCGTGGGGTATGCGAGCGAGCGCCCCGTCATCGCGGCCGGCGCGGGGAGGCCCATGAGGTCGAGCACGGTCGGGGCGACATCGGCCAGCCCGCCGTCGCGGAGCGCCATGCCCGGCGCGCCCACGAGCACCGCCGGGACGGAACCGTGGGTGTGCGCCGTGTGCGGCGTCTCGCCGTCCGGGCTCCGCATCCGCTCGGCATTGCCGTGATCGGCGGTGATGAGGAGGGCGCCACCGGCAGCCTCCACGGCGCCCGCGAGCCGGCCGAGGCAGCGGTCTACGGCGGCGACCGCCGCCATCGCCGCGTTCAGGTCGCCCGTGTGGCCCACCATGTCGGTGTTGGCGTAGTTCACGACGATCAGGTCGAAGCGGCCGCCGGCGATTGCCTCGACCACGCCGTCGGTCACCGCCAGTGCCGACATCTCGGGTTGCAGGTCATAGGTCGCCACCCTGGGCGAGGGGATGAGCACCCGCTCCTCGCCCTGCATCTCGCGCTCCTCGCCGCCGTTGAGGAAGAACGTCACGTGGGCGTACTTCTCGGTCTCGGCGATGCGGAGCTGGCGCAGACCCGCGTCCGCGACGACCGCGCCGAGGCCGTCCGCCACCTGTTGCGGGGGGAACATCGTCCCGGCCAGGCGGTCCAGGCTCTCGGAATAGCTGCACATGCCGACGGCAGCGCTGAAGCGCACGCGCCGTTCGCGCGCAAAGCCGTCGAAGACGGGGTCCAGCAGCGCCGTCACGATCTGGCGGGCGCGGTCGGCCCGGAAATTGGCCATGATCAGCCCGTCGCCGTCCGTCATGCCCGCGTAGCCGGCGAGCACCGTCGGCTCGACGAATTCGTCGCCCGCGTCGCGTTCGTAGCTCTCGGCGATGGCCGCTTCGGCGCTTGCCGCCGTCCGGCCGCGCGCGGAGACCAGGGCGTCGTAGGCCTGCGCGGTCCGCCGCCATCGCCGGTCCCGATCCATGGCGTAGTAACGGCCGGAAACGGTCGCGATCCGCGCGCCGGGCAGAACGCGAAGCCCGTCCTCGAAGTGCGGGAGGTCGCCCTCGGCCGAACGCGGCGGCACGTCGCGGCCGTCGAGGAAGGCGTGGATCACGACGGGCACGCCCGCGTCGCTTACGATTCGAGCGATCTCCAGGATGTGGTTTTGGTGCGAATGAACGCCGCCGGGCGAAACGAGGCCCATCAGGTGGCAGCATCCCCCGCTGTCGCGCAGCCTCTCGACGAAGGAGAGAAGGGCCGGGTTGCGGGCAAGCGAGCCGTCGGCCACCGCGGCATCGATGCGGGGCAGGTCCTGCAGCACGACCCGGCCCGCGCCGATGGTCATGTGGCCCACCTCGGAGTTCCCCATCTGGCCTTCCGGCAGGCCGACGGCGGCGCCGGCAGTGGCGAGCAGGCCGAACGGGCGCTCAGCCGTGAGCCGGTCCCACTCCGGCGTCTCGGCGAGCGCGATGGCGTTGTGCTCCGTCTCCTGCCGATGCCCCCACCCGTCCAGCACGCAGAGGACGACGGGGCGGTATGAGGTCTTCCGCGCCATGACCGCGCCTTCTAACCCGCCCGCCCCGCTATGGCCACGGTCCGGCCCGTTCGGTTCTGCGCCTAAGTGTCGCTGCGGCTGATGGTCACCGGGGCGCTTCCGGTCAGCGTCTGGTAGACCACGCAGTAGCGCTCGGTGAGTTTGTATAGCCTGTCGAGGTCCTCCGGCGCGGCGTCGCTCGCAAGCTCGAAGTGGAGCCGGATCGCCCGAAAGCCCACCGGCGCGTCGCGGTCGACCCCGAGCGTCCCGCGCACGTCGAGATCGCCTTCGGCGCTCACCTTCGCGTCCCGAATGTCGATGGAGAGCGCCGTCGCGACCGCCCGGAGCGTCACGCCCGCGCAGGCGACGAGGGCCTGCAGCAGCATGTCGCCGGAGCAGGCCTGCAGCCCTGTGCCGCCGCCAGACGGGTGCAACCCGGCCTCGACCAGCGCCTTGCCGGTATCGACCGAGCAGGCGATCCCCGAATCGTCCACCGCGCCCGACGCCTTGAGCACGATGAGCGCGGCGTCCGCGTCCTCCCGGTAGCGCGCCTTCAGCGGCGCCTGGAGCGATCTGAGTTCGTCGGCGTCCATGATGTTCTCCTTGTCAGCGCCGGTAGGCGGCGGCGGGGTGGCGCGGCGGCAGGCGCGCCTCGCCGAAGAGCTTTTTGCGGAGCGTGCCCGGCGCGTAGTCCTCCTGCACCAGCCCGCGGCGGCGAAGCTCCGGCACCACACCCTCGATGAAGTCGGCGAAGGTGCCCGGCGTCACCGCGTAGACGATGTTGAAGCCGTCGACGCCGGCCTCGTGCCAGGCCTGGAAGGTGTCCGCGATCTGCTCGGGCGTGCCGGTGAGGAACTGGCCGGAGGCGCGGGAGCGCACGAGGTCGCGGAAGGTGAGCGACTTGTCCGGCGCCGAGTCGATCAGCCCCTTCACGACGCCCTGGATGGCGTCGGTCTCGAGGCTCGCCAGCGGCGCGTCGAGGTCGATCGCGCCGAGGTCCACGCCGACGCTGCCGCTCATGTGCGCGAGCCCGCCCTCCACGCTCGAATGCGCCATGTAGTCCGCTGCCTTGGCCTTGGCCTCGGCTTCCGTCCCGCCCACCACCGGCGTGACCCCCTGGAAGAACAGGATGTCCTCCGGCGCCCGGCCCCGCCGCGCGGCGCGGGCGCGGACGTCCCGCACCACCCCGGTGGACGCCTTGAGGCTCCGCATGGAGGCGAACATGAACACGCACTCCGCGTGGGTGGCGGCGAACTCCCGGCCCCGGTCCGACGAGCCGGCCTGGAAGAGCAGCGGCGTGCGCTGGGGCGAGGGCTCGGAGAGGTGAGGGCCCTCGACCTCGTAATAGTCGCCGGCATGGTCGATTCTGTGGATCTTGTTGGGGTCGGCATAGACGCCGCGCGCTGTGTCGCGCAGCATCGCGTCCTCCTCCCAGCTTCCCTCCCACAGCTTGTAGGTGACCTCCAGGTATTCCTCGGCGCGGGCGTAGCGCTCGTCGTGGGGTGGCAGCCCACCCAGGCCGAGATTGGTGCCGGCGTTCGGCAGGTACGAGGTCACGATGTTCCAGGCGATGCGCCCCTGCGTGATGTGATCCAGCGTCGAGATCTGGCGGGCAAAGGTGAAGGGCGGCACCTGGAGGACGGAGTTGGTAAAGGCGAAGCCCAGATGCTCGGTCGCCATCGCCATGGCCGGAATCAGCGGCATTGGGTCGTTCGCCGGGATCTGCACCGCTTCCACGATCGCCGTCTCCGGTCCGCCGCGATAGAGGTCGTAGGTGCCGATCACGTCGGCGAGGAAGAGCGCGTCGAAGCCGCCCCGCTCCAACAGTCGGGCGAGCTCGATCCAGGGCTCGATCCGGTTGAACGCGCGCTGGCGCGTGTCGTCCCGCACCCACAGGCCGTGCTGGATGTGGGAGACGCAGTTCATCGAGAACGCGTTGAGGTGGATGCGCTTGCGCATCGGCGCTTGTCTCTCGAGCCGCAGCCGCGGGCCAGCATGGCACGCCCGCGCTTCGCGCGAAACGCGGAGAGCATGGCGGCCCCGAGTTCTGTATGGTCGGAGCCTTCGTTCGTTGGCGGGATTGCAGGGGGATGCGATGGCGGAGGATCGGGGAGCGGGCCAGGAGGTTGGCCTTGACGGCAAGGTGGTGCTGGTCACCGGCGCATCGCGCGGCATCGGCGCCTGCTGTGTCCGCAATCTGCTGGATGGCGGCGCCAGCGTCGTCCTCCACTACAACACGAACAGGGAAGCGGCCGAGGCGCTGGCCGAGGCCGCGCCCCAGCGCTGCCACCTGTTGGGCGCCGACCTCGGGGACGAGGACGCGCCGCAGGCGCTCTGGCGGCAGGCGCTCGGCTGGAAGGGGCGCATCGACGTGCTCATCAACAACGCGGCCGTCTACGAGGCCGAGCCCGAGATCGGCGATGACGCCGGCTGGTCCGCTGCCTGGCGCGCCGTCTGGCAGCGCACGCTGCAGATCAATCTTCTGGCCCCGGCCGAGCTTGCCACCCGTGCCGTCGAGCATTTCCGGTCGCGCGGCGGCGGCATCCTGATCCATCTCTCGAGCCGGGCCGCACATCGCGGCGAGAAGCCGTTGCTCGGCTCCTACGCGGCGAGCAAGGGCGCCCTCAACGCGCTGAGCCACACCTTCGCCCGCAACCACGGTGCAGACGGCATCCTCTCCTACGCCGTGGCGCCCGGCTGGGTCGGCACCGACATGTCGTGGGATTACATCAACGAGACCGGCGACCGCGGCCCCCTCGGCGAGAACGCGCTGGGCACGCTGATCCCGCCCGAGGAAGTGGCGAATATCGTGACCTTCCTCGCCTCCGGCGCCGCCCGCCACGCCACCGGCACGGTGATCGACATTAACGGTGCGAGCTTTCCCAGGTAGGGGGTGACAGGATGAGCAGGTTGGCCGATTTGCACGACAAATGGAGCCGCGAACCCGATTATCGCGAGGTTTACGACCGGCTCGGTCCTGAATTCGAGCTTTCCCGGTCTCTCATCGAGGCCCGCACTCGTGCCAAGCTCACGCAGGCCGAACTCGCCGAGCGCATGCACACGACGCAATCGGTCATAGCGCGGCTAGAGAGTGGCCGTAACCGTCCGTCAACGAGGACGCTGGAAAAGATCGCACGGGCAACCGGCACGAAGCTTCGTATCAGCTTCGACCCGGCATGAAGAGCCTGGCGGGGCCGGCCCTGCCGTCGACCGCCATGCCGCAGGCGCCACCGGCACCGTGCTTGACATCAGCCGCGCCAGGTTCCCGAGGTAGCCCGAGCGGGCGTCATGTTGCCCAGCCAGACAGGGCGGCCCCGCGCCGAACACGGGGCCGCACTTTGCGGATCAACCGTAGCGGTAGGGCCTTCCGGCCTTCTCCATGTCTGCGTTGTACTGCTTGAAGATCTCGACCACCTTGGCCTTGGTCTCCGATTCGGCCGCGATCTCGTCCCAGAAGATGCGGGCTGCGGCCTCGACCTGGGCCCACTCGTCGTCCGGGATCGAGGTCAGCTCCATCTTCGTGCCGTGCACGCGCAGGCTCGCCTCGCCGCCCCAGTACCACCACTGGCGATAGTAGTGGGATTGATCGCAGATCACGCGAATGAGCGTCTGGAGATCCTCGGGAATCTCGTTCCAGCGCTCCATGTTGGCGTAGAACGACCCGATCCACGCGCCGGAGATGTTGTTGGTGAGGAAGTAGTTGGTCACGTCGGCCCAGCCGACCGTGTAGTCCTCGGTAATGCCCGACCAGGAGACGCCGTCCAGCTCGCCGGTCTGCACGGCGACCTCGATGTCCTCCCAGGGCAGCGTGACCGGGACCACGCCGAACTGGGTCAGGAACCGGCCCGCGGTGGGGAAGGTGAAGACCCGCTTGCCCTCCAGGTCGGCGAGCGAGTGGATCGGGTCCTTGGTCGCGAAGTGGCAGGGGTCCCAGGCGCCGGCCGAGATGTGCTTGACGCCGACCTTCTCGTACTCGGCGCCCCAGATGTCGTTCAGGCCGTACTGGTTGAAGAGCACCGGCACGTCGAGCGAATAGCGCGACGCGAACGGGAAGTAGCCGCCGAAGACGGTGACCTCGGTGGGCGATGCCATGGAATCGTCGTCGGATTGCACCGCGTCGATGGTGCCGCGCTGCATGGCGCGGAAGAGCTCGCCCGTGGGCACGATCTGATCGGAGTAGAAGAGCTCGATCTGCATCCGCTCGCCCGCGATCTTGTTGAACATGTCGATCGCGGGCTTCACCACGTGCTCGGCCAGGGCGGGGCCGGCATAGGTCTGCATCCGCCACGTGATTTGCGCCTGCGCAACCGCAGGCGTCGTGATCGCACCGGCGGCCGCAACGACGGGCGCAGCGGCAGCGGCCTTGAGAAGATTACGCCGTGTAGTCATGAGTTTTCTCCTTCCAGGTTGATGCAAGAACGGGTCCGCTTAGGTTGTCAGTTTCCGTAAACGTAAGCCGGAAACCACAAGGCGATTTCCGGAAAGATCATGATGATGGCAAGTGCAACGATCATCACGCCGACAAAGGGAATAATGGAACGATAAATATCGCGCAGGGTTATCTCGGGCGGCGCCATGGCGCGCATGAGGAAGAGGTTGTAGCCGAAGGGCGGCGTCATGTACGCGATCTGCGTGGTGATCGTGTAGAGGACGCCGTACCAGATGAGGTTGAACCCCAACGCGTCGACGAGCGGCACGTAGAGGGGCGCCACGATCACGAGCATCGCCGTGTCGTCGAGGAACGTTCCCATCACGAGGAACGACAGCTGCATGAGCACGAGGACCATCCACGGCGAGAGCCCCATTTGCTCGGTGAACACGTTCTCGATCGATTTGGCGGCGCCCAGCCCATCGAACACCGAGCCGAAGGCCAGCGCCGCGAGGATGATCCACATGAACATGCAGGTGATGCGGAGCGTGTTGCGCACCGAGTTCTCAAACACGACCCGGTTCATGCGGCGCCTGACGACAGCCGCGAGGAAGGCAGCGAGCGCGCCGATGGCCGACGATTCGACGAGCGAGGTCGAACCGGTGACGAAGGGCACGATCATCACCGCGTAGATGAAGAGCGGCAAGAGGCCCGCGCGCAGCAGGCGGACCTTCTCTGGCCAGGGAATGTCGCGCTCGGCCTTGGGCAGGATCGGGCCGAGGCTCGGCGTGATCCGGCAGCGCAGCCAGATGTAGAGGACGAAGAGCGACGCCATCATGAGCCCGGGGAAGAGCCCGGCAAGCCAAAGCTGGCCCACGGGCTGGCGCGCGATCATCGCGTAGAGCACGAGCACCACCGAGGGCGGCACGAGGATTCCGAGCGAGCTTCCGGCCTGGATGACGCCGGTCACCATGCGCTTGTCGTAGTTGCGCCTGAGCAGCTCCGGCAGCGCGATGGTGGCGCCGATGGCCATGCCGGCGACGCTCAGCCCGTTCATCGCCGAGACCAGCACCATGAGGCCGATGGTGCCCATGGCGAGCCCGCCGGCCATGCCGCCGGTCCAGACGTGGAACATGCGGTAGAGGTCGTCCGCGATCTTCGATTCCGAGAGCACGTAGCCCATGAAGATGAACATCGGCAGCGTGAGCAGCGGATACCATTTCATGAGCTTCATGGCGGCGGCGAAGCCCAGGTCGTAGCCGCCCCGATCGCCCCAGAGGAGGAGCGCGGAAAGCACGGCGACGAAGCCGATGGCGGCGAAGACGCGCTGGCCCGTGGCCAGCATGAGCATCATCAGCGCGAACATCAGGATCGTAATGAGCTCGTAGGACATCAGATTGCCACGCCCCGAAGCCGCAGGATGTCCTTGAAGAACTCCGAGACCGCCTGAAAGATCATCAAGACGATGCCGGCCACCATGATCACCTTGATGGGCCACAGATAAGGCCGCCACGCGCTCGGGCTTCGCTCGCCGCCGTATTGAAAACTGTAAATCGTGGAATCGATTCCGCCCCAGAGAAGTACCGCCAGATAGAACAGGAGAAAAAATACCGTGAAGACGTCGAACCACGCCTTTCGACGCATCGACCAGGAGCCGTAAAACAGGTCCATCCGCACGTTCGCATCCGTCTGAATGGCGTAGGGGCCGCCCAGAATGTAGTAGGCGACCATCGCGAACTGCGCCATTTCCAGGGTCCAGAGCGACGGATTGAAAAACGTCTTGGACAGCGACGACCAGAGCAGAATGGCCATGATCACGAACAAGCCGTACATGATGAAGCGCCCGACGCGCCGGTTCACCAGGTCGACCGCGAGAATGTAGCCGCGCATGGCGCGGGTCACAGCTGCGGTTCCTTCAACGAGGCGCCGTACGCCCGGAGCACCGGGACGCCCGTGGCGGACTCGCCAGGCGGCCCGTTCGCGTACGCACCCTGCAGCACCCCGCTATCCCCGGTACCCGTTCACTAGTGGGCAGCTTGTTCCCTTCCGACACTATGAACAAATCCGCACCGGCGACGCAATCGATTCTCCCTATTCTTCCTGAAGCGCAGGTAAGGGAGGCCGGATGGGGAAGTCGCTAGGAGAGGCCGTTCCACGCACATCGCCGCTGCGCTTGATGTGGTGTGAACCATAGTTTACATACTGCCTGTGCCAGAGGTCGTCGAAAGCGCCATGTTCAAGCGCTGGATCCGGGGTTTGCGCGACAGGAGCGCCATTGCACGAATCAACGCGCGTCTGCGGAATGTCTCGCTGGGCAATGTCGGGGATGCCAAGCCGGTTGGCGGCGGCCTGTTCGAGATGCGCGTCCATCACGGACCCGGTTACCGCATCTATTTCCTGCGGGAGCATGCGACGGTCGTGCTGCTCTGCGGCGGCGGCAAGGGCAGCCAGCAACGCGACATCGAGCGCGCCGGCAAGCTGGCGAAAGAGTGGAGGCAGAGATGAGTGAAGCGTTTACCCGCTGGGATGTGACCGAGCACCTTCGCACCCGAGAAGACGCACGCCTCTATCTGGAAGCCTGTGCGGAGGAGGACCCCGGCGACGGCAGTCTGATCCGCGCCGCCCTGAACGATATCGCGCGGGCGGGCAACATGAGCCGGTTGGCGCGGGACGTGGGAATGAGCCGCGAGGGGCTCTATAAGGCGTTGTCGGAGGACGGGAATCCAAGCTTCGCGACGGTAATGCGTATTGCCCGGGCATTGGGGATGCAGGTTCGGATTACCGTGTAGCCGCCTGCCTCTAGCCGTCACCGCCCCTTGCGCTCGTAGACGTTCGCGCGGGGGGTGGCGCCGATGCGGCGTGCCGTTGCCTTCCAGAGAGCGCCGTGGCGGGCCTCGGGGCCGGCAAGCGCGTGGGCGATCTCGTGCAGGATGGTGTCCCTGATCTCGGCCTCGCCGGCGTCCAGCGCGTGGGTGCGGCCGATGCGAATCACGCGGTCCTGGTAGTTGCAATCGCCGAGCCGCCGCTCGGCTTCGAGGAAGGCGAAGGTCCATTCGCCGAGGCCATGCTCGTCCATAAGGGCGCGGGCCGTCGCGGCAACACGGCTGAGCTGTTCCGCGCCATTGCGCGCGTGTGCTTTCCCCGCGCCCGCGCGGCGCAGCCCGCCGTAGGGAACATTCCAGAGCGCCCGTCCCGAACGCACTCTTGCTTGCGTCGGGTTGAGCTTCGCGATCTTGCCGGTGTGCGGTTCGCCCTCCGGGCCAGCGAACGCCACCTTGTCGCCCACCCGCCACGCGGCGCGGGCTGCGTCCTCGGGCGTCATCATCGTGGTGCGGCGCGGCTCGTCCGAAGGTCTCAGCGCCTCCTCCGACACCTTCCAGAGTCCCTCGTCGCTGTCGATAACCGTGGCCAGACGGCGCCGCCCCTGCCGGCGATAGAGGTGGCCGTGAATCGTCTTGCCTCGATGGGGGAAGCGCACGGCATCGCCGATGGAGAGCCCCCGTTCATCCCGGCGATCGGCCATTCGCTTGCTCCTCTCGGGCTCGCCGAGTCCGCCTCGCGCCGCGTCGGCGCGGCAAAACGACTCGAAGTTCGAATTACGAAGACTTCGACAAGAATCGGGGCAGAATCGGACGAGTCCAGCATAGAGTTCAGGACAGTCCTCCTGCCCCCGCCATGTACACCGATGTGCCCGTCTTTCCCGGTGTTTCGGCCATCGTTGCCATGCTTTTCGCCGGCTCATCGCACCTGCGGCCTCACGAATTTTCTGCATAGATTTGTTGACAAAGGATTTTTGGTGGCTCAAAAGCCGCGCCGTCATGTACAGCGCCAGATGGATTCGCGAGTACGGAGACGTATTTGACCTTGGCCTCATCCGGCGGGGCCTGGAACCCCATGCGGCCCAAGTGCAGGAACTCGATGCGCAGCGGCGCGCGATCCAGACTGAGTTCCAGGATTGTCAGAAGAAGCGCAACCAAAAATCGAAGGAGATCGGCGCTGCCCGCGGGCGCGGCGAGGATGTATCCGATTTTGTCGCCGAGGTGGCGGGGCTAAAGGACGCGGCCCAAGCGCTGGAGCGCGAAGAGCGCTCGCTCGCCGCCAAGCTGAACGACCTTCTCGCAGGCCTTCCCAATCTGCCGGCGGACGACGTGCCCGACGGCCTCGACGAGAGCACCAATCGCGAGATCAGACATTGGGGCGAGCCGGATTTCTCGTACACCGACGCGAAGCAGCACTTCGAAATCGGCGAGGCTCTGGGCCTCATGGACTTCGAGCGGGCGGCCAAGCTCTCCGGCTCCCGCTTCGTCGTCCTCTCCGGCGCGCTGGCGCGGCTGGAGCGGGCGCTGGCTGCGTTCATGCTGGACATGCACACCAGCGAGTTCGGCTACACGGAGACCGCGCCGCCGCTGCTGGTCCGCGATGCCGCAGCCTTCGGGACCGGCAACCTGCCCAAGTTCGAGGAAGACCTGTTCCACACCACCGACGGCTACTGGCTGATCCCGACCGCCGAGATGCCGCTCACCAACCTCGTGGCCGGCGAAATCCTCGAGGGGGACGCTCTGCCGCTGCGCTTCACGGCCTACACGCCTTGCTTCCGCGCCGAGGCAGGCGCCGCGGGCAAGGACACGCGCGGCATCATCCGTCAGCATCAGTTCTCCAAGGTCGAGCTGGTGAGCGTGACCCGGCCGGAGGAGTCGCAAGCCGAGCACGAGCGCATGACTGCCTGCGCCGAGGAGGTGCTGAAGCGCCTCGGCCTCGCCTACCGGGTGGTCGTGCTGAGCGCAGGCGACATGGGCTTCTCGGCACGCAAGACCTACGACATCGAGGTCTGGCTGCCGGGGCAAGGGCGCTACCGCGAGATCTCCAGCTGCTCCAACTGCTGGGACTTCCAGGCCAGGCGCATGAACGCGCGCTTCCGGCGCACCGGCGAAAGGCGGACGAACTTCGTGCACACCCTCAACGGCTCGGCGCTTGCCGTGGGCCGCACCCTGGTCGCCGTGCTCGAAAACTACCAGCGCGAGGACGGCGGCGTGACCGTGCCCGAAGCGCTCCGTCCCTACCTCGGCGGCATGGAGGCGATCGGCTGATGCGCATCCTCGTCAGCAACGACGACGGCATCGAGGCGCCGGGCATCAAGGTGCTGGAGCGCGTGGCGCGCGGCCTCTCCAAGGACGTGTGGGTGGTCGCGCCGGAAACCCAGCAGAGCGCGGCCTCCCATTCGCTCACGCTGCACCGCCCGCTCCGTCTCCGAAAGATTTCCAGGCGGCGCTACGCCGTCAACGGCACGCCCACCGACTGCGTCTTCCTCGCCTTCAACAAGATCCTGGCCGACGGCCCGCCCGACCTGGTGCTCTCCGGCGTCAACGACGGCCCCAACGTCGGCGAGGACGTGACCTATTCCGGCACCATCGCGGCCGCGATGGAGGCGACGCTGTTCGGCGCGCCGGCGGTTGCGTTCAGCCAGGCTTACGGGGACGGCCGCAAGCATCATTGGGGGACCGCCGAGCAATGGGCCGGGCAGCTCCTGCCGACGCTGATCGAGCGCGGATGGCCCGAGCGCGTCCTCATCAACGTGAACTTCCCGGACGTGCCGGCTGCCGACGTGCGCGGGATCAAGGTGGTGCGCCAGGGCCTGCATGCGCTGGACGACACCCTCGAGGAGCGGATCGACCCCCGAGGCGGGCCCTACTACTGGATCGGCGCGCAGCTGCCGGCGGCCGGCAGCGGACAGCGCGGCACGGACATGAGCGCGATCGACGAGGGTTACGTCTCGGTAACCCCCTTGCACATGGACCTCACCCACCGGCGGACACTGACATGGCTACGCAAAGTCATCGAATGATCGTCCACCTCCGTGAGACCGGCCCGATGGGACGGCTCTCGGGCGCCGCCTTGATGGCGGCCGTACTCTTGAGCGTGGGCGCCTGCACGGAATTCTCGCTCGGCTCCGCGGAGCGGGCATCTGGCAAGATTGCCGAGGTCGAGACGGCGCCTCCGACGCTGCACGGCGCCGCCGCGCCGCAAGAACGGATGCCGCCGCCCTTCGAGCCAGCCCATGCCGGTCCGCCGCCGATGCCGCGTGGCAAGCCGGCGGCGCTGCTATTGACGGTAGCGGAGGGCGATTCCGTCCACCGTATCGCCCGCCAACATGGCGTCGAGCCGAGCGCGATCATCTCGCTGAACGGGCTGAGCGAACCCTACTGGCTGCTGGTGGGCCAGCGGCTCCGGATTCCGCTGGAGACCGATTCCGTTGCGCCTCACCGCGAGCCGCCGTCAGAGCAATCGTGGAGGGCTGGACGGAACGGCGCGGGTGTGGCGACGACGGAGATCGCCGCGCCGGCCCACGAGGTGCAGATAACGGCCGCCGAGCCGCTCACTCCAACCCGCGAAGAGCGCGTGACGGGCATCGAGACTGCGGCGCCCGTCCCCGAGGCGCACGTAGCCGCTGTCGAGACCTGGACACCGCGCCGCAGCACGCGCGCGACGCAGATCGAGACCTCGGCGGCGGCCCGCGAGCCGAGCGCGGCGTCCGCAGCGGTGGGTCCGGTCGTTCCGCTCCAGGTCCATGAGGAAGCGGCGCCCATGCCGCCGGCAGCGCCGGGGAATCGCGCGGTTCGTGCGAAATCGTCGCCGTCGACGCTCTCGGCATTGACGCGGCAGGCCGATGTGAACGGCGTGCCGCTCCCGCCCACGCGCAACACTTTCCTCTGGCCGATCGAGGGCCGCGTGATCTCCCGCTTCGGCTCCAAGCCGGGCGGTACGCACAACGACGGGATCAACATCGCCGTGCCTGTGGGGACCGCGGTTCGAGCCGCGCAGAACGGCGTGGTGGCCTACGCCGGCAACGAGCTCAGAGGCTACGGAAACCTCGTACTCATCCGGCACGACGGCGGCTGGATGACGGCCTACGCCCACAACGATTCGCTTCTGGTGGGCAAGGGTGAGGTGGTGCAGCGCGGCCAGGTGATCTCGCGCTCGGGCAAGTCGGGCAGGGTCTCGCGTCCGCAGGCCCATTTCGAGATCCGCCGCGACGGCGAGCCGCAGGACCCGCTGCGCCTGCTCACCCGCAAGTAGGCGAACGCGTCAGTCTGTCCCCGAAAGGCCGATCCCGAGCCGACCGGCGAGGTCCTGCACGAACTGCCAGGCTACCCTGCCGGAGCGCGCGCCGCGGGTCATGCTCCACTCGATGGCCTCCGCGCGCAACGTCTCGCGGTCGATGGCGAGGCCGAAATGATCGGCGTAGCCCTCCACCATGGCGAAGAAGGTCGCCTGATCGCAGGGGTGGAAGCCGAGCCAGAGACCGAAACGATCCGAGAGCGAGACCGATTCCTCCACCGCCTCGCCGGGGTGGATGGCGGTCGAGCGCTCGTTGTCGATCATGTCGCGCGGCATCAGGTGGCGCCGGTTCGAGGTCGCGTAGAACAGGACGTTGTCCGGCCGGCCGCTGATCCCGCCTTCCAGCGCCGCCTTGAGGGACTTGTAGGTCGTGTCCTCGGACTCGAACGAGAGGTCGTCGCAGAAGAGGAGGCACTGATGGGGCGAGCCGCGCAGGCGCCCGAGGAGGATCGGCAGCGAGGAAATCTCCTCGCGGTGAATCTCGATCAGCTTAAGGCCGCCCGGCTCCTCCGCCGCCACCACGCCGTGCACGGCCTTGATGAGCGAACTCTTGCCCATGCCGCGCGCCCCCCACAGCAGGGCGTTGTTGGCGGGCAGGCCGCGGGCGAAGCGCCGCGTGTTGTCGAGCAGGATGTCGCGGACCCTGTCGATCCCCTTGAGCAGCGGGAGTTCCAGCCGGTTGATCCGGGGCACCCCCTCCAGGCGGGCGCCATCGGCATGCCACACGAACCCGTCGGCCGCATCGAGCGCCGCGTCGTCCGGCTCGGCCGGCGAGAGACGCTCCAGCGCTTCCGCGACGCGCTTGAGATGGCGCGCTAGCTCCGAGTCCGACATGCGTGCACCGGCTGGCTGCAGGGCGCGCGGACCCTAGCCCGGATTTCGCACCATGGCCACGGGCTGCGTCACAGGCCTTGTTCTTTGGTTCCGACGAAGGTGCGGGTGATCTCGACGGCCTCGGCGAGGCCGACGCGCTCGACCTCGACGCCCGGCGGGAAGGCGCCGGCGAGCCGGCTGGGTAGAGCAGAGTCCAGGAGGACGAAGACACCGCGGTCGTCCGCCCGCCGCACCAGCCGCCCGTAGGCCTGCCGCAGCCGCCCGCGCGTGAGCCGGTCGTCGTAGCGGCCGCCGCCGAAGACCCGGCGCCGCGCCTTGTGCAGGATGTCCGGGCGGGGCCAGGGCACGCGGTCGAAGACGATCAGCCGCAGGCTCTCTCCCGGCACGTCGATACCGTCCCGCACCGCGTCGGTCCCCAGCAGGCAACTATCGGTCTCGCTGCGGAAGATATCCACGAGTGTGGTCGTGTCGAGCGGGTCGACGTGCTGGGCCCAGAGCTGAATCCCGGCCTCGTCCAAGAGGCCTGCGATCCGTTCGTGGACCGCGCGCAGCCGCGCGATGGCGGTGAAGAGGCCCAGTGCGCCGCCGCCGGCCGCTGTGAAGAGCGCGCGGTAGGCCGCCGCCACGCGATCCGGCGCGCCGCGCCGCACGTCGGTGACGACGAGCACGCGGGTCTGTTCGCCGTAGTCGAAGGGGGAGGGGAGGGCGGCGCGGATCGCCGGCGCCTTCAAGTGGCGCCCGCCTGTGGCTGCCTCCGCCGCGGCCCAGTCCTGCTCCTCGTCGCCGGTGCCGTCCCGCAGCGTTGCCGAGGTGATGAGCGCGCCGTGGGCGCGGCCCATGACGAACTCCGAGAACGCGATCGTCGGGTCGACGTAGTGGCGGTGCATGCCGACATCGACGTCCCGCCCCTCGATGCGGGAGACCTGGAACCAGTCGACGAAGCCCGTGGGATCGGGGGCGCCGTCCTCGTCCTGCATCAGCTCGTCGTCGTTGACCGGCACGCTCTGCATGTCTCCCAGCATGGACTGCCAGGCGCCGAGCTGCTCGCCGACCCGGCGCTCGATCCCGCGCACCACCGCTTCGATCCGCTGGCGCTCGGCGCTCTCCAGGCTCTCGGCCTCCTGGTCGAGCAGCGCCGCGAGCGCGGCCGCGAGCTGGCCGAGCGGCCGGGCGAGGTCGGCCAGCGCCTGTTCGAGAGAGTCGGCGGCCTCTGCCAGGCCGGGAATGAGCGGGTCCACCGGCGCCTCGAGGCTGTAGCCGCTCCTCGGTTCCGGCGCCCGCGCCAGCACCTGGTCCCGCACCAGGGCCAGGAAGCGCTCGCAGGGCCCCAGTGCCGATCCGGCGGCGAGCCGCTGGTGCCAGTCGTTGCCCGGTAGCGCCCGCGCCGCGGTCAACGCCGCCTCAAGGGCTTCGCGCGCGGCTTGCCTCTCCTGGGTCAGGTCGCCGATCCGGCTGGCGAGCCCCCGCGCCCGGCCGGCGCCGCTGCGGCCGCGGGTTTCCGGCCCCAGCAGCCAGCGCCTCAGCTCCCGCGCTTCGCTCCCGGTGAGATGCGCGGAGAAGGCGCTGTCGGCCGCGTCGAAGAGGTGGTGGCCCTCGTCGATCACGTAGCGGGTCGGCACGCCGCGCTCGTCGCCCGTGCCGAAGGCCGCGCGCGCCGCCTGCACCATGAGCAGCGCGTGATTGGCGATCACCATGTCGGCGCGCCGCGCCTTGCGCTGGCTCTTCTCGATGAAGCAGCGGCGGTAATGCGTGCATGCGCCGTGGATGCACTCGCCGCGCCGGTCCGCGAGTCCGAGGGTGCGGCCGAAGCCCAGCAGGTCGGCGAGCCAGGCGGGCAGGTCGCCGCCGGTCAAATCGCCGTCCCGCGTCGCCGCCGCCCAGCGGGCCATCAGGCCGAGCGCGATGCGTTCCGCCGGCACCAGCGCGCTGCGGCCGACGGCTTCCTCCATGTTGAGCAGGCAGAAATAGTTCTCGCGCCCCTTGCGCAGCACCACCTTCTCCGCCTTCGCCCTGGGCTCGGGGTAGAGGCGGTCGAGCTCCTGGTCGATCTGGCGCTGCAGGTTGCGGGTGAAGGTGGAGAGCCAGACCGTGCCCTCGTTGCGCTCGGCCCAGAGGCTCGACGGCGCGATGTAGCCGAGGGTCTTGCCGACTCCGGTGCCGGCTTCGGCGAGCACGACGTGGGGTTGCTCCTCCGCCTCCATCGGGTCGAAGGCCGCGCATGCCGCAGACGCGTAGTCCGCCTGCTCGGGCCTGGGCTCCGCACCGTCGCCGAGCAGGTGGGCGAGGCGCTTGCGCGCGGCCGCCGGCGCCACCGGGTCATGCCCCGGTGCTGGCGGCGGGGCGCTCTCCTGCCATTCCTTGAGCCGGGTCCAGACGGCAAGCGGACCCGGATCGTGGTCCCGGCCGGAACCCGCCGGTCTGTGGCCGCCGGCTTCCAGCGCGGCCATCACAGCGTCGCCCCAGGGCCAACCGGCACGGGTCATGGTGCGGGCGATTGCCGCTGCCTCGTCGGCACGGGCGAGGCCGGGCGACGCGAGCGCGCCGAGCAGGCGAGCGGCGGCCGTCTGCAGGGTCGCCGCCTCGTCCTCCGTGCTCTCGGGCAGCGTGAGCCCCAGCGTCCGTGCCAGCCCGCGCACCGTCGGCACGGTGAGCCGGGCGGGATGGGCGAAGGCGAAGAGTTCCAGCACATCCAAAGCCACCAGGCTGGAGAGGCCGAGGCGGCGCATGATCGCCTTCGCATGGCAGACGTAGGGCGCGGGACCGGCGGCAGCGAGGCGCTCGCACACGGCCCGGTGGGAGAGCCGGGCGAGCACGCCGTCCTCGTCCAGCCAGACCGCGTGCCGCGGCGCCACCACGAGCGCCGGCGCGCGCGGCAGCGGCAGCGCGGCGGGCGGCGGGGAAGGCTTGCGGGACTCGGCGGGCACCGGCATTGCGCCGGAGTATAGCGGTTGACGCGCAATGGCGGCCCGGCGCATGTTCCGGCGACTTCCGGACCCGGACGATGACCGACACGACAGACGACCTGCGGACGCTTGCCCAGGGCGCCAAGGCCTGGCCCTTCAAGGAGGCCGCGGCGCTGCTGAAGCGCCTCGGCGGCAAGACGCCGGCCAAGGGATATGCGCTCTTCGAGACCGGCTACGGCCCGTCCGGCCTGCCTCACATCGGCACGTTCGGCGAGGTCGCGCGCACGACCATGGTGCGCCGCGCCTTTGCGGTGCTCAGCGACATCCCGACGCGGCTCGTCGCCTTCTCCGACGACATGGACGGGCTCAGGAAGGTGCCGGACAATATTCCCGCGCGCGCGATGGTCGAGGAGCATCTGGGCAAGCCGCTCACGCAGATTCCGGATCCCTTCGGAACCCACGAGAGCTTCGGGGCTCACAACAACGCGCGGCTCCGCGCCTTCCTCGACGACTTCGGCTTCGACTATACCTTCAAGAGCTCGAGCGAGGCCTACCGCTCGGGCGAGTTCGACGGCGCACTGATGGACGCGCTTCGCTGCTACGACGAGATCATGCGGATCATCCTGCCCACGCTCGGCGCGGAGCGGCAGGCGACCTACAGCCCCTTCCTGCCGCTCTGCCCCAAGACCGGCCGCGTGCTTCAGGTCCCCATCACGGCCCGCGACGTCGACGCGGGCACCGTGAGCTACGTGGACGAGGGCGGCGAGACCATGACGGTCCCGGTCACGGGCGGCCGCTGCAAGCTGCAGTGGAAGGCCGACTGGGCCATGCGCTGGCACGCGCTCGGCGTCGACTACGAGATGGCGGGGAAGGACCTGATCAGCTCCGTCGAGCTCTCGGGCAAGATCTGCCGCGCGCTGGGGTCGAGGCCGCCCGCCGGCTTCATCTACGAGCTCTTCCTCGACGAGAATGGCGAGAAGATCTCGAAGTCGCGCGGCAACGGCATCGCCATCGAGGAATGGCTCGCCTACGGCTCGCGCGATTCGCTCTCGCTCTACATGTACAACGCGCCGAGACGGGCCAAGCGACTCTATTTCGACGTGATCCCGCGCCACGTCGACGACCACCTGACCCATCTCGCGAAGTATCCCGAGCAGGAACCGGCGAAGCGCCTCGCAAACCCGGCCTGGCACATTCACGCGGGCCACCCGCCCGCGCCGGAGACCGGGCTGAGCTACGGCGTTCTCCTCAACCTGGCGAGCGTCTGCAATACGGAGGATCCGGCGGTGCTGTGGGGCTTCATCAGCCGCTACGTGCCGGGCGCCTCGCCCGAGACCGCGCCCATCCTCGCTGCGCTCGTGGGTCACGCGCTCACCTATTATCGCGACATGGTGAAGCCGGCGAAGGCCTACCGGGCGCCGCTGCAGGCGGAGCGCGCGGCGCTCGACGACCTGCGCGCGGTGCTCGCCGCGATGCCGGCGGAAGCGGACGCCGAGGCGATCCAGACGGAGGTCTACGAGGTCGGCAAGCGCCACCCCTTCGAATCCCTTCGCGACTGGTTCCGCGCGCTCTACGAGATTCTCCTGGGCCAGAGCCAGGGGCCCCGCATGGGCTCCTTCATTGCGCTCTACGGGCTCAAGGAGACGATCGCGCTGATCGACCGCGCGCTGGCCGGCGAGGACCTGGCGGCGTAACCGCCGGCGGGCTCATCGCGATCCGAGCCGTATGGCCAAACGAGTCTGGGCCGTCACCACCGGCGAAGCCGGCAATGTCTCTCAGGCGGAGGGATTGGCCGACGCCCTCGGCTGGCCGTTCGAGAGCATCACCGTGCGGCTGCGCGGGCCGTGGTCGTGGCTGCCGGCGCACCGGCAGCCGCCCGGTCTTCTCTATTGCGGATTGCACGAGCGGCTTCCTGGGCCCTGGCCCGACCTTCTGATCGGCTGCGGCAGGCGCAGCGCTTCGGTCTCGGCCGCGGTGCGCCGCGACGCCGGCGGCCGCACCTTCACGGTGCATATCCTGGATCCGCGTGCCGACATCCGCCTGTTCGACCTTGTCGTGCCGCCGGCGCACGACGGGCTCGCCGGGCCCAACGTGGTCGCGACCCGGGCCGCCCTTCATCGTGTGACGCCTGAAAAGCTCGCAGCGGCGGAAGCGGAGTGGCGGGACCGTCTCGGCCGCCTCGATGTCGCCGTGATGCTCGGCGGCCGCTCGCGGGCGTACCGTTTCACGCCAGAGACGATCGACAAGCTGGCGAGCGGCCTCGCGGGTCTCGACGGGGGCATCGCGGTGACGGCGTCAAGGCGGACGGACCCCGGCGTGCTGGATGCGGTCAAGGCCCGTCTGCCGCAGGCCTGGTTCTGGGATGGCACCGGCCCCAACCCTTATCTCGGCATGTTGGCCCTGGCCCGCCATATCGTGGTTACCGAGGACTCGGTGTCCATGATCAGTGAGGCCATATCGACCGGAAGGCCCGTCTATGTCGCCAGGATGGCGGGGGGAGGACGCCGGCTGGCGCGCTTCCACGCGTCGCTCAGGGAAGACGGCATCGTCCGCCCCTTCGAAGGCCGTCTCGCCGAGTGGCGCTACGAGCCGGTCAACGAGACGCCGCGCATCGTTGCCGAAGTGCGGCGGCGGATCGAGGCTGCGTCGGGGGCCCAACCGGCGCAGTGACGGCATCGAGAAATCGGAGCTGACGCAGCGCTCCGCCTCTCTCGCCGGGGCGGGGAAGGTCTGCTAGGTTCCCGCCAATTCCCGATGGACGTTCATTGCCGGGAGAGGAGGGCAGTCCATGTCGCAAGAGAGCCGCAAGGCGAAGGGCGGCGGCCGCACCCGTCGCGATATCCTGAAGGCCGGTGCCGCCGGCGCCGTGGGGACGGCCGCGCTCAGCGCAGGCTTCCCTTCCATCGTCCGTGCCGCGGACACGGTGAGGATCGGCTACGTCAGCCCCAAGACCGGGCCGCTCGCACCCTTCGCCGTTTCCGACGAGTTCAACGTGGCCTCGATACTTGAGGCCGTCGGCGGCACGGTTCAATCCGGCGGCAACAGCCTCGATGTCGAGATCATCGTCAAGGATAGCCAGTCCAACCCGAACCGCGCGGCCGAGGTGGCGAGCGAGCTCATCCTCTCCGACGAGGTGCACCTGCTGTGCGCCGGCAACACGCCCGAGACCACGAACCCGGTCGCCGACCAGGCCGAGATCAACGAGGTCCCGTGCGTCACCACGCTCTGCCCGTGGCAGCCCTACTTCTTCGGCCGCGGCGGCGACCCGGCGGCCGGCTTCCAGTGGACCTATCACTATTTCTGGGGGCTGGAGGACGTGATCGCGGTCTTCCTCAACCTCTGGGGCAAGATCGAGACCAACAAGACGGTCGGCGGGTTGTTCCCCAACGACGGCGACGGCAATGCCTGGGGCCATCCCGAGCTGGGCTTCCCCAAGCCGCTCGCCGGCGCCGGCTACACCCTGATCGATCCGGGCCGATATCCCTGATCGGCGAGCTGATTTTTCATGGGGCCGGATTTCGGCCTTCAGCAGGG
>JAPPHR010000132.1 GCA_028820995.1 Rhodospirillales bacterium
ACCCTGTGTCCGCCACCACAAGAAACTTCGCCAACTCATGGCGCTTGTCAAACATAACTGTGGTTCGGGTTGCTTAGGTACGGCTTGCAGCCAAGTGCAAGATTCTCAACCAGGCGATCATGAGCTTTCCTCGTCGTCGCGACCTAGATCCGTACATTCAAGCTGGATCTTCTCTTTCCCCGAGCATTGAAACGCTCGAGTCGCACTCCGAATAATCGCAAGAATAATTTGGCGCCTCATAACCGGTAAGAACGCGTCGTTCAGATCGAGTGGCAGGTTACGACTTCGATGTGTCAACAAGTGCCGGTGATGCATATGCGCAGGTGTCGGTCGCTGGCAGACCGGCAGGCTGCGCCACGGGCCGCTTGGAAAGAGGCGAGAGTGCCGCCTTGCGGTCCGTGGCGGATGGACACGCCGATTCGTTCCGGCCAGCGGTTCCCCGTCGATTAGGCAACCGCTCTCGATCGACGCCCACGCCCCGATCGCTCGCAGCGAATGGCCCCGAGGCGCCCGAACTTCCCGGTCGATATCGCCGAAGAGGCCTTTGCTGCTCTCGCCCTTGCTCTGCATGACCCCTGCGCCCGGACTCGAATCCCATTCGGCGAATCGCGCCGATCCGATTGGCGCCAACGTTCTTCCGGCAGCCCGCCTAGCTTCTGAAGTCTCTGTGCGCCAGCAACTTGTGGCAACCAAACACGCTCCGTAACAACATTCGACATAGGACATCGACTCGGAACTGGTTGTCGGTATCAGAAGCATATCGGCGCTGATCTACTTCATTCGAGGGAGCGGAATCCATTGCAGATTTTGCTTGGGCAATTCACAAATCGCAAAGATTGGTGTGGATTGACCTAAGTAAGAGGGACGACTGACGACCCAGGAATTGCCGTGACCGGTCCCGCAGTGGGGTGGACTCTTGAGACGAACAGGTCCTGTTGGACAGTCTGAACGGGCTTCGACTTATTCGGCAATGGTTTTTGTGGCCACCGGAACCGCTTGCTTGATCTCGGCATGGAGCCGTTCGATCGGGTTGGTCGAGTGGAGCTTGCTGCGATGCTCTTTAGGGAAGTCCATGCAGGCGAGGAGGTCATGCGCGGCCTTGTCGATGAGGGCGGCGAACTTCGGCGCCCTGGGCCTGAACTGCTTACATTGCCAAATGCCGGGAGATAGTCCGCGCTGGCGCCCTCGTCGCCATCAACAGCAGCAGCGGCAAGGCTCGCCGACTATCGAAGGCGTGGCACTGCCGAGTCAATCGCTGCGCCCAAGACCGCTTCTGGGGACACGATTCGGTCTAACCGCGACAGTCCCCCGCCTTAGAATGCGACGAGGAACACGCTGAACGCCGGAAGGGTCTTGCCGGAGCTATCGCTCCCGTATCTGATTCACGGCGGCGAAAGCGCCTACTATGCTGACGCTATTGATGTCGCTAACGACAAATCGGCCGCCTATGGCACCTGGCATCTTGTCGCGGCGACTACCGTCGAACCATTCTGCCGCCCAACGTCCGCCAACGATTTTCTTGCCGAAGGTGCCATGTGCAAAGCCGCCCGGGATATGAGGGGGCGTGGACATGAGGCGAACCGGCACCGGGAGGTTAGTGAGGGCATCCATCCACGTCGCGAGATCGATCCTCCAGTCCGCGCCAATCGCCTCGCCGTCTTGCGCGAATCCGCTGATGCTGCCCAGCATGTTCCCAAGGTTCACGTCGGCAGCCTCGATGGGCTCTCCCTCTCCAAAGTCGACCACAAACTCGACCTCGGCAACAAAGAGCCCTCCGTCGATGTCGTCAAGTCCTTTGTTGACGTATTGGCCGGTTGCCACTCCCCTGTAGACAACCTCGCCGCGTAGCGCTTGGAATTCGTCTGTAGTGATCGTTTCTCCGATGACGTATGGCTGCATGCCCGCGCTTCCAAAAGCCCCTATCTGAACTGCAGCGCTGCGATCATCGTCGGTCGTTAACCACCAGCCGGCATTCATATAGGAGGCGTCCGAAACCGTTGCGACCGCGGTAACGCCCTCGTCGGGAAGAAACAGAAGCTTGGGGGACTCCGGCGTTGCCGCCTCGTCATCCAACTCCGCCCAAATGGCATGTCCAGCGGCATTAACGCCGACGGTTACAGCTTCGGTCTCGCTTGCCTGGCCGTCAAATGCCCTGAAAATCCCGGGAACGCCGCCGAACGTTCCCCTGCGGCCGAGTGCGGTGATAGTGACAGTCTCGTGATTGATATTGTCGGGCAGCCAGGAACCTTCGATCTGTCCACCCTCACTGACGGATGGATCGATGAACAACTCCCTGTTTGCACCTGTTCCTCCCTGGAGCACTGCGTACCTTGAGCCGAGGGAAACGTCCCTGGCCGGGCCTTGATCGTTGTAGACGACGGCTGCCGTCCTGGTGCCGGCGGGATGGGAACTCTCCCACCTCTTGCTTCTCCAATTTCCGACCGCGTGTCCCTCGATAGGGGTGGCGCCGTCCGCGTTCACACGGAAACCGAAGCCATCCGGCAAGCCGGTCCGCCGAGCACGCTGGAGGAACGCATCCTGCCTTGCAGCGTCTTCAGAAACGTGCAGGGCCTTTGCAAGCTCACGCAGCCGTGCCCTCCTGTCCATCGTCTTGAGGGCGGCAATCTCGGCCTCCAAGCTGGCGACTTTGGCTTCTATGACCGCAATGCCCTCTGTGTCCTCCGTACTCTCTGTGCTCCCCAAGTCCTCGACCGGCGGCATGAGAATCGGGCTCGGCGCCTCTACGCAACCGCCGAGCGCCAATACGGCAGCGAAGGCGACGGCTCCGACTGGAAACGCGTTCTTTCTCATAGAGAATGGCTCCGCGGAGTGTGTTGACTTATAGAAATCTAGCCGATTCGTCTCTTTCCTGGCAAGGAGGGACGTAATTCTGCCATTCTGCGCCTCCCGCTCGGTCGGCCGCCTATTTGACCACGTCTCGACACGGACCTTCCATGGCGGTCGGCTCCGGCTTCGGTGAACCGTCTCGGCCGATGCGCCTTGCACTCGCCGGCTGCTGCTGACGCTGCACCAGAATGGAAACCGGTTGCCGCCGGTCGGTGCAGCCGGCGCGCCGTCTCTTCACGGCACCGGTAACCGACAACAGCGCGCGCTGGGAGAGCCATGATCATTTGATATAGCATATAACGTATCGTCATAGATTTCCACGGAATTGGTACTTCCGCTGTCACCCGTGACGAATGAGAGTGACCGCCCGATCCTCGGACGCGGTGGTCTCACCAATGGACCTCAAGGGCTCCAAGCAGGCGGTTTCGCGGAACACGGACGACGGCGCAGGCGCTTCGGCCGGTGCCCTCGACCGCGGCACGAATCCGCCCGTAACGGCTTTCGCAGCGGGCGAGCCTCGGGCGCGACGTGACTCGTGGAAGAGGAACGTAAGATTCATTGTTGCGTTCGGCTGGAAGCGATTTCCCAAGCGGCGTCAACAGCCGAAGCGCGATGTGCATTGGCGACGCGCAATGCGAGCGCTATCGCGTCAATGGAAAACTAATTCGAGGAGTTTGTATTGTTCAATGTCACTTGTGTCTCGCTGTGTACGGAAACTCGAATTGCGTAACCTCCTCAGTTCAATATCAAGACAGAGCATTATTTTTCATCGACTTCGCTATTTCGCACAGGACTGGTTCACCATGCGGTTCCTCCAACACGAAGGGCGACGGGTGCAACGTCTGAGAATTACAGGCGCATGCACTCTCGCCCGCAGGACAGCCTACCCGCGATGATGACAGCCGGAGAGAACGATACGGTCTGCGCACGTCGTCAGGGGCTGGAAACGCCCGCCTGCAGCGCCGGCTGGCACACGTACCGTGCTGGTGCGGAACACCAGAGATTTGCGAGGAAGACAGTGGGAAAGAGTACGATGAAGCCAAGCAACCTTTCACGGCGGTTCCGCCGCTTTCTGCGCGATCTGAAGGCCGTGTCCGCGCTCGAGTACGCCATTCTCGTCGGGGTGATCGCCGTCGGTATCGGCGGCGCTCTGCTCCTGTTCGAGGACCAGGTCTCAGAGGCAATCACGGATATCGGCGACGTGGTCGACGATATGCCCGGCGGCCTTACCGCTCCGGATCTCGGCGGTGGCACCACCAGCGGAAGCGGCACCAGCGGAAGCGGCACCACCGGCGGCGGCTAGCGAGCGCGACAGTGGCCGGCGGGGGGCCGTCCGCCAGATGCGGGAGCGAACGTTCTCGTCGATGGACAGGATCGGCCCCCCGCCGCCATTCCTCGCTCGCGCCAGCTCGTGGATCGTTTTGTGACGTCAACGACCGGTGCGCCGGCACGGCGTGGGGAGGGCGATGCGCGATCGCCCTCCCCACCATTGCGGGTGCTCGGCCTGACATGAGGCCCGAGTGCCGGGCAACCCGCAAACGGCCGCGTGGTTCATCTCGCCGAAGGCGCAGGGCGTCGCGACGTCTCGTGCCTCGCGGCGCCCTGTTCGCTCCTCTCGCCGCACGCTGGCCGAGATTCGGTCGACCGGGATGCGAACCGTCAGCGGCACACCGTTGGATTCGAAAGGCAGGCCCGTGATCGCGTTCGATCTGGCTTCCCGCATCAGACGAAAATCGGCGAAAAAACAGACCCGCGCCGAGCCCTTGGCATTCGTCGACCTTGAGGAGGCGGCCGTGGAGGGGCGTCCCGACGCCGCTGTTGCCGCCGACACGCGAGTCGGCAAATCTGCCTGGGCGCACAAGCCTCTCGGCCGAGGCGGAGAGGGAGCAGGCCAGACCGAGCCCGCCTCTCCGCATGCCGGGCCGTTCGACTCCACGGCATCCGACGAAAGGGCCCCACCGGCAACCGCCGAGACAGCGGGCGCGTCCGCAGTCTCCGACGACCAAGACGGGGACTCCGGTCGGGTCGGGGTTTACCAGCTTCCAGCCAAACGCAGTCTGGAGTCCGAGCAATCGGACGACGTTTGGGGCAGCCCGTTTACACCAACGCGGGACATGGGCGACCCCGATCTAGCCGATGACCGCGATCACGAGAGCGCGGATCGGGCTGAGCAGCGCGACGGTGACGACGCATCGTCGGACACGACCAGAGTCCTGGGCCTCTACCCCAACCCTTCAGTCGGGCAATCTCCCCATGAAGAGACACTCGATGCGCCGGCTTCGGAGACCGATGACGCCGAGGGGCCCGAGTCAAGAACCGTCTTCGATCGCACGGACCCGCTCCAGCATGCTGCAGCCAAGTCTCAAACCCAGTCCGTAACGCCGACGGACCAAGGCCCCGGGCCGGTCTACGAGGTCGAGGTCGAAGCTCGAGACGATCGCTCCGGCCTGGCCGATCTCCCGCTGGCCGCGATTGGCTTCGCCACCGATCCGGATACGGAACACACCCTTCGCGAAAGCCTCCAGGATCGCGACTTGCCCTTCCCCGGCTGTCGGGAGCCCCAGATCCGGCACGGAGACCTGCGCGCGGCGATCAACGCGCTGAGCAAGAGACGTTCGGCAAAACTCGCAATCGTCGACATCGACGGGTCTTCCTACCCGGTGGGCGCGCTCCACGAAATGGCAGGGATCTGCGAGGTGGGAACGATCGTCATCGCGGTCGGCTCGACCAACTCCGCGAAGCTCGGGCGGGAGCTGCTGATTGCCGGCGTGAGCGACTATCTGGTCAAGCCGATCACGGTGAGTGCGGTGCTCGACGCGATCGACCATGCCACCGCGCCCGCGGAGGATACTCGCTTTTCCGGTACCGTGGCGGGCTTCGTGGGAACCGGCGGAAGCGGATCGACCACGCTCGCGGCGGCGGTGGTCCTCGATGCGGCGAGGCAGGGGCGTTACGTCTCCGTGCTCGACCTCAATCGCACCGTTGCTGCTGCTGCGGTGGCTCTGGATGTCGAACCGGCCACAGGCCTCGACCAGCTCCTTGAACTGGCTGCTGACGGCAGCGCCGACGTGGATATCGTGGAAAGGGTGAAGGTCAGTCGCTCGGACCGGATTGCAGTTTACGCCTACGGGCAGAATGCCGTGCTCCCCGCCATACCCGACGTCTCGGCAGTGGACTGGCTGGTCACGCAATTGAGCCTGCGCTCGCAACTGGTGGTTGTCGACGGGCTGGACGATCCGGTGTCCTGCATGGACGTCCTCGCCAAGGTCGACACGCCGGTTCTGGTCTACGAGCCGACATACACGGACTCCAGGCGTGCCGCGCGCATGCTCGATCTGCTCCGCGATCATCCGGCGGTCGTTCTGGTGGAGAACTGCGCGCGTTCGATCAAGCGAAAGACGCGGGCGCACCTGCCTGACGAGGCGGGGCTCGAACGACAGCCGGACGTCGTCATCCCGTTCGAACGGTCTCTTCCCGAGATTTCGAACCGAGGATGGCCCGAAGGCCGGATGCCGCGCACCCTGCGCAAACCGCTGGACAGCCTCGTCGACCGAATAATTGCGCCACCCGTTGAGGGCGAGCCTGCCCTGGCTCCGTCTGCCCGGAGGGCCTGAAGATGTCCGGCCGCGCCTTTGGCCGACGAGCTCGACAGAGCGTTCCGTCGTCGGTGCCCAACCCTTCAGAGTCTTCGGCGACCTCTCCGCCGGAGACGAGAGAGGCCGCAAGCCCGCCCAGGCGCGGCGCAGTGGCGGATTCGGTAATCGCCGACATCGTCGCCCAGATCCATCCGACCATCGTCAAGTCACTGAACATGACGAAGATCGAGGATCTCGACAAAGACACTCTCTCGTCGCAGCTTTTCGATTTTCTAGAAACGAGCCAAACCAGCGCTGCGGAACTGGGACCGGTCGACCGGCAGCGTGTGGTTACCCAGCTCGTCCAGGACATAAAGGGTCTGGGGCCCATCGAGCCTCTGCTTGGCGATCCCCTCGTCTCGGACATCCTGATCAACGGTGTGGACAACGTATACGTCGAACGACGCGGCCAGCTCGAACAGGTCGATTTGCGTTTTCGCGACGCCCAGCACCTATTGACGATCGCTCAGCGGATCGCCGGTTGGGTCGGTCGCCGGGTGGACGAGTCGAGCCCGATGGTCGATGCGCGCCTGCCCGACGGGTCTCGCGTCAACATAATCATTCCGCCGCTGGCGCTCGACGGCGCGGCGGTCTCGATCCGGCGCTTCGTGGTGCGCGGTACAAGCCTCTTGGAGATGGCCGAGCGTCACGTGCTTTCGCGGTCCATGGCAATGCTGTTCGGAGTCGCGGTGAAGTCACGGCTCAACATCCTGGTCAGCGGCGGCACCGGGGTCGGCAAGACCACCTTCATGAATGCGCTGTCGCGGGAAATCGGTCACAGCGAACGGTTGATCACAATCGAGGACGCGGCGGAACTCCAGTTGCAGCAGCCGCATGTGATCCGGCTTGAAACCAGGACCATGAGCGCGGAGGGCACCGGGCAGGTCACCATGCGCGAACTGCTCATAAACACGCTCCGGATGCGCCCCGATCGCATCATCGTTGGCGAGGTGCGCGGCTCGGAAGCCCGGGAAATGCTTCACGCCATGAACACCGGTCACCCCGGCTCCATGTGCACCCTTCACGCCAACAGCCCCCGCGATGCCCTGACCCGGCTCGAGAACATGCTCCTGATGAGCGGCGATACGCCGATCCCGGTCCTGCGGCACCAGATCGCTTCCAGTATCGACATCGTCGTGCAGCTTGAGCGGCTTCGTTCGGGGCACCGCTGCGTGAGCAGCATTACCAACGTCGTCGGTATAGAAAACGACATCCTTACGACGGAAGAGCTGTGGCGGCGGTGCCCCGGAGAAGACAAGCACGTCTTCGAGACCTCCGGGCGGTTGCCTTCATGGGTCGACGCGGTCGACGCAGTCAACCTGCGAGAGCCGCTCATGGCCGCGATCAATGGCGATCCCAAGATGGGGGAGGCAGACACTTGAAGCTGCTCCTCATTGCAATCGGCGGCGGCGTCTGGCTCGCGCTCCTGGCCGTCGGCATTGTCCTGTGGCGGCGTTCGCGAGACGCGCGACTGCGCGAACGGATCAAGCAGGCCGCCGGCCCGCTTTCCAAGGGCGCCAACACCGAAATCGAGCCCGAGGAGAGCATCTTCCGCCAGACCGAGCGCCGCTCGCGACTGTCGAGGGCCATCAATGCTCGCTACCCTCTGATCGAACCCCGGCGCGCTATTCCGATGATGATCCTCGCGGCCCTGGGAGCCAGCATCGCTGCATGGTTCGCGACGTGGTTCCTGCAGTTCACACCGGGCTGGTGGATCGTACCGTTGCTCTGCCTGGTTGCTTACGTGGCGGCCCGGATGACGGCGTCGCTGATGCAAAAGCGCAAGGAAGCCGAGTTCATCCGCCAATTCCCCGAAGTCGTCGATCAGATCGTGCGACTGGCCCGTGCAGGCGTGCCTCCTCTTCAAGCGATATCCGTCGTCGCCGAGGATGCCCCGCCGCCCGCGGGCCCTGCTCTGCAAGAGGTTTGCGATGGTCTCGATGCAGGCCTCGATGCCGAAACTGCGCTCAGCCTGACCTCCCGTCGAATCAGGCTTGCCGAGTTCACGCTGTTCGCTTCCGTCATTCGCCTGCAGCGCCGGTCCGGCGGCGGAATCACAAATTCGTTTTCGAATCTTGCCAACACGCTTCGGGAAAACCGCACCATCTCGCTCAAGGCTCGCGCGTCCACCGCACAGACGCGTCTGACCCTGATGGTACTGACCGCCATGCCGGTGTTTGTGTTGTCGGCGCAGTCTTTCATCTCGCCCGAGTCCGTCGACATCCTGTTCGAATCGGAGAGAGGGATTTTCATGCTGCGAATGGGAATCGGAATGATTGTCGTCGGCCTGCTCGTCGCGCGCGGCATCGGTGCGCGATTCCAGCATTGAGAGTTGTGGGGAAAGACAATGTCCGCATCCATGCTGGTGATCGTGGGGATAATTTCGAGCGGCGTTCTCTTGACGGTCTTGTCCCCGTTGGTCTTTCGCGAAACCAGGCGCTCGCGCTCACTCGACCGGCGGCTTGGGGTCGCGCGCAGCCAGGCAGGAATGCCTGCCACGAAGATAACGCGCTGGCGTGTGGGAGACACCGCCGGCATGTCCCTTCGGGCGCTCGGCCTGAGTCTTGCGCGCTTCGGTTCGATGCTGATTCCCATCGGCGGCAAGGAACGCGACAAGATTGCGCGGCTGCTCCTGAACGCGGGCTTCACCCGGCAGGATGCCCTTTCACTGTTCCTCTCCATGAAGCTCGGATGCGCGCTGATCGTCGCGAGTGTGGTTGCCACGGTCGCGATGCAGCTGGAAGTCGTCAGCGAGAATATGCTGCTGGTCTTCGTCGCGGGCGCCCTTGGGCTTGTCGTCGGCGGCATCTTGCCGGAATACGTGTTGCGAAAGCTCGCCGCCCGGCGCCAGCGCAAGATGGAGGCCGCGCTTCCGCACGCTCTCGATATGCTGGTGATGTGTCTCGAAACCGGCCTCACGTTCGAGCGAGCGCTCGCCGTTGTGGCCGAAGAGCTGACGGTTATCGAAAAGAACCTTGCGAACGAGTTCCGTTCGATCGATGCCGAGATGCGTGTCGGAAGGGACCGGCGCAGCGTCTTGCAGGACTATTACCAGGGTTGCGACATGGACGGCCTCCGGGATCTCGCGATGGCCGTGATTCAGAGCGACCGATACGGCACGCCGGTGGCGCAGGCGACCAAGAACATCGCAGAAGGCGAGCGGGTTCAAAGGGCTGCGAGAATCACTGCGGAAGCCGCACGGCTGCCAGCACTCATGACCCTGCCCATGCTGATGTTCGTCGTGCCCGGCACGATGGTTCTCGTTGCCGGCCCTGCGTTCCTCAATGCGCTTACCGCACTCTCCGGATTGGGGAAATAGCATGTGTGCCAAGTGCCGCCGGACCAACGATGCGTGCGTGGGCACGCCGGACCAGCGTACGGCAGAACGCTCGTCCATGCGGTGCCGGCTTGCAACGGCCTGGCGTCGCGGTCTCGCCATCGAG
The DNA here is from genome assembly GCA_028820995.1 of Rhodospirillales bacterium. GTDB lineage: Bacteria > Pseudomonadota > Alphaproteobacteria > UBA828 > UBA828 > WTGU01. The sequence goes on from JAPPHR010000132.1 coordinate 9,926, forward strand.
GCCGAAGGAGCGTGAGACAGGGCGCATGGAAAACATCGATCTCTGGCTGTTGGAAGGAGGCGCCTGCATTCTGTTCGCCGTCAGTATGGCGACCGATCTCAGAAGCCGGCAGATCCCCAACACCGTTCCGGTCCTGTTACTCGCGCTTTTCGTGGCTTACGCCTTTACCGACATAGTTGGATCGCTCGGCTCGCTGTGGCCGCATCTCCTCATTGGCGTCGTCCTGCTCGGCGTGGGGTTTGCGCTCTACCTGACCGGGAGCTTCGGGGCGGGCGACGGCAAGTTGCTGGCTGTGGCCGGCCTTTGGGTGGGGCTCGCCGACATGAGGCTGTTCCTGTTGGGCTTGGGAGTGGCTGCGATTGCACTTTGCGTCTTCGTCATGCTGCCGTTCGCGACAACGAGGAATATGCGCAGGAATCTGCCCTTTGCGCTTGCGATCGCTCCGGCGGCCATGGCCGCCATCATCGTACGCTCCACGTCGCACGGACCCTAGCGGGGGAGGTTTCATCCGATGCAACGGTATCGAACCGTGATCTTGCTGGTGCTGCTCGGCCTCCTGCCCTTGATCGCGGCGGTCTTCGTCGCACGTCTGTTCCTGTTCAACGAACCGGTGCCGCCCGCGCAGGCAGAGGCCGTCGCGGCCGAGCCTGCGCCGGAGCCTGTCGAGGTCGTGGATTCCGCCAAGGTGCTCCTGGCGGCTCGTCATTTGCCGCTCGGCACGCTGTTGGGGGAGGAAGATCTCGACGTGCGCGAAGTCGACATAGCCGCCGTACGTTCGCACCATGTTGAGGTCAGCAAGAGGATCGGACCGACCACGTTGTTCGGTCACGCCATGCGCCAAGAGGTCGGGGCCGGAGAATGGCTCACGTGGTCGGCCGTGGTCGGGCCGGGCCAGCGCGGGTTCCTGGCGGCGGCGCTCAGGCCCGGCATGCGCGCGGTAACGATCCAGCTGGGGAAGGGGGCCCGGCACGCCGGGCTGATCGATCCGGGCGACCGCGTCGACGTACTGCTCACGGCCTTGGTCGCGGCAGCGCCGGACGCCAGTCCGCAGAGGGTATTCTCGCGCACGATTATCGAGAACGTCAGGGTGGTTGCCGTGGACCGTCGAATCGAAATGAGCGTCCCGCCAGGCAACACAACGGGCGAGACAGTCGAGCGCACCGAAATCGTCACTGCCACCCTCGAGGTCTCACCGGATCAAGCCAACCGCCTGGTGCTCGGCGAACGTGAGGGCAGTCTTTCTCTTGCAGTCCGTTCGCTCGCGGCCACGGCCGCACCTCACGACGGCGGAACGCCAATCGGCTTGAACGAGATCATGGCCCTGCCGCTGCCGAGTGAAGGGGACGATGCGGCGGATTCAAAACCCCTCGATGCGGAGAGGATAGGGTCCGAACGGGTCGTGCGCGTCATTCGCGGCGACGAGGAATTCAACGAAGTATTTTCCGATTTCGAGAACGTAACTCGTTGATATCCCCATATACCCCGAGCCGCCCACCGGATGTGCCCACCTGGAGCGTTTCCCATTAGCACGGAAACGCTCCAGGCCACTTTTTCCTCACGGTAGCCTGCCTGTGGTTGGCGACGACAGGCGGGGCAGTCGATGACGACGCGTTGGCGAACAGCCTTCGCGGCGGGCCGAAGCACGCTGCAACGCGCCGCCCGCCGGTCTCGCTCAGCGCTTCTGGCGGGGCGGAGTCTCGTTCTGCACCGTAGCGGCATCGGGCTTGGCATTCCGCGCTCCGCCCGCGGCCACTTCCTGCGACACCACGTCTCGGATGATCCGCTGCAGCTGGACGAGGGCCGACAGGGATCTTGATGAGCGTCTGATGATGAGTCCGGTGCGGTGCTGTCGTCTTCCCAGATCGGTTGGGAGGGGCTTGAGCGCCACACCGGGAAGCTTGTCGATGACGTTGAGGGGGAGATAGGAGAGGTAGCAGCCTTCCTGCATCATGGAGAGGCCGGTCAGGTTGGATCGCACGATCGCTTTCACCCGCTTCTTGGTCCGGCTCTCGAGCTCGCTCATGACGTGGGCGAGCGAAGGCAGACGGTCGCAGTCGGTGTCTCCGTTCGAGACCGCGTCGTATTCGATCCACGGGTAGGCGGTCAGTTCTGCGCAGCTGATCTTGGTGGCGTGGAGGGGATGGCTCTCGTGGGCCACGATCCCCCATGTCATGTCGAGCACCCGTTCCGGCAGGAGGAGGGGCGACCACTCGCCGTTGCCGCCGATACTGCCGCAATGCAGGTCGCTTTCGCCGGAGATCAGCGACTGAATGCCGTCGGCGTAGGTCGCGGCCCGCAACGTCAGTTCGACATCGGGGTGCTTCTCGTGGAACTTGTGGATTGTGGCGGGGACGACGGTATCGGCCCATATTTGATCGGCGGTGATGGAGAGCATTCCGGTGTGCCCGGAGAGTGTCGAGCATATTTCCTGTTCGGCGCTCTCGATCTCGCGCAGGATGTGGCGGGCACGCTCGGCGACCATGCTTCCCAGCGGCGTGAGGCGGACGCCGGTTGAGCTTCGCTCGAACAGCTTGCCTTTGAACTGCTCCTCCAGCTTGCAGATGATGCGGGAGAGAGCCGGCTGCGATATGGCGATCTTCTCTGCAGCGCCGAGAATCGACCCTGTGTCCGCCACCACAAGAAACTTCGCCAACTCATGGCGCTTGTCAAACATGGTATCTCCCTAGAACTCGTAATGACTGACCAGACATCGACAGCCGTGTTTTCGTTTTAGGTCGGTCGACTATCCTGATCGAACGCGAGAGGGATGAGTTTTGTGTGTGCGGTCCGGCGGTTGAAATGCCCATTTATTTATCTATATGCTTTTTTGTTATATCAATGATGACGTACCCGTGGCGGCCCGCCTGGCTTACACCGCCTCACCACGGTCGCGCTGTGATCGCTGCGACGCGCCGCTGCGGGGAAGACGGCTAGATCCAGGTGCCTGGCTTTGCGGAATAGCGGGCAGAGGCCACCGGCAAACCAGAGGGTTGGGGCGTGGCAGCCGGCCTCAGGGGCTCGGCGGTACTTGACTGGGTGTGCGGAATGGAGTCACGTGGACTCGATAAGTGTTCCCGGTAAAAGCCGAGCTTGTAAGAAAGCCTGCCCCAAGAAGTTGTGCGCAGACCTCCGCCACCACAAGCGCATCGCCGTCGGCGAGAGGTACTGTAGCGTCCGTCCCCACCAGCAGCGATTTCCACCCCGCCGTACCGAGTTCTGCACACTCGCCGGCGAGGGAGTCGGTCCTTGTGGAATCGCCGAAACGCATCGTGTCGTCGGTCCAGACGACAATTGCATCGTTACCGGGGGGCTTTTGGACAACCGAAATCACGTATACGACATCAACCGATGAGCCCAACTCCTGCTCGTAAAGGTACTGGCCGAGGGCGTCCAGCTGTTCGCCGTAGTCGCTGCCGGTCTCGCGTGCAACGAAGTCGGACAAAATGACAGCCAACCGGCCGCTGGCAGACCTCGACTTGACCATTGCGTAGACGTCGAAGACCACCATGAAGACGCTGATCATCACGAATACCGCAAGACCGAGCTCGATCAGGGCAGAGCCGGATCGTCCGTGAATAAAGCTGCGTATTGTCTTGCGAGACGCGACCATCGGGGTCTCCAGCGAGGTTCAATCGAGCGGCTCGCCGCGCGCAACGCCCCGTGCAACCTTCGAGCGGACCCCGATGTCTTCGGAGTCCGTTGAAAGCCATGACCAAGGCATTGCATTCCAGCCGATTTCCACGACGACCATGCTCGCGTGCGTTTCCTGAGGGTCCGGGCTGGTGTCGTGAAGGAGGTTCATCGGACTCACCCCCGTGTACACGTCGACGGTCCAGGTCGAGCCGCAGTCGAATGCCGCGCTGAGTTCAAGCTCCGTCCTTATGACTTCGCACGCCAAGGCGAGCTCCAAATTCTCGTTACCCCAAATCTCGGGCGATAATGCGAGATTGTACGCCGCAGACCATGCTGCGCGGCGGTACTTGTCGGCCGCGTAGGCAGATCTCACGACTTCGATCACTCCGGCGAGCGCCAACAATATGACGAGAATGGTAAGGAGCGATGTGATCGAGCCTGCCCCCTCCTTCAATCGCATGAACGAGTATGCCCGCCCCATGATGGCTGGGAGTTTCACCTTGTATCCAGCTGTCGCAGATTCGACGGAGTGTGACGAGCAACCCGCAGCCCCATCGCCGGACCGCCGATTGATCAAAGCCGGATCTCTGGCTGACATGTCGGAGGTTGCTCCATTTGCGCTGACCGATAAGCGTATTTGTTCCGAACGCCGGCGGTAATACCAATTGCGACGATTTGCATAATCGGGCGTTATAGACGGGCTCCTGCAAAGTTCACGGTGCATGCCGGTCGCACGTGACGCATCGCTCTGCGACGGTGCAGGACTGCCGGCTCTGCCGCCACAAGCGGGGCAGGAAAGCGACCCTCCGCGTCATGAAGTTTGTCGGGCGAGCCGGAGGCGCCGGTCTACGAGACCCGCATGCGAGGGCCCAGCTCGCCACTCCACCAGGGGCCATAAGCATCGCAAATACAACTTACTGAAAACGGCATTCCCCAGCCGATCGCGAATTGCGCACAGTTGCTCCGATCCGGTTTCGAGCTGTCGATACGGAAAGGGGTGAGCGGCTAATGGCGATGTTCTCCCGAAAGGCCGCAGCGGACGTCTTGACGTCTCTGGTGAAGAACCGGCGCTTCCGCTTCTGGCGCGATACCAGCGCAGCGGCGACAGCGCTGATGGGGGTAGCGGTCGTCGTCATGTCGGTCGGCGCCGGTGCGTTCATCACCGACCACCTCTGGGTTGTCGACCAGCGCGACAAGCTCAAGTCGGCGACCGACGCAGCATCGGTCGCGGCCATGGTGGAGATGAACAGCATCCTGCTCGATAATCCGAACATCGCGGACCAAGAACTGAATGCGGTCGTGGAGGACGTGGCCCGGCGCTTCGTCACCGCAAATTTCGCGGACTTGCCCCCAGACCGTTACGCGCAGGCAGTGGATTCGCTCCAGCTCGAGGTAACTGTCGATCGGCAAGGCTCGGCGCTCTCCGTGCAGGCAGAGGCCGACTTGGGTGGATACCTCTTCTCGTCCATGCTTCCGCTGCTGAGCGGAGTGAAACCGCTCTCATCGGTGGGTGTCGGTTCCGGCGCCCGACAAGCGTTGGCACCGACGCACGTCGTGCTGGCGATCGATACCAGCAAGTCAATGAAAAAAAAATTGAGTGGAGGCGATCCGGACCCGGGCGAGTTCAGCAAAGGGGAGTTGACGAGAGACGCGGCCCTAGCGTTGGTCGATTTACTGAATCCCAACGCGCACAATCAAATCGCGGTGGGCCTGGTACCCTGGAATGTCCACGTTCAAATTAGTGGTAACCTCCAGCAAGTCTGGACGGACGAGGGCTGGGCGGAATACCCGCGATCCCGCCGATACGGAGCCGCATTCTCCTGCACACCGATCAGCAATTGCACAAACTCCCCCGCTCGCAATGAAGACTTGCCTGATCAGCCCCCCGACTGGAAGGGCTGCCTCGACGAACAGCGCGTAGACGTAGATGGTCATGCGGCTCGACCGCCGGACGAGGGCCTGCTTGACCACCCGTCGACCATGCCGTTCGCACAAGGGCTTTACACGGCGACATACGGGTATGCGTACAACTGTCAGCAAGATCCGGCGCCATGGTGGTTTGGCACTCAGTACTGCTACGGCAGCACCCAGGGCGCAGCCGATTTAACCGCACAGGCAGACGCTCAATACCTTTGCAAAGCGAACTACATGCGCCCGCTCAGCTCGAACATCGACTTTATCAAGAGGTTTATTGATCGACTGAGTTTCGAAGGGCCGTTCACGTACTCCGCGCTCGGCGTCCTGTGGGCGCAGCGAATGCTCATGCACCAGTGGGCAGACGTATGGGACGGCGATGTCGATCCAATCGACTCTTCGCAAGAGGGATATGTAAGAAGAGTCATCGTACTGTTCACCGACGGTGTAGACACCCAATGCGGACCTTTTGAACACCACCGCAATTGCGACGTTTGGGACGTCGGATTGGCGCGCAGCGTGGCGTGTGAGGCCGCAAAGGCCGAAGGCACCGAGATCTTCGTCGTGGCTGCGATACGCAGCATGGGCGACGAGATCGGCAGGGAGCTAAGGGATTGTTCGAGCCATGATGACAACTCCGAAGTGCAATACACGTTTCTGAACATCAATACGGATGACGATATTGCGGCGGCCTTTTCCTCGATCGGGCTTCAGCTGAAGACGTTGCGGCGGACCTATTGAATCTTGGCAAGTCTCGGTCTCGTTGACCGACAAAGTCGTTTGTCAATTTAGACTCTTACCGACCCGTTCCCGATCGTAAGCCTCCGGGTTCGCGCCAGTCCCCGTCGCGCAGCCTCATACTTCTTGCCCGTCAGGTCCTGCGCCGATGGCAGTAAGCCGACGAATATGTCGCCCTGTTATACGAACTCCTCACTTAAGCATTAGCTGTGGCAACCCAAGTCGGTCTACGAAGATTGACAGCGAATACGAAAACCCACTGAGAGCCAAGTGGCAAAGCGCAGTCAATATCCGGCGACGGTACACGCGAGTCTTGGAGTTCATTTCGCAGAAGTACCGTCGTTCCCCGTTCGACCAGGAGTGTATCCGGTTCGGCGTGACACGCCGCGTCGGCATTGAAGTTCTCGGTTCCAGTTAACCGCAACGCGTTCAGGATTCCTCCCCTGCATATCGGTGGATCACGCGATGCCGAAATCAGTTCCTGCCGTTGCGGACCATGGCTGCTTCGTGTGGGAGCGACCCTTGTGAGCCCCATACGAGCAGCCATCTTTTCTTGTCTCGCCCTTGCGCTCGGCGCCTGCAGCGGGAGCGAACTTTCCATCGAGTCGGCTGACGGAGATGTCGGAACAATCGGGCTGAGCTTTCCTCCCGGTCGCGCCGCTGAGCACCAATTGCCATTCAGCATCACCGGTGGCATTCCTCCCTATCACGCGAGTATCGAAGGTTGTCCCGATTGGGTAACACTATTCTCTGACCAGGGAATTCTGGCGGGCACCGCTCCCGCCCGGGACGTCGGCGAGACCTTCTTTTGCAGCTACCAGGTGACGGACTCCACGGACCCCGATCCGCAGAGCACGTCCCGCATACTCCGCCTGGTCGTCGGTTCCGCCGATGACGGGACTACCGTTACCCCTCTTCGACTGAGTGCCCCTGCCGCTCGGGGTTTCATCGTTAACACCTTCTATTCCGTCACGCTGCCGGCTGCCTCGGGCGGCGTCGGGCCATACACGTACGCCCTGACTTGCGCCGGCGGCAAACTGCCGCGTGGGATGGGCTTCATACCCGAGACCCGCGTGCTCGCCGGCACGCCGAACGAGGGCTTTCGAGACTCGTGCGCGTACACGGTATTCGATAGTTCGAGGCCGGCCGAGCAAGTCTCGAAGTCCATCCAACTGGCCGTCTTTACGAGACTGCCTCCTCCCCTGACCGTGCCAACCCTTCCCGATCAGGAACTCTCCGTCGGCATCTTCCGCACCATCGTGTTCCCGGCCGCTACGGGTGGCCTCAAGCCGTACGAGTACGCCCTCACCTGTGCGGGCCGCAGGCTGCCGCCCGGGATGGGCTTCGCTTCCGAAACCCGCGTGCTCGCCGGTACACCCAATAGGGCTTTCCGTGACTCGTGCGTCTATACGGTGACGGATGGTTCGATTCCCGCCGCGAAAGTCTCCCGGCCCGTCCAGGTCACCGTCCTTGCCCTCGATCTGGGGACATGGCGGTTCCGCACGCGGACCCTCGAGCGGAGCAATCATGCGGTCACCGATGCGATCGACACGCTGCAGACGTTCGTCACCCTGCCGCACGCGCTCCCCGAAGCGGGTGAAGTGCGGGGCACCGAGAGGTACGAGCTTCTGGACATCCAGTCGCCCCTGGAGTTCGAGCCTTCCACGCGCGCGCTCTCCTATCGCCATACCGGCGTTCAACCCATCTTCGGCACGCCCACCACGTTCCGTTATCAGGTCTATTCCGCCAACGATGTGGTTCAAGACGCCCTCTGCGTTGACGTCAGCTTCCATGACGTATTGCCAAAGCAACCCAGGCCCGACGGCGTGGTGGATACAGCGGCCGTCTGGGTTCGCGATGACGCGTACTGGGACGCAGCGAAGGGCGAGTATCGCTGTCCGGATGCAGCCCGGCCGCAGGCTTCCTCCTCGGGCCCGACGGTGTCCAACCCCGTTCACACGGCGCTCGCGCCGCTTCACGCGCGGCGCGCCGTCGCAACCGCCCACGCCGCCGTTCGGGACCGCGTGCGCGACTGGTCCCCCGGGGCCCCTCTCGGCTTCGCGGTTTCGCCGACCGTCGAATTCGCCTCGCTGTCGGGGGAGAGCGGCGGCTTCGATTACACCGGGTCCGGCGAGTCTCTGACGGGCAGTGTCGAGCTGGGAGCCGGCTCCTGGCAGGCGGGTCTGATCGCTTCCTTCACCCGGACCGATCTCGATTACCGTGCCGCGGCGAGCCTCGCCGGGCGAGGCTACCGCGCGGGCGAGCACGACACGGAGATCCTCTCCGTGCATCCCTTCGCCGCGTGGCACGCAGGATTCGGCGGAAAGCTCTGGGCGTCTCTTGGCGCCGGGACGGGGGACCTCCGCCACCGCGACGATCTGGGTTTCCCGTCCCGCTCTCGCTCCGACGTGCGGCTCAGCTTCTACGGCCTCGGCGCCTCCGTCCCCGTGGCGGAGGTGTTGTCCGGGGAGCTTGACGCCGAAGCCGGTATCGACGGCTTCGCATTCGAGATTGAAGGGGGCGGCCAGATCTCCACCTCTCTGCCCACGCTGCGCGGCCGCGACTATCGCGCAGGCCTGGCGTGGAGCGCACCCGTGCCGGGTACGCCCAACGTGTCCGTCGCTTACAGGCAGTTGACCGGGGATGGGCCCGAGGGCGCGCAGGTGGAGGCGCGGGGCTCCGCGTCCGTCGAGGGCTTCCTCGACCCTCGTCTCACCTTAAAGGGCAAGGCCGAGGCCACGTTCGGCCTGGGCGACTATGGGCATGACTCCTGGCAACTCGGCGGCGGCCTCCACTTCGCTTCCGACGGCTCGGCTCGCGGTCTCGAGCTCGATCTCGACGCCCGCGTAATGTCTCCAACCGATGGCAGCGAGGCTGGTGTCGGCCTGCGGGGCGAGGCCGGCTACGGCCTTCCGGGCGAATCCCCGTTCGGGATCGTGCGGCCTTTCGTCGGCCTGACCCGGTATCCGCGCGACGGTTCCCAGCGCCGCGCCGTTGGTCTCGACCTGCTCGATACGCCGACGTCGCAGCTATCCTTGGAGTTCTACGATTATTCGCGCGATCGCTCGCGCGCGGTCGAGCTCACGCTTCACCACCGCTTCTGACGCTCGTGCGGCGGGGACTACCCTTTGGGGCGCTCGGCGATGAGGGCATCGAGTCGGTCCAGCAGAGCCGCGCGGTCGGGCGCGAAGTCGTTCTCGATCCACCAGTCTTCGACCCTGCGAAGCAGATCGCCGACCTCCGGCCCCTCCGGTATGCCGCGCGTTAGCACGTCGGCACCGGAGACCGGGTATGTCGGTGCCTCCCATGCGTCGGCGGTCTGCAGCATCGCTCGCAAGGATGCTCCTTCCTCATCGGTCTTTTCCTTGGCCCATGCAAACAGCAAGAGGTCGCGGTAACGTTCGCGTCCCAACCTGTAGAGCAGGCGGCGCTGAGTACGGCGGTCAAGACGGGCATTGAGAGAGACCGGCGGTCTTATGAGTTCGGCAAGTCGTTCACCTTCGATTGCCGATAGCCGCCACTGGTCGGCAAGAGCTCTGATAGCGGTAGCGTTCTTCGCCACGCTGCTGTCGGCGATCAAAGCAGCGAGTCGCCTGATCGGGTCGAGCGCGGCGTTGATCCGTTCGATCGCGACGAGACGGGGGAAAATCTCCAAAAGCCTTACTACGGGCAACAGTTCGTCGAGAACGCCGGCCTCATGCATCGCAGTTATCGCTGGCACGGGATCATCGGCAGCAAGTAGCTTCAGCACTTCGCTCTGAATTCGCTCGACCGATCCCAGAGTGAACGTGTCGGCCGCGTCGGCACAGGCCGCGAGCCCGTCTGCGTCCGGTTCGCCTTTTCCGTACCAGGCGTGGAAACGGAAGAAGCGAAGGATACGCAGATGGTCTTCGGCGATGCGGGTGGCGGGGTCGCCGACGAAGCGGACGCGGCCGGCTTCCAGGTCCGCTTGGCCGCCGAAATAGTCGTGCAGCGCGCCGTCGGGGGTCGCGCTCATGGCGTTGATGGTGAAGTCGCGGCGCGCGGCGTCCTCCCGCCAGTCGTCGGTGAAGGCGACTTCGGCGTGGCGGCCGTCGGTGCGCTCGTCGCGCCGGAGCGTCGTGATCTCGTAGCGCTCGCCACCGGCAAGCGCTGTGACGGTGCCATGCGCGACCCCGCGCGGAACGGTGCGCGTCTCGATGCCGGCGTCGTTCAGCAGCGCCAGCACGCGTTCCGGCGGATCGGGGGTCCCGATGTCGATATCGGCGCTCTCGCGCCCGAGCAGCGCATCCCGCACGCAGCCGCCCACGAAGCGGACATCCGCGCCCTCGGCGGTAAGCGCGTTGACCACCGCGCGGGTGGCGGGCGCCGTCATCCAGGGCGCGTCGACGATGCTTGCCACCCGGTGGGTGCTCAGTCGACGACCTCGCCGGGCACGATCTCGCCGTCTACGATGCGCGCCGGCACGTAGGTCCCTTCCGGATCGCCGCCGACGGTCAACGCCCATACCACCAGGCTTGCCGCGGCCAGCACGAGGCCGCTGCCGAGCAGCCTGACCCACGGCATTTTTCGCAGGGCCGCCGCTGTGCTGCTGCGGCTCAGCTGAACCCGCCGCGAAAGGATGAGAAAGGCGAAGTACAGGATCGTCGGCGCGAGCAGGATCAGGATATGGATCAGGGTGGTTCTCAACATGATCCGCGCACCGCATCCCGGAAGTTGACGAGGATCGCCGCCGTAGCGCCCCAGATATGATACGCGCCATAGGGCAGGACGTAAAAACGCCGCTCGACGCCGCCCACCGTCAGCTTGTCGCGCCCGTAGTTGGCGGGGTCCATGACGAACGGCAGCGGCACCTCGAAGACCTCGGCGACCTCTTGCGTGTCGGGCTCGAATGCCGGCGGCGCCGCGACGAAACCCACCACCGGCGTGATGCGGTAGCCGGTGCCCACAAGGTAGTCGTCGAGGCGGCCCATGATCTGGACATTGGCCTGGGGCAGCCCGATTTCTTCTTCGGCTTCCCGGAGCGCCGTCTTCTGCGGGGTTCCGTCGCCGGGGTCGGCGCGGCCGCCGGGAAAGCTGATCTGGCCTGCGTGACGTGCCAGCCGCTCGGCCCGCCTTGTGAGGAGGACCGAGTGCGCGCCCTCGCGCTCGATCACGGCCACGAGCACGGCGGCGGGCGTGATCGGCTCCGAGGTTGGGAGACGGCCCCAGGACTCTTCGCTGTGGCGGAGCGAGCCCGGAACGCGGGCCGCAGGCGCGCGCTCCGCCGCCGCGATGACCGCCTCCCACGGCTGATCCGGTGCGCCCGGCGCCTGCTGCGCCACGCCGCGCAGAATGTCGGCCTGCATCGGTTTTGACTTACGCCGCGTCGTCGAAAGGGAAGAACACGCCGTCGCTCCAGACGCCGAGCACCGGGCGGCCCCCGATCTCCCGCTCGACGCAGAGCTCGACCAGCGGATAGAAGGCGGCGCGCGCCACTCTGGCCTCAAGCCCGTCGCGAACGGTGAGATAGGGCGCCTTCTCGTCCGATTCCGGCAGGGAGCGGAAGGCGAGGGGGTGCGCGGCGCCGGCGTTCACCCACTCGTCGAGGTTGGTGCGGAAGCGCAGGCATTGCGCGTCGCCTTCGCCCTCGGCCTCCATTTCGACGGCGATGAAGGGCACGTCGTCCACGGTGATGCGCGCCTTCTCCACCGGCGTGACGAGCCAGTAGTCGCCGTCCTCCCGCCTGAGCACGCTCGCGAAGAGCTTGACCAGCGGCAGGCGGCCGATGGGGCAGCCCTCGTGGAACCAGGTGCCGTCGCCCGCGATCCTGATGTCGATGTCGCCGCAAAAGAGCTGCGGCGGCCGCCCGGCGGCCGGTGCCTGCGAGTCGCCCATGAGCGCAGTATAGCCAAGCGGTTGCGCCGGGGCGCCATGTTGGATGCCGAAAGGAATGGGCCGCACCCGCTTGAGCGGACGCGGCCCAGGAACCTGATGCCGCCTGACGTCAGCCGACGTGCTCGTCGATCAGGCGGTTCACCTCGGTGGCGGCTTCCATCTGTACCATGTGGCCCTGGCCGTCCATCACCGTGCAGGCCACACCGTCCGGCAGGCCGTCGGCATGGGAGGCGGGGATGATCTGGTCGCCTGCGCCCCAGATGACGAGCGTCGGCACGCTGCCTGCCACATCGCGCATCACCTCTGCTTGGGCGCCGCCGGGCGCGAAGGCATCCCTGACGGTGCCGAGCGCGGCGGTGACGCCGTCGATCCGCTTGAAGGCGAGCAGGTCGTTGATCAGTTGACGGGTCACCAGCGCCGGATCGCTGAACAGCTTCTCGACATGGGGCTTGAGGTCCTTGCGGCGCTCGGCCGAGATGAAGCCCTCCAGATAGTCGCCGTCGATGTCGCTGCCGAGACCGGCACTGCCGATCAAGGTGACGGAGGCGACGCGTTCCGGCGCCGCCCGAGCCACGGCGAGCGAGATGGCGCCGCCCATGGAATGGCCGACCAGATGGGCCTTCTCGATCTCCAGCGCATCGGCAAAGCTCGTAACGACACCGGCGAAGAAGCCGATCGAGCCGTCGCCCGCATCCTTGCTGGAGCTGCCGTGCCCCGGCAGGTCGAGGGCATGAACCGTCCGCGTCGCGGCGAGCGCCTCGTGGTTGAACAGCCAGTTGTTGAGGTCCCCGCCGAAACCGTGGATCAGGATGACCGGCGTGCCGCCTTCGCCCCGCGTGAGGTAGCGGATCTGCCGGCCGTCGATCTCCACCGTCTCGGTGGCGGGGCCGCTGTCCTCGTCGTCGTCCTCGGGCGGCACGAAGTTGGCCTGGAAGTCGGTGACGAAGGCGTCGATGTCGGCATCGGCGACGCTCTCGTCAGCGACGATGCCGAGCAGGCCGCCGACCGGCAGCACGTCGCCCTCCTGGGCGACGCAGCGCCTCAGCACGCCTGCATCCGCCGCCTCGACCGCGCTGGAGATCTTCTCGGTCTCGATGTCGATGATCTCGTCGCCGCCCGTGATCGAATCGCCTTCGCCCACAAGCCAGCCGGCGACCTTCCCCTCCTTCATGGAGAGGCCCCATTTGGGCATGCAAATGGTGCGAATGCCTTCGCTCATTTGCTGGACTCCATCACCGCCTTCACGGCCTTCT
>JAPPHR010000066.1 GCA_028820995.1 Rhodospirillales bacterium
AATCCGAGCGGATCAGGCCCTGATCCCCGCCGAAAGACCGCTCACGCTCACCAGGCTCTCGTGGAAGCCCAGCGCGAGACGCTGGCCGCCGCCTCCCACGAGCTGCGCTCGCCGCTCGCCCGCATCCGCATGGCGGTGGAGCTGCTGGCCGAGAACGGCGATCCGGGCTTGCGCGCGCGCGTCGAGCGCGACGTCGAGGACCTCGACGAGCTGATCGAGGAGATCCTGCTGGCAAGCCGCCTCAGCACCCTGGAGCGGCCTCAGCACCTGGAGCGGATCGACCTGCAGGCGCTTGCCGCCGAGGAGGCCGCCCGTGCCGGCGCCGAATTTTCTGGCGAGCCCGTGACCGTGGCGGGCGAGGGCCGGCTGCTCGCCCGCCTGGTCCGCAACCTGCTGGAGAACGCCGCGCGCCACGCGCCGGGCAGCACGGCCCTGGTCGAGGTGGAGGCGCAGGATGGGCACGCCCTGCTCCGCGTCCTGGACCGCGGCCCCGGCGTGCCAGAGGCGGAGCGCGAGCGCATCTTCGAGCCCTTCTATCGCCGGGAGGGTCGACGAGAGGATCGGGACGATGACCGGGGCGTCGGGCTCGGGCTCAGCCTCGTCCGCCAGATCGCGCGCCGTCACGGCGGCGATGCGCGCTGCTTGCCGCGCAACGGCGGCGGCGCCTGCTTCGAGGTGCGCCTACCGATTGAAGGGAATGAGGCGGCTTCGTGACCGCCCCTTAGGCAGCAACTGGCCTGGCCAATAGCACAATATTGTGCTTGACAGTCCCGCGATATTTGGCGTTTCCTACCACTGATTGCGGTCATGTCGCCTTGGTACACGATATGTCGTGACGGTGCTGACCGCGCTCAATTTCAGTTTCGGTCGAGTTTGGAGGCTCCATGCGCATCGAGCGCCACTACACGACGGACGACGGGACGCCCCGCCAGGAGGTGGCGTACCGCACGACCGCGTGCGAGATCCGCAATCCCGACGGCTCGGTGGTGTTCGCGCAGAAGGACGTCGAGGTCCCGGCCGGCTGGTCGCAGGTCGCGAGCGATGTCCTTGCCCAGAAATACTTCCGCAAGGCCGGCATCGCCGCCCGGCGCAAGCCGGTGCCGGAAGACGGCGTGCCCGAGTGGCTGTGGCGGAGTGCGCCGGACCCGGAGGCCGCGAACGGCGCCGACGCCGCGGACGACGCGCCGCCCCAGGGCGAGCGCTCGGCCAAGGAGGTTTTTCACCGCCTCGCCGGCACCTGGACCTACTGGGGCTGGAAGGCCGGCTACTTCGACCGCGAAGCCGACGCCCGCGCCTTCTATGACGAGCTCTTCACCATGCTGGCGCAGCAGGTGGCGGCGCCCAACTCGCCGCAGTGGTTCAACACAGGGCTGCACTGGGCCTACGGCATCGACGGCCCGGCGCAGGGCCACTACTACGTCGATCACGAGAGCGGCGATCTGAAGGAGGCCGAGTCGGCCTACGAGCACCCGCAGCCGCACGCCTGCTTCATCCAGAGCATCCAGGACGACCTCGTCAACGAGGGCGGGATCATGGACCTCTGGGTGCGCGAGGCGCGGCTTTTCAAGTACGGCTCGGGCACGGGCACCAACTTCTCCAACCTGCGCGGCGAGGGCGAGGCGCTCTCCGGCGGCGGCAAGTCGTCTGGCCTGATGAGCTTCCTCAAGATCGGCGACCGCGCCGCCGGCGCGATCAAGTCGGGCGGCACCACCCGGCGCGCCGCCAAGATGGTCATCGTCGACGTCGACCACCCCGACATCGAGGACTTCGTCTCCTGGAAGGTGGTGGAGGAGCAGAAGGTCGCGGCGCTGGTCAGCGGATCGCAGCTTCTGCACACCCGCCTCAACGCCATCGTCAATGCCTGCCACACGGGCAGCGGCGCCGATCGCTTCGAGCCCAAGTCCAACCCGGCGCTCGGCGACGCGGTTCGCGAGGCGCGGAGGGCGCTGGTGCCGGAGACCTGCATCCACCGCGCGATCCGCTGGGCCGAGCAGGGCTTCACCGAGATCGACTTTCGCATCTACGACACTGACTGGCAGTCGGAGGCCTATCTCACCGCATCGGGCCAGAACTCCAACAACTCGATCCGCGTGACCGATGCCTTCCTGCGGCAGGTCGAGGCCGGGGGGGCGTGGGACCTAATCCGCCGCACCGACGGCAAGGTCGCGAAGTCCATCGACGCGCGGGGGCTGTGGGACCAGATCGTGGAGGCCGCCTGGGCATCGGCCGACCCCGGCATCCAGTACGACAGCACCATCAACGCCTGGCACACCTGCCCGGCAGGGGGGCGCATCAACGCATCCAACCCCTGCTCCGAGTACATGTTCCTCGACGACACGGCCTGCAACCTCGCCTCGCTCAACCTGATCACCTTCCGGCGCGAGGACGGCAGCTTCGACATCGAGAGCTTCGAGCACGCCGTCCGGCTCTGGACCGTCGTCCTCGAGATCGCGGTGGTGATGGCGCAGTTCCCCTCGCGGGAGATTGCGGAACGCTCCTATCTCTACCGCACGCTCGGGCTCGGCTTCGCCAACCTGGGCGGCCTCCTGATGTCGCTCGGGCTTTCCTACGACAGTGCCGAGGGCCGGGCGCTCGGCGGCGCCATCAGCGCCCTCATGACCGGCGCCTCCTATGCAGCCTCGGCGGAAATGGCGGGCGAGCACGGCGCCTTCCCCGCGTTCGACGAGAACCGCGACGCCATGCTGCGGGTGATGCACAACCACCGCGCGGCCGCCCTCGGCGAGAGCCACGGCTTCGCGGGCCTCGATATCCAACCGGTGCCGCTCGATCACGCCAACCTGCCCGACAAGGCGCTCGGCGAGGCGGCGAAGAGCGCCTGGAACCGCGCCGTCGAGCTCGGCGAGACGCACGGCTACCGCAACGCGCAAGCCACGGTGATCGCGCCCACCGGCACCATCGGCTTGGTCATGGATTGCGACACCACCGGCATCGAGCCCGACTTCGCCCTGGTGAAGTTCAAGAAGCTGGCCGGCGGCGGTCACTTCAAGATCATCAACGGGACGGTGCCCAAGGCACTGAAGACGCTGGGCTACACGGCGCCGCAGATCCGCGAGATCGTCGCCTATGCCGTCGGTAGCGGCACGCTGAAGGGGGCGCCCGCGATCGACCATGCAGCGCTCGCGCGCAAGGGCTTCACGTCGGACGTCATCGCGCGCGTCGAGGGTGCTCTCGATGCCGCCTTCGACCTCAACCTCGCGTTCAACAAGTGGACGCTCGGCGCAGATTTCTGCACCGGCACGCTCGGCCTCGATGCCGCCAATCTCGACCGGCCGGGCTTCGACCTTCTTGGCGCTCTCGGTTTCAGCGCGCGCGAGATCGAGGCGGCCACGCTTTACTGCTGCGGCGCCATGACGCTCGAGGGCGCGCCGCACCTCAGGCCCGAGCACCTGCCCGTCTTCGACTGCGCCAATCCCTGCGGGCGGACCGGATCGAGCCGCTGCCTCTCCACCGAGAGCCACGTCCGCATGATGGCGGCGGCCCAGCCCTTCATCTCCGGCGCAATCTCGAAGACCATCAACCTGCCGATGGACGCCACCGTCGATGACTGCCGCAGGGCCTACGAGCTCTCCTGGCGCCTCGGCATCAAGGCCAACGCGCTCTACCGCGACGGCTCCAAGCTCTCCCAACCGCTCAGCGCGCTCGCCCTCGGCGACGGCCTCGCGGACGAGGCGGATGATGAGACGGCCGACGAGCCGCTCGCCGCGATGAGCCAGCCTGACCCGCTCGCCGTCGCCGAGCGCATCGTCAAGCAGGTCATTCGCGAGGGCGACCGCCGGCGCCTCCCCCATCGGCGGCGCGGCTACACCCAGAAGGCCATCGTCGGCGGCCACAAGGTCTACCTCAGGACCGGCGAGTTCCAGGACGGATCGCTCGGCGAGATCTTCATCGACATGCACAAGGAGGGCGCGTCCTTCCGCAGCCTGATGAACAACTTCGCGATCTCGATCTCGATCGGGCTGCAGTACGGCGTGCCGCTGGACGAGTACGTCGACGCCTTCACCTTCACCCGGTTCGAGCCGGCGGGGATGGTGGTCAACAACGACGCCATCAAGATGAGCACGTCGATCCTCGACTACATCTTCCGCGAGCTCGCCATCTCCTATCTCGGGCGCAGCGATCTTTCTCATGCCGAGTACGAGGACCTGCTGCCCGATACCATCGGCGGCGGCGAAGAGCAGACGGTTCGCGCGCCTGCGGCCGAAAGCGGCGCGACTTCCGGCGCGAGCGCCGACGAGACGGTGAGCGCAGGCTACGTCCGCTCCAACCTGCTGGTGCTGAACGGCGGCGCCGGCAGTGCGGGCGGCGATGAGAGAGGCAGCCGCGAGGCGCCGGCGCGCGCCGCGCCGGGCTCAGGCGAAGGGCAGAGCGGCCACGCGGCGGCAGCGACATTCGCCAAGCGCGTGCAGCGTGGCCGTGCCGCCGCCGGCAGCCAGCCGGCAGGCGGCCGCGCCCCCCTGCATCAGGCGCGCGGCAAGGGTTACGAGGGCGAGGCCTGCGGAGATTGCGGCAACTTCACGCTGGTCCGAAACGGGACCTGCATGAAGTGCGTTACCTGTGGCGCTACCAGTGGTTGTTCCTGACGACCGTCCATCTCCCGCGGTCAAGACCACTGGCACTGGGGAGTGCGTGCAAAGCGCACTCCCCTTCTTTTCCGATTTCAGCGCCCTTTAGCGTTGCCGTCAAGCGGCCCATTCCGTTGTGATATATCAACACTGTCATCGCTATTGCGCCGAGGTGGCATTGGGGGGGGGGAGGAACACGGATGAGCCGCGTCGCCGGAGCGGTCGCTGCCATCGCCCTGGTCGCAGCCCTCGGCTTCGCGCTTGCGGCCTGCCAGACGCAGGGGACTGAAACGAAGATCGTCACCAGTGAGAGTGACGCGAGCCTAGCCTCATGGCTCGCCAAACCCGAAGGTGACGGCCCCTTCCCTGCCGCCGTGCTGATGCACGGGTGCAGCGGGACCGAGAGGAACACCTCGCACCAGACGGTCTGGCGTGGCCTGGGAGCACATGCTGCACTGTTGAACGAGAACGGATACGTGACGCTCATCGTCGACAGCTTCGGCCCGCGCCGGATCACCGATGGCTGCCAGACCGGGGGGAAATACTTTCCGCTGCAGGTCAGCGACGCTTACGCCGCCTACGATCACCTGGCGTCGTTGCCGTTCGTGGACGAGGACCGTATCGGCCTCGTGGGGCTGTCGCTGGGTGGCGGCACGGCGATTCGTGTCGCCGCGAGCGGCCACGGCAGAGCTTCACCAGGATACAGCGCAGTCGTGGCGTACTATCCCTACTGCTCGGACTTCTTCTATCGCTTCGATCTTCCGCTCTTGATCCTGATCGGGGCCGAGGACGATTGGACCCCGGCGCAGCTTTGCCGGAACCTCGCCCCGCGCGCCCCGGACCGTGTGGAGCTGGTTGTCTATCCCGAAGCCCACCATTCCTTCGATCTACCCATGCAAGGTCCCTACTACGTCGAAGGCATGAGCGGCCGGCTGCACACGGTACAGGGAAACCCCGAGGCGAGGCGGGACTCGCAGCGGCGTATGCTAAAGTTCTTCGAGACGCATCTCGGCCCGGCGGGCTAAACCCCTGCCGCCGCCCCCTTCAAACCAACAAACAAGACCGCAGGACGAGCCCATGAACCCGCGCACCTTCCGCGCCTTCACCTTCGATTGCTATGGCACCCTCATCGACTGGGAGCAGGGCATCCTTCGGGCGCTCCGGACGCTGCCTGGGATCGACGCGGACGACGACACGCTGCTCGCCGCCTTCGCCCGGCACGAGCACACGGTGCAGGAGGCCGACCCGTCGGCGCTCTATCCGGTGGTGCTGGGCCGCGTGTGCAAGCTGGCGGCGGCGGACTTCGGCCACACGGCGACGGACGAGGAGGCCGCCGCGTTCGCCGCCTCGATCGCCGACTGGCCGCCCTTCCCCGACACGATCGACGCGCTCGGCTACCTCAAGCAGCACGGGCTGCTGATGGTGCTCTCCAACGTGGACCGCAACTCGTTCACCCACAGCGCGCGGCGCCTCGGCGATCCTTTCCACGCCGTCGTCACCGCCCAGGATGTGGGGAGCTACAAGCCCGCGCCCGCACATTTCGAGCGCGCCACGGCGTTGCTCGCCGACGAGGGCATCGGGCCGGGCGAGGTGCTGCACGTGGCCCAAAGCCTCTTCCACGATGTCGTGCCGGGCCGCGCGGCGGGCTTCGCCACCTGCTGGATCGACCGCCGTGCCGGCCGCCCCGGCGGCGCCACGCCGCCGGTCGACGTCGAGCCGGACATCACCTTCCACGACCTCGCCGCGCTCGCCGCCTGGCACCGCGCGGGCGGCTGAGCGCTGCGGCCACGCCATGTCAAAGACGCGAGAGAAAATCACCGTACAGGTGGACGGCGTACTGCTCGCCGACCTGCGAAGTCTGGCGGAGCAAGAGCGCCGGCCAATCGAGGCCCTCGTCGAAGAGGCAATCGCAGCGCTGATCGAGAAGCGGCGACAGGGCACGGCCCGCCCGCACGTGATGAGCGCCTATCGGAAGAGCCGCGCCCCCTATGCGCCGCTCTACAAGAAGCTTGCGGAGTGACTCGGGACGATCTGCCTCCCCCCGCTTCGCCTATTCGTGGACGTCGAAGCGGAAGGACTTCGAGACGATCTTCCACTCGCCGTCGATGCGGATGAGCGACAGGAAGTCGGTGAAGTAGCGCGGATGGATCGCGCATTCGCAGGTGACCACGGCGGTGTTCTCGTCCGACAAGTCGATGGAGAGGATCTTGTCGAAGCGCGCCTGCCCCACCGACGCCGGCGGCGTGCGGGTCTTCACGATCTCGAACCATTGCTCGCGCGGCCAGTCGACGAACTCGCCGTCCATGTTCGCGAAGAGGTGGCTGGACGGGTGAAAGATCGTGGCGAGCTTCTCGGTATCGCACTCGTAGAGCCCGTCGAAATAGACCTGCACCACATCGGTGATCTCTTGGTAGCTGTCGCTCATGGACGTCTCCTCCCGCTCTCTCGCGGCCCGTCTGTCGGTGCCGCGGCCACGGACCCCGTATAGGCTTTTTCGCCGCCCGACAAGAGCCGCCTCGCCGCCGGGGGGCACGAAGAAACAGAGCCCTGCCGGGGCAGGAGTCCAGGAGGTTCCCGAGAACGGGACGGATCTAGTTGGTGCGGCTCATGTGTGCGTGTACGGATAGATGTCGCGGCGCAGGGTCTCGGCGATCGTGGCCACCGCGGGACCGAACGGCTTGTTCCGCACGAGGTCGGGCTCGATCGCCCGGACTAAGGCCTCGAGCCCGGCCAGGTCTGGCGGAACGGGCCGGTCGGTGACGTCGAGAGCACGCAAGGCGATCGGCAGAAGAGTAGCAAGCGCCATATCGAGACACCGGCCCGCGCGGTCCTGCTTGGACCACGCCATGAACACGGGACTGGCAACGTCGTTCTGACCGAATCCGCCGGACTCGCCGCCGGGAAGCAGCGTGGCCTGGGCGTAGAGGCGGGCTTCCTCCTCGTAGCCGGTCTGGGCCATCGGCAAATAGCCCATGTAAGCGCGCCGGGGGTCACTCCCGCCTTCGGGAGAGTTCAGCTGATCCGGAAGCAGCGAGACGCCGCCATCCAGGAGTTTTGCGCCCTGGCGTCCGGCAAGAACGCAGAGATTGGCACACGCGGCGGTCACGGCGTCCATGGCGAGCACCGCATGGGGGTTGTGGTAGCCGCCGGTCGATATGAATCGGCCGAAGGGGTGGTCTTCGTTGTTGGCGTCGATCCAAACCGGGTTGTCCGTCACCGCCTGGAGCGACTCCGCGGCGACTTCTGCGGCCAAGGTCGCTGCGCGCCGCGCCTGGCCCAGCATTCGCGGCACGATCCGATAGCTAACGGGTGCCTGATAGGGACGCCGTTTGCCGCCGTGGCCGCTGCCCACCAGTTCGCGAAGACGGCGAAGCGCCCAGCCGTCGTGGGGGTTGTTCCAGTAGTCCTCCAGCGCGGCATCGAGATGGCTCAGCGGCGCGTTGAAGGCCTCGAAGGAGAGCGCGAAGACCCGTGCCGCGAGATCGAGGCGCCTGTCGGCGACGAGTGCGGCATCGGTGACGAGGCCCGTGGCCGACGGTGACCCGTTGATCAGGCAGAGCACGTCCTTGGCCGCCGGCTCCATCCGCGTCGCGAGGCCGCAGAACAAGTGGCTGAGCGACAGGATCTCGCCCGCGCCGCCCTGTCCCTGCGCCGGGACCGCCGGCAGCCTGTCTTCGGCCAGCATGGCGGCGACACCCTGGGCGATCTCGGGCGATATTGCGGCATGGCCCTCCACGAAGTTGGTCAGCCGTGCCAGGACGATCGCACGCGCGACGCGTTCGGGCAGGGGATCGCCCCAGGATACGGCGATGCGCGCCAGCGAGAGGTTGGCCCACCGTTCGCGTTCCTCGGACGACAGCTTCTTCCGGGCGAGATGGCCGACGCCTGTCGTCACGCCATAGATCGTGATCTCCGGATCGTGCTCGAGAATGCATTCCAGCCGATGCCGTCCCTGCCGCATGGCGGAGAGAGCCGTGGCGCCGAGCTGGACGCCTTCGCCGTCCCAGGCCACGCGCCGAGCGGCCTCCAGGGTGAGGTCGGCACGCGTTTCGAGGAGAACCGTCATGACCGTGTGCTCTGCCGGTTGAACCGCGCGATTCCGGCTGGCGCGCGAGACTCGTCGGAATGGCGGGACGGTGCCTTGTCGGCTCTGCTGAGCATGCGCATCGGCAGGTCGGTCCTCTCACTCGCCAAGGAAGGGCAGGTTCAGCTCGTGCTCGCGCGCGCAGGCGATGGCCTCCTCGTAGCCCGCGTCGGCGTGGCGCATGACGCCGCTTGCCGGGTCGTTCCACAGCACCCGCCCGATACGCGTTGCCGCTTCATCGGTGCCGTCGCACACGAGCACCATGCCGGCATGCTGGGAGAAGCCGATGCCGACACCGCCGCCATGGTGCAGGCTGACCCACGTCGCGCCCGACGCCGTGTTGAGCATTGCGTTGAGCATGGGCCAGTCGGAGACCGCGTCGGAGCCGTCGATCATGCCTTCGGTTTCGCGGTTCGGGCTTGCGACAGATCCGCTGTCCAGATGGTCCCGGCCGATCACCACCGGCGCCTTCAACTCGCCCCTTGCGACCATCTCGTTGAAGGCGAGGCCCAGGCGGTGCCGATCGCCCAACCCGACCCAGCAGATGCGCGCCGGAAGGCCCTGGAAGCGGATGCGGCGACGCGCCATGTCCAGCCAGTTGTGCAGGTGCGGATTGTCCGGCATCAGCTCCTTGACCTTGTCGTCGGTCCGGTAGATGTCCTCCGGATCGCCGGACAGCGCCGCCCAGCGGAACGGCCCGACGCCACAACAGAAGAGCGGGCGGATGTAGGCGGGCACGAAGCCCGGAAAGTCGAAGGCGTTGTGGACGCCCACTTCCTGCGCCATCTGGCGGATATTGTTGCCGTAATCGAGGGTCGGCACGCCCTGCTCCCAGAAATCGAGCATGGCGCGGACCTGGACGGCCATCGACTGCTTGGCGGCCTGCATCGTGCCGCCGGGGTCCCGCTCGCGCCGCTCCTCCCATTCGGCGAGCGACCAGCCGGCCGGCAGATAGCCGTTCAGCGGATCGTGGGCGCTGGTCTGGTCGGTCACGACATCGGGCCGCACCCCGCGCCGTACCAGTTCCGGATAGACTTCGGCGGCATTGCCGAGCAGGCCGACCGACACGGCCTCCTTCCGCCTGCAGGCGTCGTCGATCATTGCCAGCGCCTCATCCAGATCGGTCGAGCTCCGGTCGAGATAGCCGGTCGCCAGCCGCATCTCGATCCGGCTCGGCTGGCACTCCACCGAGAGCAGGGAGGCGCCGGCCATGGTCGCCGCCATCGGTTGGGCGCCGCCCATGCCGCCAAGGCCGCCGGTCAGTATCCAGCGGCCAGCAAGATCGCCGCCGTAATGCTGCCGGCCGACCTCCACGAATGTTTCGTAAGTGCCCTGAACGATGCCCTGGCTGCCGATATAGATCCATGAGCCGGCCGTCATCTGGCCGAACATCATCAGGCCGGCGCGATCGAGCTCATTGAACGTCTCGAGCGTTGCCCAGTGGGGCACGATATTGGAATTGGCGATCAGTACGCGGGGCGCATCGGCATGGGTGCGAAAGACGCCGACCGGCTTGCCCGACTGGACCAGCAGCGTTTCGTCGGCTTCCAGCGTCCGCAACGCCGCGACGATCCGGTCGAAGCTCTCCCAGTTGCGCGCCGCCCGGCCGATGCCGCCATAGACCACCAGCTCCTGCGGCTTCTCGGCGACCTGAGCGTCCAGATTGTTCATCAGCATGCGCATCGGCGCTTCGGTCAGCCAGCTCTTGCAGCTCAGTTCGTCGCCATGGGGCGCACGGATCTCGCGCGTGTTGTCGAGGCGGTTGTCCCCGCTCCGCCGGTCGGTCACGGCGTCTGCTCCGGTCTCGGGGATCGTGGCAGACCGACGTCGTGGGCGAAGCGGGTCGCCAGGTAGAAGCGGTCGCCCGGATGGGTCAGCCAGGCGCGCGAGGCGACCCGGCCGCCGGACCAGGTGCGCCGATGCAACAGCAGGCAGGGCTGATGCCGGCCGATGCCGAGCAATTCCTGTTCCACCGGGCCGGGCAGCACGGCCTCGAGCCGGTGTTCGACCTCGCTCAAGGGTGCGGCGCGCATCAGGTATTCGTTGGGGGTCTGCCGCGTGAGATCGACACCGAGATAGTCCGGCGCCGCCGCCGGATTGACCCAGCGGTCCTCCAGCTGGAACGGCGTGCCGTCGAGACAGTGGACCAGCCGGCTGTGAAACAGGTCGGCGTCCGGCTCCGTCTCGAGTTCTTCGGCGATGTCCGGGAGCGGCAGGCTGCGCACATGCAGGGTGACGTCCCAGCTATAGCTGCCGCGGCTGCGGATGATGTCGGCGATGTTGCGGATTTCCAGTAGGTCGAGGCGGGCGCGGCGGTCGGCCACGAATGTCCCCTGCCCTTGGACCCGGCGCAGCCAGCCATCGTCCGTGAGTTCGCGCAGGGCGCGGTGCACGGTCATGCGGCTCACGCCGGACAGCCGGACCAGTTCGTTCTCCGATGGGATGCGATGGTCGACCGGCCAGTCCCCGGTCAGGATGGAGCGGCGGACGTAGTCCTTGACCTGCTGGTAGAGCGGCGTCGAGCCGGCATCGTCGGCGGGCAGCGTGGGCGCGAATTCGCTCATCCCGTCAGCTCCGGGCAGGCACCGATCGCGGCCTGGCTCTCGCGCACGGTCTCGCCGCCGCCGAGGCGCACCGAGATGTCGGTCATGGAGAGCAACGCATTCACCACGGCTCCACCCCGCCTGTCCGTTGCCGAAGGCCCGTCTTGCCAGCAGAAAGCAAGTTATATATACAACATTAGGTCAAATTGTACATACAAGTCAAAGGCTGTGTCGTTTGGCATTGGCCGGACCGCGAGACCGGCGGCTCGTGCCGCCAGAGCAGGGAGAGCAGGACTCCGCAATGGCCGCCGACCGCGTCACGCCATACAGGTTCGCTCCGGGAGCTGCGCCGCTGCTGATGAGCATCCCCCACGTGGGGACCGCCATCCCGGCGGCAGTGGAAGCACGGATGACCGAGCGGGCGCTGATGCGGCCGGATACCGACTGGCATCTCGACCGGCTCTACGATTTCGCCAGCGAGCTCGGCATCCCGACCCTGCAGGCGGTCTGGTCGCGCTATGTCGTGGACCTGAACCGGCCGCCGGACGACGCGCCGCTCTATCCCGGCCGGCCATCGACCGGCCTGTTTCCGCAGCAGGACTTCGCCGGCGATCCGCTCTACCTTCCCGGTTCGGAACCGGACGGCGAAGAGCGTGCGGACCGTTTGCAGGCTTGCTGGCTGCCTTACCACCAGCGGCTCGAGCGGGAGTTGGCGTCGATCCGCCGCAAGCACGGCATCGCCATCCTGTTCGACTGCCATTCGATCCTGTCGGAGGTGCCGCGGCTGTTCGAGGGCACGTTGCGGGACTTCAACCTGGGCACCGCGCACGGTCGCGCCTGCCATCCCGGCCTGCGGCCGCGACTGGCCGAGGCTCTGGGCAACTACGGCGAGGAACGGCTAGCCGTCGACGGCCGCTTCACCGGCGGCTTCATCACGCGCCACTATGGCGACCCGGACGAGCGCGTCCATGCCTTCCAGCTCGAACTCTCCATGGCGACCTACTGCGGGGAATTGCCGCCTTGGAACTACGAGCCTGACAAGGCTGCGGAGGTTCGGCCCGCCCTTCGCGCGATGCTGGAGGCGGCGCTCGCCTGGGCGCGGGAGCACGGCCCGTGAGCCGGCTATGCGGTACCGGAGAGGCCGTTGCCTGCCACGAGCACACCGTTCTTCACGACCGCCCGGCACGGGTTGAAGCCGGCGGGATAGGCCAGTTCGCCGGGGCTGCCGATGTCCCAGAGCGCAAAGTCGGCCGCCTTGCCCGCTTCCAGCGTTCCGATCCGGTCCTGAAGGCCAAGCGCGTGCGCCGCCTCGCGAGTCACCCCGGCCAGCGCCTCCGCCGGGGTCATGCGGAACATGTTGCAGGCCATGTTCATCATCAGAAGCAGGGACGTGACGGGCGAGCTGCC
Source organism: Rhodospirillales bacterium (assembly GCA_028820995.1). GTDB lineage: Bacteria > Pseudomonadota > Alphaproteobacteria > UBA828 > UBA828 > WTGU01. Next base: position 12,618 of record JAPPHR010000066.1, read on the forward strand.
CGGATTGCAGTCGGTCGACAGCGCGATGCGGACACCATGCCGGCGGAACAGGTCGAACGGCGGCAGTTGCGTCTCGCGGAGGAAGTAGAAGGCGCCGGGCAGAACGACCGCCACCGTTCCGGCACGGGCCAGGGCGCGCACGCCGTCCTCGCCGACGTATTCCAGGTGATCGGCCGACAGGCCGTCGAATTCCGCCACCAGCGACGCGCCGCCGAGATCGCTCAGCTGTTCGGCATGCAGCTTGACCGGCAGGCGATGATCGTGCGCCGCCCGGAAGACCCGCTCCGTCTGCGGGCGTGTAAAGCCGATGGATTCGCAGAACGCGTCCACCGCGTCGGCCTCGCCGGCCTCGGCAACCGCCGGGATCATCTCGGCGCATACCAGATCGATGTAGCCGTCGGCGTTGCCGGCGTACTCCGGCGGCAAGGCATGGGCGCCGAGGAACGTCGTCTCGACATCGACCGGCAGACGGTCCGGAAGGCGCCGGGCGGCCTGCAGCATGCGGCGCTCGGTTGCCGTGTCGAGGCCGTAGCCCGACTTGACCTCGATGGTCGTCACGCCCTCCCGGAGGAGAGAGCGGACGCGCGGCAGGGCGCTCTCGACCAGCACGTCGACCGAGGCCTGCCTGGTCGCCCGCACGGTCGAGACGATGCCGCCGCCGGCCCGGGCGATCTCTTCGTACGTCGTGCCGTTCAGCCGTTGCTCGTACTCGGCCGCCCGGTTGCCGCCGTAGACGATGTGGGTGTGGCAGTCGATCAGCCCCGGCGTGATCCACGCGCGGCCGGCGTCGTGCACCGGCACGCCCTCCGCCCGCGACCGATCCAGCTCCGCCGTCGCACCGATCCAGGCAATGGCCCCGCCGGCCACGGCGATCGCGCCGTCCGCCACAGCGCCGTAAGGGTCTTCGCCGGCCGGCGCCATGGTCGCGATCCGGGCATTGATCCACAGGCTGTCCCAGGCGCTCATGATCGGGCCTCGCACTCCCTTGCTGTACGGTGTGTCGCGGGAGTGTATTGCCGCGTCATGGAAATTGCTGCCCCGTTCGTCGGCCGCGCAGCGGCGCAGCCGTGACCGGCACGGCAGCCCGGCTCTGGTGCCCGCTCTGCCTGCTGCCGGGCGGCTGGGCAGAGGGCGTGCTGCTGCATCTGGACGAGACGGGAACGATCCGGCGGATCGAATCCGGCGCGCCCGCCGCCGGCCATACGCGCCTTCCCGGCGTGGTGATCCCCGGCATGCCGAACCTGCACAGCCACGCCTTCCAACGGGCGATGGCCGGACTCACCGAACGGGGCGGAGGCTCTGCAGGGGCCGATTTCTGGTCGTGGCGCCAGACCATGTACAGTTTCGTGAGCCGCCTGACGCCGGAGCAGGTCGAGGCGATTGCCGCGCATCTCTACGTCGAGATGGTGAAGGCCGGCTATACCGGCGTGGCGGAGTTCCACTACCTTCACAACCTGCCGGGGGGCGGCCGCTACGGCGACGTTGCGGAGCTGGCCCGGCGCGTCGCGGCGGGCGCGGCTGCGGCCGGCATCCGCCTGACGCTGCTGCCGGTGCTCTACCGGGAAGGCGGTTTCGGCGGGGCCCCGCTCGCCGGCGCCCAGCAACGATTTCGGCTGGAGACGGACGAATGGGCCGGAATGATCGCTGCGCTGGCCGGGGCGTCCCCCACGCAAACCGCAGGCGCGGCTCTGCATAGCCTGCGCGCAGTCTTGCCGGCGGATATTGCGGACGCGCTCTCGGCCTATGACGCCATGTGCCCCGAAGGACCGGTTCACATCCACATCGCCGAGCAGGAACGGGAGGTTGCCGAGTGCCTCGCCTGGTCCGGCCGGCGGCCGGTCGAATGGCTGCTCGACGGTGCTCCGGTCGACCGGCGCTGGACCCTGGTTCACGCCACCCACATGACAGCCGACGAGAACCGGCGCGCCGCGGCAACCGGTGCAATTGCCGGCCTGTGCCCGACCACCGAAGCCAATCTCGGCGACGGCGTGTTCGCCCTGCCGGAGTGGCTGGCGGAAGGGGGCACCTTCGGCATCGGCAGTGACAGCAATGTATCGCTCGATCCGCGGGAGGAGCTGCGCTGGCTGGAATATGCCCAGCGCCTGGTCCTGAGACGGCGGCTGGTGGCGAACGACGCGGCGCCGCCCGGCTCCCGCAATGCGGCGGCAGCGCCCCCGTCTCTGGGTGCGGCACTGTGGCTCGGCGCGGCTGCCGGCGGAAGCCGGGCGATGGGGCAACCCTGCGGAGCGCTTGCCGAAGGCCGGGCGGCCGACTTCCTCGTCCTCGATCCCGATCATCCGACGCTGGCGGCACACAGGCCCGACACGTTGCTCGACGCCTGGGTCTTCACCAATGCCGGCTCGGCGCTCCGGGAGGTCTGGATCGCCGGGCGAAGAGTGGTCGCGGACGGCCACCATCCGGACGAAAGCGGGATCCTCGCGCGGTTCCAAGTCGTGATGTCCGATCTGATGCAGAGTCTGTGATGCCCGAGGGCGGCCCGTGCGTGTCCGTCAAAGTCGGACGCGCTTTAGCTGTAATTTCTCAATAGGTTGTCCGTCCGGGACTGCTTCTCGGAAGCTGATGCGTGACGGAGCCGCGCCACCATCAGTGGGCCTCGACAAATCCCACAAGCCCTCATGGTGTCAACGGCGTCAGGATTATTGGCCACGAATGGTCCGGGTCACACAATGTGCGGAGACCGGCCCTTCGCCCTCGTCTTCAGGCTCGCTCCCTGCGTACGAAGAGCGCCCAGAAGGCGCCGCAGATCAGGATCAGGCTGGCCACCAGGGCAAGCGTGTTGAGCGCATAGATCAACGGGATGTTCGACGTGTGGGAGGACGCCTGCGCCCAGGCGTAGAGCGGAAGCGTGGTCTTGCGCCCGCCCACATAGATGCTCCGCGAGAGCTCGTTGAACGACAGCAGGAACCCGAAGAGCCCGGCGGCGATGATGCCCGGTCTGAGCGCCGGAAATTCGATGTGCCAGAAACGCTCCCAGGCGCCGGCGCCGAGGTCCGCGGCGGCGTCGAGCAGGCGCGTGTCGAAGCGGGACGCCATCACCAGCACGGCGAGCAGGGAGAAGGGGAAGGCCCACACGAAATGGCCGAGCCCGAGCGACCAGTACCCGAGCCTGAGCCCCATGAACGAGCGGAAATACATGAAGAGCGCGGTGCCCATGATCACACCCGGCACGAAAAGCGGGAGGATGACGGCGAAGAGCACCGGGCCGCGCCCTCTCATGTGCGGCAGTGCCCGGCCGACCATGGTCGCGCACACCATCGAGGCCAGTCCCACCACCGCGGCGATGAGGATGCTCAGCCAGAGCGGATCGACCCACTTCGTGTTCTGGAAGAGCCGCTCGTACCACGCGCCCGTGAAGTCGCCGGGAATGCCGCTCAGCGGCTCCGACGTGGCGGACATCAGCCCCAGCCAGACGATCGGCGCGTAGATCAGGCCGATGATTACGTAGCCGGGGCAGGCCGAGAGCCAGCTGCGCCACGCCTCGTCGAGGTTGCGGCGGCGCTTGAGGCGCAGGCGGGGCCACGACGCTGCGCTCATCGCCTGAGCCCCTCGAACACCTCGCCGAAGCCGCCGAGCCGGAGCATCAGCAGGCGCAGCACGAAGAGCAGGGCCACCATGGCGACGAGGATGACCGTCGCCATCGCCGAGGCCACCGGATAGTTGAGCGCCGTCAAGAGACTGTGCACCGAGTTGCCCAGCAGGTGGGCATGCCCGCCGCCGAGCAGCGCAGGAATGACGTCGGCGCCCAGCATGGGGACGAAGGTGAAGACGATCCCGGCGATGATGCCCGGCATCACCAGGGGAATGATGACGTGCAGCAACGTGTGGATCGAACGGCCGCCGAGGTCCCGGCTGGCCTGCAGCAGATCGTCGTCGATCATCACGGCGGCCAGGAAGATCGGGAACACCATGGTCGGGAAGTAGGGCCCGATGAGACCGAGATGCACCGCGAACTCGGAGAACAGAAGCCAGTCCAGCGGCTCGTCGATCAGGCCGAGCCACATCAGCGCGCTGTTGACGAAGCCCTTGGTGCCGAGAACCGCCCGCCAGACGATGGTGCGCGCCGCCACGCTGAGGAAGAAGGGAACCGTCAGAAGCGCCAGCGTCATTGCGCGGACGGCGTTGGAGCGCGTCCCCTTGGCGAGCCAGAGCGCGAAGGGCAGCGCAAGCAGAAGCTCGATCGCCGTCACCGTCGCGGCGATGCGCAGCGTGCGGACCGTCACCGACCAGCGGCCGGACTCGAAGAGATTGAGATAGGCGTCGACGTTGGGGTCGAAGGAGACCCGGAAGCCCTTGATGGTGAGGAACGACCAGACCACGAGGCCGACCAGGGGCACCAGCATCACCAGCGCCCACAGCACCATGAAGGACCAGACCGGGCCGTGGCGCTCGCCCGCCAGCCCGCGCAGGAACTGCAGGGCGGGCGGCGGGCGGCCGAAGCTCTCAGACATGATTTACGGCTTCAGCAGCCCGCCATCCTTCGTCATTGCACAAGTACTTCGCCGCAAGCGGCCTTGCGTTACGCCTGGACGAAACGCTCCCACTCGGATTCGATGGACTGCATGTTGTCCGGCGCGGCATTTTGCCAGAACTGCTCGGCGACGAACTTCTTCTGGATTTTCTCCAGGTTGTCCTCGATGGACTGGATCTTGTCGGCCTCCCAGTTCTCCGACTTGGCGTACTCGAGCCCGAGCTGCGGGTTCCCCGTCACGTAGCCGCGCAGCACGGCAATCTGGGCGCTGTAGGCGCCGCCGAGGAAGCCGTCGATCGCGCGGTAGATCTTCTCCAGGTTGCCGCGTTCCGCCGCCTGCGAGGGAATGTAGGCGCCCAGCATCCACTTGTTGTAGCCCTCGACCGTGTATGCGTAGCGGACGTTGTGGCCCTGGCGCTGCAGCGCCTTCACCGCCGGCTCCCAGCAGTTCTGGACGATGACCTCGCCGTTGGCCATGAGGTCGATGGATTCCTCCCAGGTGCCCCAGAGGGAGCGGAACTGGCCGGCGTTCTTGCGCTCGATGAGGAAGTCCGCCGTCGTCTTCGCCTCTTCGAGGGTCATGTTCGACGGCTGGTCGATGGTGGCGAGGCCATGATGCTTCAGGTACATGCCCGCCATGGCGAAGGTGGTGAGCCAGGTATCCTCCAGCGAGACCTTGCCCATGGTCACCTCGCTGTCGAACAGGAGATCGTAGGTCAGCGGCTCCTCGCGGTCGATCAGGTCGGGGAAGTAGGCAAAGGAATCGGCGTTGAAGACGATGGGGACGCCGTACTGGGTGCCGTCCTTGGTCCGCAGCAGGGGGCTGCGCTTCACGTTATCGGGCACGCCGTCCCAGCGCTTCATGGCGCCCTCGTCGATCGGCAGGATCAGGCCTTCCGGAACCAGGCGATCCTCCACACCGCCGTCGAAGCAGAACATGTCGAAGTCCTCGCCGGCCTCGTCGGCGATGGCCTCCTTCAGGAAGACGCCGGGGTCGCTGGCGATCCCCTTCCATTCGACGGTGAGCCCGGTCTCCGCGGTAAAGGCGGTCCAGTCCTCCAGCGCGATCACGTTCGGGCCGATGATCCTGATGGTGTTCTCGTCGGCCCTCGCCTGCCTCGGCGAGGTCTTGAGGATCGCCGGCGCGGCAATGGCCGCACCGAGCGCCGCCGAGCCCTTGAGGAAGTTGCGGCGGCTGCGTCCTTTCGCTGTCCGGGCATCATTCTTCTGTTTCGGCATTCTGTTGCCTCCCTTGGGTGATGTTCGAGACAAGAGTAACGGCAGGGCCGGGGCCGCTCAACAGAACGGCAGCTTCGCACGGCCGCCGGGTCAGAAATTCACCCGGTAGTTGCCCCGCGCGTCGGTCGTCGCGGTCATGCCGGGCAGCAGGAGCACCGTCGTCGTTTCCTCTTCGATGACGGCGGGCCCCTCGATCACGGCCGCGGAGCCGAGCGAGCCGCCATCGTAGACCGGAACCTCTGTCAGCCCGCCCAGTTCCCGAACATAGATCTGCCTCGGCGCCTTCTGCGGAAGCGGGCCGTCCTGTGCGGGCACCGTGCCCCGGACCACGGCGTCGCCCTCCCAGCGTTCGCCGACGGCGCGGACCTTCCAGGTCGTGAACTCCACCAGGTCCTCGTCAATGCGGATCGTGTAGACCCGCTCGTGCGTCCGGTGGAAGCCCTCGACCAGCGTCTCGAGGTTGCTCTCCCCGAGTCCGGCGTCGCCCACGGTGAAGGGCACTTCGATCTCCCAGGACTGGTACTGGTAGCGGCCCATGAAGGCATACTCGAAACGCCGCCGCTCGGCAGGAACCCCGGCGCGCGCCAGGAAAGCATTTCCGCTTTCGCGCAGCCGCTCCAGCAGCCCGTTGACCGCCCCGCCGGCGAAGCGCGCCGCGTCCGTGTGCAGGGTCGCGGTCTCCTCCCACTTGATCTCGGAGATGAGGCCGCCGAGCGCGCTCAGCCCGGCCGTCAGCTTCGGGATCATGAAGTTGGTGATGCCCAGCTCGCGGACCATCTCGCCGACATGGCAGGCCGTCGCCCCGCCGCCCGCCACGAGGTAGCTCTCGCGCGGGTTGATGCCCTCGTTGACCGTGATGTCCTCGATGGCCGCGATCATGTGATGGTTGCTGGTGGTATGAATCGTATAGGCGGCTTCGACGAGGTCGATGCCGAGCGCGTCCGCGACGGTGCCCACCGCGCGCTCCGCCGCCGCGCGGTCGAGCCTGATGCGCCCGCCGAGGTAATAGTCGGGGTCGATGATGCCCAGGATGACGTTGGCATCGGTGACTGTGGGCTCCGTGCCGCCCTTGCCGTAACAGGCCGGCCCCGGCACGGCGCCGGCGCTTTGCGGACCGACATGGAGCAGCCCGCCCACGTCGACCCAGGCGATGCTGCCGCCGCCGGCGCCGATGGAGCGCACGTCCACCTTGGGGATGCCGAGGCGGTCATTGCCGAACATCGCCTCCGGCGAGACCACGAGGCGGCCGGCGCGAATCGCCGAGACGTCGAAGGTCGTACCGCCCATGTCGATGACGATGACGTCCTCCTCCTCGGTCAGGTGCGAGGCCGCGATGGGCGCGAGCGTGGGGCCCGACATGACGCTGTAGATCGGCTTCCGCAGCATCTCGTCGGGCGGCATCATGCCGCCGATGCAGTTGGCCAGCAGAAGCTCCTTGCGGAACCCGGCCTCCGCCAGGCTGTCGCGCAGCTCGCCCACGTAGGCGCCGACGATGGGATGCAGCGATGCGTCGATGGCGGCCGAGATCGTGCGCCGGTACTCGCGCGGGATCGGGTTGAGCCGGTGGCTGAGGGTGACCGGCATCTCCGGCCATTCCTGCCGGAAGATCTCGCCGATGCGGTCCTCGTGCGCGCTGTTGACGATGGACCAGAGCAGGCAGACGGCGACGGCCTCGACCTCCATGGTGCGGAAGTGCGCGATGGCGGCGCGGACGTCCGCCTCGCTGAGCGGCGCGTACTCCTGGCCGTCGGCGTCGATGCGGCCCGCGACCTCGACGGTGAGATGACGCGGCACGAAGGGGTCGGGATAGTCGAGGCGCCAGTCGAAGGTCCGCTTGGGTTGCGCCTCCCGCAGGGTGAGCACGTCCGGGTGGCCCTCGTTGCAGATGAGGCCCACGCGCGCGGTCCGTCCCTCCACCAGGGCGTTGGTGGACACCGTCGTGCCGTGGACGATGGAGTCCACGTTGGCCAGGAAGGCCCTGGGCTCCTGCCCGTAGTGGGCGGCCGCGAGACCCAGCACGTCCATGACGCCGCGCGCGAACTGGCCCGGCGTCGTCGGCGACTTGAAGATCCGCATCTCGCCGCGGTCTTCGGTGATCACGCAGTCGGTGAAGGTGCCGCCGATGTCGATGCAGACGTCGAACGCCATGCCTACGCCTGCGCGTCGTCTGCGGCGCGGAGAGCGGCCGTCGCGTCCTCGTCCACGACATAGTCGACGCCATTCGCGGCCAGCCTGAGCGAAACCCTGTAGGCGGTCTCGGCGCGCTCCGCGCTGATCCACTCGCGATTGGCAGCGGCCGCGACCTTCCCCGGATCGCGGGCCGAGGGATCGCCGTATCCGCCGCCGCCGCAGGTGACGAAGCGCACCATCTCGCCCGGCTGAAAGACGTCCGAGGCGAAGGGCTCGAGCTTCTCCAGCCGGCCGTTGCGGTGGCGCTTCCAGTTGGACGAGCAGGCAGAATCCATGCCCCCCTGCACGCCGCGCGGCGGGGCCACGTCGCCGTCGCTCCCCCAGAAGGCGGTCATCTCGCCCGCGAGCGGGCCGAACTCGCCCTCCAGCGCCGGGCCGCCGTCCCACTCGCCGGGGCCGAGCGTGTCCTTGGCGATCCGCCGCGAGGTGACGATGATCGGGTACATGCTCTCGTCGATCTCGATGGAATCGAGGCGCATCTGCCCGCCGTCGCAGGCCGCGCCGCTCAGCAGCCAGCCGTCGTAGCCGTGGAGCCCCGGCCCGCTGCCGTAGGCGAGGAAGACCTGGTTCACGTAGGGGTGGTCGTCCTTGCGCGGGTCGGCGCCGGAAATGACGGCCTCGCCGCTGCTCTGTGAGTAGGCGAACTCGCCCATGCCGTAGGGCTGGCCGATCTGGGCGAAGCAGCAGGTGACGGCGGTGATTAGCCGCGCGTTGACGTTCGTCGTCGCGACCGACGTGCCCACGGGATACTTCGGCCGCCCGACCACGCAGCCGTCGCGCAGCAGCACGTTGATGCGGGACGCGCTGCCCTGGTTGTGCGGGATGCTGGCGTCGAGGTTGTAGAACACGCCGATGCGGCAGGACGCGGAGGCGCAGGCCTCCGAGAGATTGATCCCGCCGGGCACGCAGTCGATGTTGTCGCGGGCATCGACGGTCACCTCGCCCGCGTCGGGGTCGACCGTGACGGAGACCTTGACCGGCACGCCCTCGTCGACGACGCCCGGCACCGGGTCGTGGCAGGTCTCGTAGGACCAGGTGCCCTTCGGCAGCTTCTTGATCTCGGCGATGGCGCGGCGCTCGCCATAGTCCATCCAGTCCTCGATGAAGGCCTTGATGGTCTCCCTGCCGTAGCGCTCGACCAGCTCCTTCAGGCGGCGCTCGGCGGTGCGGCAGGCGCCGATCTGGGCGAGGTAGTCGCCGTACCAGATCTCGCCGACGCGGATCTTGGTGCGGCACATGCGGATGATGTCGTGCTTGTCCCTGAAGTCCTCCTGGACGCGCACGCAGGGGAGGTGCACGCCCTCCTCGTAGATGGTGGCGGCCTCGGGCAGGTAGGTGCTGGGAATCGGCGCGCCGATGTCGGCGTGGTGGGAGCGCGACAGCGCCCAGAAGAGCGGCTCGCCGTCGCAGAAGACGGGGACGCAGACGGTGATGTCCGCGTGGTGGGTGGCGCCGGTGTAGGGGCAGTTGTTGATGTAGGCGTCGCCCTCCTTGATGTCGTCGAAGAACTCGGTGATCGGCATCGTGGTGAGTTCGAGCGCGATGACGTGCACCGGAACGACGTCCTCGACGCAGAGCAGCCGGTGGTCGTAGGTCAGCAGGCCGCACGACATGTCGCGCGAGTTCTTGATGACCGCCGACCGGCTCGCCTTCATGACGGTGTTCACCATCTCGCGGCCGATGGCCTCGAGCCGGTGCGAGAGGACCGAGAGCAGGAAGGGCTCGATGCGCTGTACCGAGCGCCGCGGCGGGGCCTCTTGCCCCTCGGCCTTCACCATCGCGGTCCCCCCATCGCCAGAGGCCGGCCGCGCCGATGATTGCCCGTGGCGGCCGCGCGCCGGTTCTTGTTGACGGCGTCATGTCCGGGCGCCATTCGATTTACTATCCGTGCCCGGTTTTTCCTGTCAAGAACGGCAAGGCAAGGGCGGACTGGCGCTCTGCGCGCTCGAAGCTTCTTCCGATGTCCCGATCCGCCACCGCGCGCCTTCCGGCGTCGCGCTCGTGCGTCGGCGAGGGTGGCGAATCGCGACGTGGCGGCGGCAAAGCGGGCGAAGCCGGGAGCAGAGCGGGCACAAAAAATGACCAACCTTTCTCCAAGGTCAGCCAATTAGAGGGGTTAATCGATGTTTACTAAAGCCTTTTTAGAAGGGTGGCTCCCCGGGCCGGACTCGAACCAGCGACCCAGCGGTTAACAGCCGCTTGCTCTACCAACTGAGCTACCGGGGATCATTCGCCACCTCTTGGCCGCTCACCTCCCGGTCGAACGCCCATGTTCGCGCTATATAGCATCAAGAACGCTGCCATTCCAGACGCCTGGGCAGGCGGATGGCGCTTCAGGCGGACAGGGCCGCGGGGCGCGCGGGGCGTGTCTGCCCCAGCTCCTCGATAAGCTCGGCCGTGGTGCGGACCCGGCAATAGCCCTTGAATCCCACCAGGGCTTCGCGGTGGCGCTGCTCCGAATAGGTGGCGCAGGCGTCGTCGACCAGCGTCATGAGGAAGCCGCGGTCGCAGCCGTCGCGCACGGCCGTCTCGACGCACTGGTCGGTGAGCATGCCCATGACCATTACGTACTCGATGCCGAGGTTGCGCAGCACGTACTCGCAGTTGGTGGAGTTGAACAGGCTGGAAGAGGTCTTGGGGATGACGATGTCGTCGTC
>JAPPHR010000054.1 GCA_028820995.1 Rhodospirillales bacterium
ACAACCTCTTCATGTCCATCGCCGAGCAGATGGGCGTGACGCTGGAGAACACCGCGTACTCGGTGAACATCAAGGAGCGGCTGGACTTCTCCTGCGCGCTCTTCGACCCCGACGGCAATCTGGTCGCCAACGCGCCGCACATCCCGATCCACCTGGGCTCGATGGGCCAATCGGTGCGTACCGTGCTGCAGGAGAACCGCGGCGCGCTGAAGCCGGGCGACGTCTACGTGGTGAACGCGCCCTACAACGGCGGCACGCACCTGCCGGATGTCACGGTCATCACGCCCATCTTCGACGAGGCGGGGGAGGAGATCCTGTTCTTCGTGGCCAGCCGCGGCCACCACGCCGATATCGGCGGCCGCACGCCGGGCTCCACGCCGCCGGACAGCCGCACCGTCGACGAAGAGGGCATCCTCTTCGACAACTTCAAGCTGGTGGATGCCGGAGTCTTCCTCGAGGACAAGCTGCGCGCGCATCTCGCCGCGAGCCGCTACCCGGCGCGCCAGCCCGATCACAACGTCGCCGATCTCAAGGCGCAGATCGCCGCCGGCAACCGGGGCGTCGGCGAGGTCCGCCGCATGATCGAGCAGTTCGGCCTCGACGTGGTCCACGCCTACATGGGCCACGTGCAGGACAACGCGGAGGAGCAGGTGCGCCGCGTCATCGACGTGATGGTGGACGGCGAATTCGCCTATCCGCTCGACGAAGGCGGCACGATCAGGGTGAGGATCAGCTTCGACAAGGAGACGCGCGAGGCGACCGTCGACTTTTCCGGCACCAGCGCGCAGCGGCCCACCAACTTCAACGCGCCTTCCGCCGTCTGCCGCTCGGCCGTGCTCTACGTCTTCCGCACCCTGGTGGACGACAACATCCCGCTGAACGAGGGGTGCCTCAAGCCCATCAACATCGTCATCCCCGAGGGCTGCATGCTGGCGCCGGAGTATCCGGCCGCCGTCGTCGCCGGCAATACCGAGACCAGCCAGGCCGTGACCGACGCGCTCTACGGCGCGCTCGGCGTGCTGGCGGCGAGCCAGGGCACGATGAACAATGTCATCTTCGGCAACGACACGTATCAGTACTACGAGACCGTGTGCGGCGGCTCCGGCGCAGGGCCGGGCTTCGACGGCACCTCGGCCGTCCACACGCACATGACCAACACGCGGCTCACCGACCCGGAGGTGCTGGAATGGCGCTATCCCGTGTTGCTGGACAGCTTCTCGGTGCGGCACGGCTCCGGCGGCGCGGGCGCCCACGTCGGCGGGGCAGGCTGCGACCGGCGCATCCGCTTCCTCGAAGACATGGAGCTGGTCATCGTCTCCAACCACCGCATCGTGCCGCCCTACGGCATGGCGGGCGGCGAGCCCGGCCAGTGCGGCCGCAACTGGGTCGAGCGGGCGGACGGCACGGTGACGGAGCTGACGGGCCGGGACGGCACGCACGTGCGCCCGGGCGATGTCTTCGTTTTGCAAACGCCGACGGGAGGCGGCTACGGGCCCGCGGCGGAGCGGGCGGAACCGCTGTCCGAGGCCGCCGAATAACGGCGTGGTGACCGCCGGCTACGGAAGGAGAAACCTCATGGCACTCACCCTCGATGAAGCCAACCGCGTCGCCGCCGGGGCGATCGCGCATGCGGAGAGTCTCGATATCCTGGTCTGCGTCGCGGTGTGCGACGCGGGCGGGAGGCTGGTGTCGTTCCAGCGCATGGACGGCGCCATCTGGGCCGCCGTCTACGGCTCCCAGGGCAAGGCCGTCGGGTCCGCCGCCTTCGGCCGGCCGAGCGGCGATCTCACCGAGCGCGCGGACCACCCGACCTTCCGCGGCATCGTCGCCGCCGAGGGCGGGCACATGATCCTCGGCCGCGGCGCCGTGCCCATCGTGCGCGACGGCCAGGTCATCGGCGCCTGCGGAGTCGGCGGCGGCACCGGCGAGGAGGACGAGGAGTGCGCCGCGGCGGGGGTCGCGCGCATCTGAAGCGCGGCCGCGCCTGACGGCCTGCTCCCGTCGACACCCCGGACCATGGTGCGCTGCACAGGGGCCATTGCTCGTGTCAGTATCGCCCCATGAAGCGCACAAGCGAATGGACCGCGGGCGGCGAAATGGAGACGGGCGGGCACCCATGCTCCGCACGCAAGACGCTGCGGGCTATCGACTGTCTCCATTGCTGCTTGAAACGGGCGCTTCCGGTGCATCTACGTCCCGCTATATCCCGCTATATCTCGGTATATCTCGGTATATCTCGGTATATCCCGCAAAGAATTTACTCTCCGGCTTGTCCACGAAACGCAGCGCGCCTGCGGATGCAGGACACCCGCCGAGCGGCGCCTTCGTCGTGAACGGACGCGTCCGGCGTCGCGGCGCGGCCGTCAGCCGTAGCCGTAGTCGCGGCGCGCGCCTTCGGGCGTGATCCAGCCTTCGCTCAGGTCTTCGGCGATCATGGCGGGATCGCGCTCCGCAGCAGCGCCGTAGCCGCCCGCGCCGGGTGCCACGAGGCGCACGCGGTCGCCCGGTCCGATGGTCGCGTTGGCGAACTTGCTGGGCGAGGTCTTGCCGAAGGCCTCGGTGAAGGGGCGCCAGTCGTCGCTGCCTTCCGCCTGGTAATAGAGGCCGCCGGTGGCACCCGACCCGCCGCCCAGCAGCCCCCAGGGGCGCTTCTTGTGGCGGTCCGAGACCGAGCTAACCGTGATCTCGGTATCCACGGCGCGCAGCACCTTGGCGAGCGCATGCGCGCCCCGGTAGCGGCCGGGGCCGGCGGTATCCGGCTGCAGCGCGTACTCCTCGATCACCCAAGGGTAGCGCACTTCGAACACCTCGATCGGCACCATGCGCGAGTTGCCGTTGATGCAGTTGATGACCTCGTTGCCGTCGGCGAAGGACCGCCCGCCCCAGGCCGCGCAGGTGAAGTCGTAGCAGACCACGTAGTCGCCCGAGCGCGGGTCGGTCGCGCCGAAGAGGAAGTTGCTGTGGGTGCCGGCGTCGGTGGCGAAGGCGCGGTCCGGCACGCACTGCGCCAGCGCCGCAATGATGGTGTAGGCGATGCGGATGTGGGTCTCGGTATTGCCGCCGACGCAGGTCGCCGGATAGTCCGCGTTCACCATGGAGCCGCCCGGCGCCACGATCTTGATCGGGCGGAAGCAGCCCGAGTTCTTGGGGATCGACGGGTCGGTGAGGTGCAGGATCGCGTTGTAGGCCGACGACCAGGCGACGGAGAGCACGGCGTTGATCGGCCCCCGCGCCTGGGCGTCCGAGCCGCCGTAGTCGACCACCACCTCGTCGCCCTGGACGTGGACGTCGACGTGGATCTTGTACGGCCGATCCTCGATGCCGTCGTCCTCCATGTAGTCCTCGAAGCTGTAGACCCCGTCATGGAAGGCCGAGAGCTCGGCGCGCATGCGGGACTCGGCGTAGTCCATGAGATCGTCGACGGTCTTGCGGAACGTGTCCGGCCCGTACTTCTCGATCAGCGCCTCGAGCCTCGCCGCGCCCACGTCCACGGCGCTGATGAGGGCCCGAAAATCGCCGTAGTTCGCGCGGGGCGTGCGGTAGTTGGCGAGCAGCATCTTCCAGACCTCGACCACGTCCTCGCCGCGCTCCTTGATCTTGACCGGGGGCACGCGCATCCCCTCGTGGAAGATCTCCGTGGCCTCGCCAGCGAAGCCGCCGGGCACCATGCCGCCCACCTCCGCCACGTGGCCGATGGCGACGGCGTAGCCCATGAGCTCGCCCCGGTAGAAGACCGGCTTGATGAAGGTGTGCTCGGGCGTGTGCATGCCGCCCCGGTAGGGGTCGTTGTGGACGATGACGTCGCCTTCCTCGATCTCATCGTGGGGGATTTCCTGGGCCGAGGTCTGCAGGACGAGCGGCAATCCGCCGATCTGCGAGGGGTTGAACTCGGCGACCCCGATCAGGTCGCCCCGCGTGTTGCCGAGGCCGCAGGTGAAGTCCAGGCCTTCGTTGAAGATGGTCGAGTACGAGGTCTTCATCATCGTGATGCCCATCTCGCGGCAGATGGACACCATCGTCGAATCGATGATGTTCATTGTGACCATGTCCATGGCCGTGACCTCCTCTCCGGGCTCGGCTCTTGCGCCGGGCGCGGCCACAGTGGCCGAGCGCGTGCTGGGCCGCAAGGCGGCGGGGGCGACTCCTCCGCCCAAGCTCTCGTCAGGTAATCGAACATGGTTGACTTTGGATCAACTCGCCCTCAAATTGCGGCAGGCAGGTTGATTCACGATCAACTTACCGTGGGCCGGTCGGATACGGCAGGGCAGACAGACAGGGACGAGAGCGATGACACACTTGAAGGCAGTGCGGCCGGGAGGCCGATGGAGACGTGGCAATGGCAACGAGTGTGGTGCCCGTTAAGTATCTTTCTCAATACAGAAATTTCTTTCGAGATTTTCCCAATTTCAACATCAGGCTGACCCGACATGCGCGCATTCGGATGAAGGAGCGAGACATTCGACTGCCGCAAGTTCGGACTATCTTGATGACCGGATCGTTGGTGCATGTGGAGCCCGATATCCGGACCGGGCTGGACAAGTACAGGGTCGCCGGCAGCGATGCGGACGGTCGGCAGCTGGAGGTCGTGGCCAGTTTGGACGAAACCGGATCAGGCCGCGTCGTCGTCATCACGGCAATCGATACGTCGGATGCCGGTAGTGGCGACCGCCGTCCGCAACGGGGAGGAGGGAAGGGTAGGGCGACGGAGGCTGACGATGGTTCGAACTCTGATCTGCCCTAGACCGAAGCAGGTATGAAGACGAAGAGAGAGCACGACGCAACGCCCGAGATCGGAATCCCGGTCACGCTGTTCGACACGGTGCAGGAGGACGATGAGGGCAACCTGGAAATACCGAACCTGGACATGCTGCTGGCAACCGTTGCCGTGGCCCGCGCGGTCACGCCAATTCAACTGGTAGGGGTGGAACTCCGCTTCCTGCGTCATGTCCTCCATTTGACGGGAGCCGAATTCGCCGAGTCCATCGATCTCAGCGACAAGTCTGTTGTCTCCCGCTGGGAGAACGGCAAGACGCGCCCCGGCGGCTATACGGAAAAGGTCATCCGGCAGCTCATCCTGAATATGCTGAGCCACCGCGCGCCCGGAATCGAAATTCCGGAAAACGCGATCCCCGGAATGAAGATCCGCCAGCGCGAGGCTTCGGAAGGTCCGCTGCCGATGGCCTTCAGCTTCAAGAGCCGTTCGCAATCCGGTGGCCGGTCCGTCGATTGCTATGCCGAAGCGGCCTGACAGATTGCAGGGGAGTACACAACGGATCGGTCGAGCGGTTGGAGGCTTGCCTGCGCGCCGCGCCGGCTCACCTCGTGGCTCCCCTCAGTTTCTCGCGTTCGTTCGGAACAGTCTCGCGGCGGCGCCGCTGCGGGAAGACCACTTGTAGGCCTGTTGCAGGGCGTTGTTCAGGCCGCCCGGGTAGAACAGCAGCATCAGGATGATGAGGGCCGAGATGATGAGGAAGCGCATCGGGCCGAGATCGACCATCGCTTCCGACAGCAGCGTGATGACGAAGGCGCCGAGGATCGGCCCGTAGATGCTGTTGAGCCCGCCCAGCAGCAGCATCGAGAGCGCCAGAGACAGGAAGCCGAACCCGAAGATTTCCGGCGAGGCGACCCGCACGTAGGTCGAGTAGAAGCCTCCTGCCACGCCGGTGAAGAATGCGCTCAGGCCGAGCGTGAGCATGCGCTGGCGCGCGAGGGAGATCCCCCGGCTGATCGCGTAATCCTCGTTGTCGCGCAGCGCGACGATGCTCGTGCCGAAGCGCGAGCGGACCAGGCGATGGAGGTAGATCGTGGAAAGGACGAGCAGGAACAGGCCGACGTAGTAGTAACCGAATTTGCCGTCGCGGGCGAAGTTGTAGTCGCCGATCTTCAGCGGCGGCAGCAGCGGCATGCCCATGGAGCCGCCCGTGATCTCCTCCTGGCTGAGCACGAGCTGGAAGCAGAGCTGGCTGAAGGCGAAGGTCACCAGCACGACGTAGATGCCCTTCAGCCGCAGCACCGGCAGGCAGACGATCAGCGCCGCGATGACGCCGATGATTCCAGCCAGGGGAATTGTCAGCCACGGCGTGATGCCGATGGTCTTGGAGAGGATCGCCGAGCCGTAACAGCCCGCCGCGAAGAAGGCGATGTGGCCGAAGTTGAACACGCCGGCGTAGCCGAGACTCAGGTCCCAGTTGGACGCGACCATCGCGTAGATGAAGGTGATGATCAGCAGGTGGCGGATGTAGGGCGAGGGGACGACGAGCGGCAGCAGGATCAGGATGAGGAGGCAGATCAGCCTCGCCAGGTTCGGTCCGGTGAGCAGGTCTCGCATCGTACCCTACCGCTTGCCGAAGAGGCCTGTCGGCCGGACCAGCAGCACCGAGATCATCACGCCGAAGAGGACGGCCGGCGTCCAGTAGAGCCCGATGAAGAACATGCTGATCGCTTCCATCAGGCCGATGACGTAGGCCGCGCCGATGGTGCCGCCGAGGCTGCCGAGACCGCCGAAGATGGCGACGATGAGCGCCTTCACCAGCGGCTCGTTTCCGAGCCCCGGCGTGATGAAGCGGATGGAGCCGAGCAGGATGCCGGCAAAGCCGGCGAGGGCGGCCGAGAGCCCGAAGGCCAGGCTGTAGAGCACGGGCACGTTCATGCCCATGAGGAGCGCCGATTCCCGGTTCTGCGCGACGGCGCGGATCGCGGAACCTGTCCGCGCGAACTTGAGGAACGCCCAGAGCGCGAAGAGCGTGAGCGGCGCCACCGCGATGATCAGCACCTCGTGCGTCGAGATCGCCGTGGACAGCATGCCGACCTTGCCCTCGATCAGGGGCGGAAGCTGCTTGTAGCGCCCGCCCCACACCAGCAGCGCCGAGTTCTCCAGGAAGATGGCGGCACTCAGCGTCGTGATCACCGCGACGAGCACCACGTCTGGCCGGCGCAGGAACGGGCGGACCAGGATGAACTCGGAGAGGCAGCCCAGGCCGATCAGGGCGGCCATGGCGACGGCGATTCCCGCTGCCGGTCCCATCCCCCAGCCGAGGTCTGCGCCGATCTGCCAGGCGATGAACGCACCGATGGTCATGAACACGCCGTGGGCGAAGTTGAAGATGCCGAGCGTGGTCCAGATGAGGGAGAGGCCGGTCGCCATCAGGGCATAGAGCGAGCCGAGGACGATGCCGCTCAGCAGGACCGATTGCGCGGTGCCGATGTCCACGCGTCACTCCTTGCCGAAATACATCTGAATGATCTGGTCGTGATCGAAGCTCTCGCTCGCATCGAGGTCGAGCGCGACCACGCCGTGGTTGATCATGTAGAGGCGGTCGGTGAGCGCGAGCAGGAACTCCAGGTCCTGCTCGACCAGCATCAGCGGCACGCCCGAGCCTGCGATGTCCCCGATCGCCTCCAGCAGCTCGTCCTTGAGCTTCGGCGCGAGCCCGAGCGTCGGCTCGTCAAGCATGAGCATTGTGGGCTCGCCCATGAGGCCCGCGCCGATTGCGAGCATCTGGCGCTCGCCGCCGGAGAGGGTCTTCGCCTGCTGCCGGCGGCGCTCCTTGAGGCGCGGAAACAGGTCGTAGACCCGCGCCAGGTTGTCCGCCAGACGCGGCCGCGCGCGGCGGCAATAGGCGCCCAGCCTCAGGTTCTCCGCCACCGTAAGCTCCGGGAACAGCACGTTGCCCTGCGGCACTTGGACGATGCCGCGATCCACGATGGCACGCGGCAGCGCCTTGTCGATCCGCTCGCCCCTGAGATGGACCTCGCCGCTCCAGGGCCTGAGCAGGCCGGAGATCGTGCGCAGCAGGGTCGTCTTGCCGTGTCCGTTGGGGCCGAACAGACCGATCCGCTGATCCTCGGGCACCGTGAGGCTGATGTCCCAAAGCACCTGGGTCTTGCCGTAGCCCACAGAGACCTCGCGGACATCGAGGATCGGCTCAGCCATGGCCTGCCGGCCCCTCATGATCAGTCATGGCGTGCCCGAGACCCAAGATAGGCCTCCACCACGTGGGGATCGCGGATGACGTCGTCGGGCGTGCCGGTGACGAGTTCGCTTCCGTGATTGAGCACCAGCAGCCGCGCCGACACCGTGAGCAGCAGCGGCAACACGTGCTCGATCACGAGCAAGGTGACGCCGCTCTGGTTCAGGCGCCGGATCAGATCGATGGTCTCGTCGATCTCCGGCTTGGTCAGGCCCGATGCCGGCTCGTCGAGCAGGAGCACGCGCGGTTCCGTCACGATGGCGGACGCGATCATCAGGCGCTTCTTGTCGAAGACCGAAAGCTCCGCTGCGGGCCTCTCGAACTGGTCCGTGCCGATGCCGACGAACTCGAGCGTCTCGCCCGCCTGCTTGCGGCTCTCCGCGCTGTCGTCCGTGCCCCGGCCGTAGGTCGAGCCCAGGATCACGTTGTCGAGGGTGGAGAGCGTGTCGAACGAAGTTTCCTTCTGGAAGGTGCGTGCCAGCCCGAATCGGCAGACCCTGTTGGGCCGCATACGCTGGATCTCTCTCCCTTCGAAGACGACACGGCCGGAATCCGCCGGGAAGGGGATGGAGGTTATGATGTTGAACAGCGTGCTCTTGCCGCTGCCGTTCGGCCCGGCAATGCCGAATATTTCGCCCTCTTCGACCGAGAGCGACACGTCGTCGACGGCCCGGAGCGAGCCGAACGACTTGGAGACGCGGTCGACGACGAGGATCGGATCCACGATGGAAGACTACAGGAAGAGAGCGGCCGCCGCCCGGCCACCGAAACGGGGCAGCCGGGCGACGATTGGAACCGCCTACTGCATCCAGGGCGGACGCCTGAATTCGCCGTTCTTCCACTGGTCCGGATAGAACAGCGTCCGCTCACCGTCCCAGATCTGATAGAACGTGATCGGAATATAGTCGTTGCCCTGGCGGGCGAGATGCGTGGCCGGGTCGAAGACCAGCCGGCCCTCGGAAACCAGCTTGTCCGTCTGCGACAGCGCATCCGCCATGGCCCTGCGGTCGGTCGGATCGCCGACCTTCTGCGCGACCTCCAGGTAGATCTGCATCATCTCGTAGAGACCGACGCCGTAGGGACCGGGCGCCGAGCCCCAGCGCTCCTCGAACTTCGCCATCACCTCCATGGTGCGCGGGATGGTCGGAACATGGCCGCCGAGCAGGTTGTAGATCACGCCTGTAGCTTTGTCCTTCGTGAGATCGAGGAACTCGGGCACGGACGGTCCGTACTGGATGAAGACCAGGCTGTCGGTGGGGTCCTCCAGGAACTGTGTGATGAAGGTGGACGCATTGGCCGGCACCCAGTCCGTGTTGACCACGAGATCCGGCGGATCCTGCCGGACCTTGGCGAGGAAGGCCCGCCAGTCGTTGATCTCGCCGCTGGGGATCACCTCGTCGACGACGATTTCCCAGCCGGCGCCGCCGAAGCTCTTCTTCAGACCGTTGTAGATGGTCTTCGAGTAGGGGTTGTCGGACGAGATGATGGCGATCTTCTTGTTCTTCAGCTCGATCGCTCCGCTGGCGGCAAGCTGCTCCACCACCGGAAGCATCTCGGTCTCATAGGCGTCGTATGCCGGTGTGAGCGACCAGACCATCCAGTAGGCCTCCGGGTCCTTGCTCACGATCTCCCGGGTCTGCTGCGAGTTCGCCGCGACGAAGTAGGGCATCTCCTCCTCGCGCATGAACTCGATCTCGAAGTTCGAGAGGCTGGCATAGCCGGTCATGATGAAGTCGACCGCGTCGTCGTTCATCAGGCGCTCGACGCCGCTCATGACCGCATCGGAGGTCTGATCGCGCACGTCCGAGACCTCGATCTCGAAGGTGTAGCCGGCCATTCCGCCGGCAGCCTGGAACTCCTCCAGGGCGAGCGTGGCGCCACGAACCGTCTCCTCGCCGTCGGCGGCACCGGGGCCGGTCAGGGCGGCGAGAACGCCGATCTTGACGAGCGTGTCTTCGGCGGAAGCCGCTCCGATCGACAAAGCCGATGCGAGACCGAGCGTGAGAGCGGCGACACCGCCGAGCCTCGCGGCCCGCAGCGCGCGCTCCCTTAGGCCGATATTCAGCATGACATTCCTCCCATTGGGTATTCATCCTTGCGAAGACGGTCCGCCCAATCGGCTGTCTCGCTTCCGGCGTCCGCCACGGCAAGCGTACTCCAATTGTCCACCGCACGGCCAATACGATTGCGGGACTCCTGGCCGCCCGAGGCTTGCTTGCCGACCCCGTGCCAGCGTGCAATCGTGATTCCGCCGCAAGCTCAGAGGGACACCGGTCATGGATCTGATGCGCGACATTGGAGAGATGCACAAGGAGCTGACGGCGTGGCGGCGGGATCTGCACGCGCACCCCGAGACCGCGTTCAAGGAACATCGCACCTCTGATTTCATCGCCGGGAAGCTGTCGGGCTTCGGGCTCGACGTTCACCGGGGCTTGGCCGGCACCGGCGTGGTCGCCACGCTAACCAATGGCAGCAGCGGGAGGGCCGTCGGCCTCCGGGCCGACATGGACGCGCTCTTTCTCCAGGAGGAGAACGACTTCGCGCACCGCTCGCAGAACGACGGCAAGATGCACGCGTGCGGCCATGACGGGCACTCGGCCATGCTCCTCGGCGCGGCCAGATATCTGGCGCGGAACAGGCGTTTCGACGGCACCGTCCAGTTCATCTTCCAGCCGGCCGAGGAGACGGGCGACGAGGAATGCGGCGGCAACCGGATGGTCCGCGATGGCCTGTTCGAGCGGTTTCCCGTGGATGCAGTCTTCGGCATGCACAACTTTCCGGGCATTCCGCTCGGCCACTTCTCCGTCCGCACCGGCCCGATGCTGGCGTCGATCGACACGTTCGAGTTCAAGGTGCTGAGCGAGCACAATCATCCGGCGCTGCAGTTCACCTCCCCTGACCCCATTCTGCTCGCGGGCCGCATTGTCGAGGCCTTCCACAGCTTCAAGGCGCGCGGCATCAACCCGGCCGAGCCCGTCATCATGAGCATCACCCAGTTCCAGGCGGGCGATCCGATCAACGACCGCCAGGGCGTCCACATCACGCCGGACCATGCCTACGTGCGCGGCACCGTCTACACGCTGAACGATGCCGTGCGCGACATCATGCAGAGCCGGCTTCCCGCCATTGCGGAAGGCATCGCCTCGGCGGGCGGCGCGGGCTGCGACTTCAGCTACGAGCGCGGGTATCCGGTGCTGATCAACGCGCAGGGCGAGAAGGAACTCGCCGTTTCTGCGGCTTCGGCGCTGGTCGGCGCGGAGCGGGTCGAAGCCGACATGCAGCCCATCATGGGCGCCGAGGACTTCGCCTTCATGCTCAAGGAGAAGCCGGGTTGCTACATCCTGATCGGCAATGGCGATGGCGAAGGCTCATGCCACGTCCACAATCCGAACTACGACTTCAATGACGACGCCATTCCCTTCGGAGTCGGCTACTGGGTTACGCTCGTCGAGCGTTACTTGCCGGCCGCCTGAGACGGCAAATCGAGAACCTGTCGGCGCCGGCCGGATGCGCGGCGTCACGTCCTGTAGTCGGGGCACTCGCGTTCGAGCTTGCGCAGCAGAGCGGCCCACTCCGTGCTGCCGTCGTCATGGTAGTGGGCGGACTCACGCATCTAATCCTCGATCAACGCGACGCGCTGCGGGGCTATCTCGTTCCGGCAGTGAGTTGTCAAAGTAGTCCAACTACTCAAGTCGTTCTTCGGACGATTGTCGGCAGGAACGTGCCCACCACCTGGTTCGAACTGGCGGCGATAGTGGCGTAGACTACACGGAGCTCCAACAACTTAACCCTCGGTTCACGGGTGGAGGCGAAAGGCGTTTCCTGCCGGTCCGGCGTTATTGACCTCTTTTCTTTCCGTGTTCATAATTGGCGAGTCGCGACAGAAAGGATCGTTCTGTGAATAGCCATTGGCTTTCCATCGATCACCTATTGGGGCTTTCCGAGACGGAAGCGATTGCGGGTTTCTTCACCCCGCTTGCGGTGTTTGCAGTGTTTTTCGTGCTGCAACTGATACTTCCGGGAAGATGGGTTCCCGGCTACGTCATCAATCCGGAGACCGGTGAGCCCCGCAAGTATCGGCTAAACGGCATTCTGGTCTTTGTCATCGCGGCCATCGTATGGGCGTTCGAGCTCACAGGGATGCCCCGCGATTGGTTCTACCGGTCGACGATCTATGCCGTGATTGGTGGAACGGTATTCGCCGCCATATTCACCGTCATAGCGGTGTATAGCCAGCCGCGAACGAAAAAAGAGAATTTTATCACGGATCTCTGGCTTGGGCGGGCTCAGGAGCTTTCGTTCTTCAAGAGCCGTTTCGACGTAAAGATGTACTTCTATGTCGTCGGCGGGACGATGTTGTCGCTCAACGCCATGTCGGGGGCTGCGTTCCACTACGAACACTTCGGCGAGAATGCCAATCCGGGCGTCTTCCTGTACGCGGCGTTCTTCACATTCTACATACTCGACTACTTCATCTTTGAGCGCGTTCAGCTCTACACCTACGACTTGATCCACGAGAGGATGGGCTTCAAGTTGTTCTGGGGCGGCCTCATCGTCTACGGCTGGCTGTTCATCATTCCGCTGTGGGGCATGGCCGCTCATCCGGACCCCGGATTCGGGCCGACATGGACGTATGTCTGGCTCATCGGGACGGCCGCGCTGTTCCTGTTCGGGTGGAGCATTTCGCGTGGCGCCAACCTGCAAAAGTACACGTTCAAGCGATGGCCCGATCGCAAGTTTCTGGGACTCATCGAGCCCCAGTACATTCAAGCCGGCGACCGCAAGATTCTGTGCAGCGGTTTCTGGGGAGTCGCCCGCCACTTTAACTACATGGGGGAGGGATTCCTTTCCCTGTCGATTGCCTTGTCATTCGGGCACTTTAGCAATCCATGGGCTTGGACATACTTTGTGTTCATCGTTACCTTGTTTACCTTCCGCCAACTCCACGACGACGAGTTCTGTGCCGAGAAATACGGCCCCGTGAAGTGGGCAGAGTATCAGGCGCGTGTGAAATACCGGATCATGCCCGGCGTCTGGTGAGAGGGCTCCCGGCCTCGTCGAAGGGCTCGAGGGCGGCCTGCGCCTTGCGCGTGAGCCCTGCGCGCACGATGCGGTAGGAGTCCGCGATCCGCTGACGAAGCTCGTCTTCCGGCAAGTCCCAGGAAATGTTGATCCATGAGCGGTGGAAGTAGGGCGCCTTTCGGCCAACGCCCATCTCGATCAGCATCTCCGCGGTCTCGATGCTGTCGGTCTTGATATTGACACCCGGCAGCGTCGAGCCGATGCAGGCGAACATCTTGCCGCCCACCTTCCAGGCGTCGTGACCGCCGCCCCAGGGGTCCGACACCTCGGCCCCTGGGAAGGTCTGGCAGATCGCGTTGACCGTGGCCCGGCTCAACCGTCGCCTCCCGCCCGCCGCAACGGATCAGACGAAGATGTCGTCCGGCAGAATGGCGGAGACGACGGTGTTGGGCACCGCAGCGATGCCGTCCACGGTCACGTCGACGCCGACGCTCGCGATCACATTGGCCTGGATGCGGGAGAACCCGCGCTCGTGGACCAGATGGTCGATCATGTTGAGGAGCGCGTTCTTGGTGGAGAGATTGATGTTTTCGGCGAGGTTGGTGCCGTCCTCTTCGAGGGGCAGTCCGGTGGTGGCGTAGTAGCCGCCGCGGTCGAGCGCGTGGGCGACCGGCGCGGTGTCGCGCCTGGAATAGTGGATATCGCGGATGCCGCGCTCTGCGGCGAGGCCCTTGCGGAGGTCGAAGCGTGCGCGCAGCGTGTTGTTGGTCTCGATGGCTGTGCCGCAGCTTTCGCTGCTGCCCTGGGCGAAATGGCCGTCGCCCGCCGAAAACAGCGCCCCTTCGACCCAGACCGGGAAGTAGACCGTGGTGCCGGCGGTCATCTGCTTGGTGTCGAAATTGCCGCCGTGCTCGCGTGGCGGGATCGTGCGCAGCGCTTCGCCATCGATCGCCGGGTTGCCGGTAACCGCGAGCTTAGCCGAAGGCGGCATGGCCAAGCCGCCGGCGGCGCTGACGTCGCTCTCCCGCGCGGTGATGCGCGCCAGCATCTCGTGCGACGGGGCCACGCCGATCACGCCCATGAACGGAGCGCCAGGGATTCGCACGCCGGGAATCTCTTCGCTGACCGCACCGTCGGCGTGCTGCTCCCATCTGGCACAGAAGGGTTCGTCGAAGACATCGCGCAGGTAGCCGAAGCCCGGAATGCAGAGGGTGAAACCGTAATTGCCGGGGATCACATCCAGGATGTCGACCACCAGCAGATCGCCGGGCTCCGCATCCTTGATGTAGATCGGGCCAGTGAGCGGATGCACGAGGTTGAGGTCTAGACCGAGGAGATAGTCGCCGGTCGAATCGCGCGAAATGCAGGCATCGCAGCCGTCGCGCGCCTCGATGAGAACCTCGTCGCCTGGCTCGATGGTGAGGATGGGCCGGATATCTGGATGCCAGCGATTGTGGCCGGTCCCCGGCTCGTCGGCGAGTGCCTTCGACCGGTCGATGCGAATCTCGTGTGCCGCCATCTCGGCCTCCATCCCACATTGCGGTGGTGTTCTCTAGTGCTCGCGTTCCTCGAACGGAACGCGGCAATGGTACACGCGCGCCTCGCCCCGTGCTCCCACAATTGAACGGAGCCGATTGAACGCGTCGGCGCATGGCCGCGACGGATTCCGATCAGGAGCGCGTGAGTTTGTGGCCTGGGTCTGCCCCATTGCCGGCACAAATGCTCGCGGCAGATATGCGTATAATGTCCTGATATATGTAAGTCTGGACATATGTTGATGTAGGCATATTGTGTGCAATTGACTGCATGGCGAGGGTGCTGGCCGCGAGGCCCGAGTTATTTGATTTCATCAATCTCACAATTCGGATCATTTGATCCCCTGCGAATGAGCCCGCGCACCTTCAGCGCCTCGTTTTTTCCGGCTCTCGTCCTCATCGCCGGACCGGCGCTTGCGGCCGACTATGCGTGGCCGGTGGCGCGCGTGATCGACGGCGATACCGTGGCGGTGGATGCGTCGGCCGACCTGCCGCCCGAGCTGGCTGACCTGCGGGTGCGCTTGCGCGGCGTCGACACGCCGGAGAAGGGCGGGCGCGCCAAGTGTGCGCATGAGCGCGACGCCGGCCAGGCCGCGACCGCGTTCACCACGAGGGCCGTCAACAAAGCCTCGACGATCGTGGTGCGCGATCCCGAATGGGGCAAGTGGGGCGGGCGCGTGGTTGCCGATCTCGTGCTCGACAACCGTTCTCTTTCGGCCGCGCTGATCGCGACTGGGCACGGCCGGGCCTACGACGGCGGTCGGCGCGGGAGCTGGTGCCAGTAACGTCAGGCCCGAGAGCAAGCCGACGACACGCGCCGGGCGCCGACGCACCGGACCCGGCAATCCCGCTCTCCGCCTAACCATGACTCCTTGCCGCTCGTCGGTTAGCATCGCCGCCGGCCCGCGCGGCGGACGGTCGCCAGGCGCGGAAGGGAGGGACAGATGGAAGGGCAACTCGCAACCAATTTGAGCCTCGAGCAGATAGACGTGGAGACGACGCTCCACGCCTTCACCCCGATCCACGAGCACGAGAAGACCGGCCCGCACATCATCACCAGCGGCGACGGCATCTACGTCACCGACAACAAGGGCGATACCTACATCGACTCCATGGCTTCGCTCTTCTGCGTCAACGCGGGCTACGGGCGGAAGGAGATCGGCGAGGCGATCGCCGAGCAGGCCCGGAGCTTCCCCTACTTCCACACCATGGCGGGGCACGCCAACGAGCAGCAGATCAGGCTGAGCGACCGGCTCATGGACATCCTGCCCGACTCCATGAGCAGGATCCTCTATGCGAGCTCGGGCTCGGAGGCGAACGACGCCAACGTCAAGCTCGCGTGGATGTATCAGCGCTGCCGCGGCAAGCCCGAGAAGCGCAAGATCATCGGGCGAAGCATGGGCTACCACGGCGTGACCGGCATCGCGACCAACCTCTCCGGCCTGCCGCTCATGCACGAGGCCTTCGGGCTCCCGCTGCCGGGCTTCCTGCACACCGAGAAGGGCCACTACTTCTGGGAGGGCGAGCCCGGCGAGAGCGAGCGGGACTTCTCCAAGCGCATGGCCGCCGCGCTCGAAGAGATGATCGTCCAGGAGGGCCCGGAGACCGTCTGCGCCTTCATCGCCGAGCCCGTGATGGGCGCTTCCGCCTGCGTCGCCCCGGCGGAGGGTTACTTCGAGGAGATTCAGGCCGTCTGCAAGCGCCACGACGTGCTCTTCATCGCCGACGAGGTGATCACCGGCTTCGGCCGCCTCGGCACCTGGTTCGCGACCGAGAAGTACGGCCTCGACCCCGATCTGATGACGCTGTCGAAGGGCATCACCAGCGCCTACGTGCCGCTGTCCGCCTCGGTCATCTCGGACCGCGTGTGGGAGGTGCTGCACGAGGGCTCGAAGGACATCCCGATCTTCGCCCACGGGCACACGGCCAGCGCCCATCCGCTCGCCTGCGCGGCCGCCAACGCCAACCTCGCGCTGATGGAGCAGGAGGACATGGTGGGGAACGCCGCCACCACCGGCGCCTACTTCAAGCAGCAGCTCGAGGAGCGCGTCGGCCCTCATCCGCTCATGGGCGAGATCCGGGGCGACGGGCTGATGCTCGCGATCGAGCTGGTGGCCAACAAGGAGACGAAGGAGGAGCTCAACCTGGAGTGGGACTGCTCGCACCGCCTCTTCGACCTCTGCCTGGAGGAGAAGCTCATCACGCGCGGCTTCTTCGGCCACAACTCGACCTCGTTCGCGCCGCCGCTCAGCATCACGCCGGCCCAGGTGGACGATGTGATCGACCGCTTCTCCCGCGGCCTCGACCGGCTCACGGCCGACCTCAAGTCGGAATACGGCTTCAGCCCGGCCGGCTGAGCGCGCCAGGAGCGGGCCTCCGCGCGACCGCGCGCACGGACCACGCCCACCTCCCTGTGTCCCACTCCCCCCGGAGGGCGGAGGGGGAACCCAGGCGGTTCCGCCTTCTCTCCCTCTCCGCCCCTGGGGGCGGAGAGGGCCGGGGAGAGGTGGGGGTGAGGAGGATTCTTGCCGGAGCGGTCCGAAGAATTCTTCGGCGCCGAACAGGGGGGAACGGCGCCGGCGGCGACGAGCCGCCGTGGATGGCTGGCTTCGGCGCGCTCTCCGATCTTTCGGACGAGACTCGCCGCATCCTCGACATCATCGAGGACGAGTTCAAGAGGCTTCCGCCCGAAGACGATGCGTGTTCCTACCCTAATTCGGCAGCCCGCCATACAGTGAGCCAACCTAAGTGTTTGACTTATCTTCCGCTTTTTCCCCACCATCCATGGGCACGGCAGTTATGGGCACCTCCTTCGCCCACGGTCCAATATCGGCACTTGCCATCTTCTCTTGGTCTAAATTTCTTCCAAGAACCTCTTGCTCGCTAAGCATGTCTACTATGGAAATTCCATCTGAAGGGAGCTGATCGTCCTTATGACAGAACGGCAGTGCGATATACTCCTTAGATTGATGAAGCACAACAACATATAGCCACCCGCCCTTATTGGTGGGTAGGGGACCCCCGATAGTGCCTGCAAGAGAAGAACTTGCAGCATCATCTACCTCGGTTACAGTACCTGAAATTGCAGCAGAACTACTGAATCTACAAGACATCCAGCCGGCTAACGCGTTGTTCGGGACGCTACATTTGCTTGCATTCATCACAAGTTTATCAATCGGCTCTGTGCTACCGCACGACAGGAAAACCGCGTAGTCATTCCAAACAGGGACTATCCAGAAAGGAGGAGTCGCCGCGCGGCATAGCAATACCACGGACCTATGTAGATTGCGATAGTCTTCTGATTCAAATTGCATTTTTCCGACAAATCCACCTTTAAGTATTTTCCTCCCAGGGTTCATTATTTGCTCCCGGATAGGTTGGAGACCAATATTCTCTGCAAACGTATAGCCATTCACACCCAACAACGAAAACACCATGAGATAAGCGGACTTAATCATGCTAATGGACTCGTAATCATCCCGTTGTGGGATCCTAAAGCTCAAACCTTTGTCCTGATCCAAGTCTTTCTTGGATGGTAAGCGACCTAATTCAATTCTGCCATTTCGTAGCAAGTGCTTACGAGCAGGGAATGGAGCTCTTGGGTTATCTGGAACAAAGCGATACAATCTCTTGTGTCCAAACAAATTGATCTCAATGGGAGCTCCTTGACCCGCTGCCCATTGCTCTCTTGCCTTCACCGACGAGTACGCGTGCTGTTCCATGACACTGGCCTTGTTGTTGCAAGAGTCACAGGTCAAGCAAATCGGCGCACCGCCTAGGGCTTTCGGAGGAGCATGTTCCAGTGTCACTTTGGTGCCGGCTGCTACGTCTGACCTGTCAAAGTCAGCGAGACAGATGGGACATCTAGTATTGCCGGCATCAAAGAAACGTTGACGTAAACGGCGTTCACGGCCGGGTGGATGTGAGATTTTCGCCATCACTAAAGTTGCTCGCCGTCCGGTACCGCACCGACCCGATATTGACCAAACAGCGTCATTGTGGCTCCGTCGGATGCATTCGACGCGTCGCACTCAAAGCGCGAGGAGAGTCTTCAATTGGAGGTTGAGCCAGAGGCAGTTTTCGCTACACCGCCTGCTTGTTCTTGAGGCCGTTCTCTTCCACCCAGCGGGTGGTGTCGTCGAGGGCGGCGGTAAAGCGGCGCATCATCTCCTCCACCTCGGCCTCGGTCATCACCAGCGGGGGCGCGAAGGCGAGGCTGTCGCCGGCCAGCGCGTTGCGGATGATGAGGCCGTGATCGCGGGCGCGATCCGTCGCGTAGACCTTCACGCCGAACGACGGATCGAACGAGCGCCGGGTCTCCTTGTCTGCCACCAGCTCGATGGCCGCCATCATGCCGACGCCCCGCGTCGTGCCCACCAGCGGGTGATCGGCGAAGCCCCGGATGCGCTCCTGCAGCAGGGCGCCCACGCGGCGCACGTTGCCGAGCACGTCGCGCTCCTCCATCAGCTCCTGGCAGCGCAACGCGACCGCGACTGCCACCGGATGGCCGGTGGTGGTGAAGGCGTGGGCGAAGAACCCCAGCTTGCGGCTCTCCGCCAGCATGGCGTCGTAGAGCTTCTGGTTGATCATCACGGCCGAGATCGGCTGGTAGGCGCTGGCAAGCCCCTTGGCGAGCGAAATGCCGTCGGGGCGGATGTTGAAGGTCTCCGACCCCAGCCAGTTGCCGGTGCGGCCTGAGCCGGTGATGACCTCGTCGGCGAAGAACAGCACTTCGTACTTGTCGAGCACCGCCTGCACCTTCTCGAAGTAGGTCCGTGGCGGCACGATGCAGCCGCCGCCGCCCATCACGGGCTCGGCGAAGAAGGCCGCGACCGTCTCCGGCCCCTCCTTTACGATCAGCTCTTCCAGGTTGCCGGCGAGGCGCGACGCGTAATCCTCCTCGCTCTCGCCCGGCTCGCCGTAGCGGTAGTAGTGCGGGCAGTCGGTCTTCAGGAAGAGGTCGTTGACCGGCAGGTCGAAGTCCGTGTGCATCTGCGGGATGCCGGTGACGCTGGCCGCGCCGCAGGTCACGCCGTGGAAGCCCATGAAGCGGGAGATGATCTTCTTCTTCTCCGGCTTGCCGATGGCGTTGTGGTAGTACCAGGCGAGCTTGACCAGCGTGTCGTTCGCCTCCGAGCCCGAGTTGGCGAAGAAGACCCTGGCCATCGGAACGTGCGTGGACGCCTTGAGCCGCTCGGCAAGCCGCCCCATGGGCTCGGTCGTCTTGTCGATCAGCGAGTGGTAGTAGGGCAGCGCCCGGAACTGCTCGATCGCCGCATCCACCAGCTCGCTCTCGCTGAACCCGAAGTTGGCGCACCACATGCCGGAGACGCCCTCGATATAGTCGCGGCCCTCCTCGTCGACGATGGAGACGCCCCGGCCCTGGGTGACGACCAGCGGCGGCGTCCGCTCCAGCGCGTCGAGGTTGCCGTAGCCGTGGGCGACGTGGGCCACGTTGCGCGCGCCCAGCGAGTTCGGCTTGCTTACGGGAGCGGCGCTGTCCGCGCCGTCGGTCACGGTGGTGCTGCTTGCATCGTCCATCACGGGCCATCTCCGTCGCTTGGGGCCGCAGGCGAAAGCGCTCCCACGGCTGCGCGCATACTAGCAGCCTCGCGCGCGAGCGCGACCCCGTGGGCAGCGGGAGGCCGCCGCCGAGGGGTATCGATCATTCAGGCCGGGATGGGATTCGAAAATGATTGTTGGTGGGACTCGCCGGGATTCACTGGGATTTAGTGGGATAAGTGGGATTCCGATGCTCGGCAGGTGGGATGAGTCGGCCCGCTCGCCGAGTGCCCCATTGGCGCAACTGCCGTGCTCGGCTGTCCCAGGCTCTGTCGGGGTTCGCTTTGCATGCCGCCACACTGGCACGCGCAACCGGCACCTTCCACCGCACCATGGTCCGGGCTACGCGGGCGTGAGCGTGGTGAGCAGGCCGTAGTGGTCGGAGAGCGGTAGCGGGTCTCCGCCTGGGACCGGCACCGCCGGCTCGTCGAGGACGATGCGCGCGTCGCTCGTCTCGATCCCACGCCCGGCAGGCGGACGCAGGATCATGTGGTCGACCCGCCGTGCCGCGCCGGAGGCCTTGCCACGGTTGAGCGGGTTGGCCGGGTGCCACGTGCCGGGCGGGCGGGCGGCCTCCGGCAGTCGAGCGGCGACATCGGCGAAGCCGGCGGCGCCGAGGCGCTTGTGAGTCGCCGGATCGTTGGCCGGGTCGCTGTTGAAGTCGCCGGCAAGCACGACCGTCCCCTCGAAAGGTGCGGCGGCGGCTTCGATGGCCTGGGCGAGCTGCGCGCTCCGCCGGCCTGGCGCACCCTGGCGTCGCCGCTTGCGAGAAGCGCCGCCGGCGGTTGCGTGCAGGTTGATCACGCGGCACGGGCCGAGGCCGGGGGTGCGCACCGTGCAGCCGAGCATCCCGCGCGGGCCGAAGAGGCCCTCCTCGAACGTCTGCTCCGCGAACCGCGTGCATGAGGCGTCCGCGATCGGGTGGCGGGAGAGGGTGAGCAGCCCGGTGCCGTAGAAGCGCGTGTCTTCGTCGATCCCGGCACGGTGGGGGTAGAGATCGCGGAGTTCCGCCGCCAGCCCCTTCTTGACGCGCTGCGGGACCAGCTCCTGCAAGAGCACGATATCGGCGTTCACCCCGCGCAGCGCAGGCGCGAGGTGTGCGGCGCGAGCGACGACATACGGCACGTCTTCGTAAAGTGCATAGCCGAACAGGCGGATCTCGGTGAGGCCGGTGTTGAAGGTCAGAATGCGCAGCACTTTTTCGTTAAGGTCCTGGCCCTGCCCGGATCACGGGCCGAGAGGTGCGGTTGACCAGGAAGAGGCCGGCGAAGAGCAGAGCGACGGCAAGGCCGATCCAGGGGCTCGGCACCTCGCCGAAGAAGAGAGCGGCCCAGCCCATGCCCGCGAGCGGGCCGATATAGCCGTTGGTCGAGAAGAAGACCGGCCCGACCATGCGGATGACCTCCAGCCCGATCACGAAGAAGCACGCCGTGAGCGCGCCGCCGCCGATCAGCGACCAGTCGCCGGCGGTCATGGTGCCATCGAACAGCCACCAGCTGTCGGCGACGGCCATCACCGGCACCAGCAGGATGGCGCTTGCAAACGCGATGCCGCAGGTCAGCGGGATCGGCTTGCTGCCGGCCGGGCGGAGGAACACCACCGTAACGCTGCCGAAGGCGTAGCAGACCGGCGAGCCGAAGGCCAAGAGCAGCCAGAGCGCCATACCGGGCTCCGGCAGGCTTGCGCCCGGCGCCAGCACCACCAGGATCCCTGCGAGGCCGAGCAGGATGCCGCCCACGCGCAGCGCGTGCACGCGATCGAGGCGGAACAGGATCGCAAAGGCGTACGTGAGGATGGGCGACAGCGTGAGCGTGAGCGCGACGGCGCCGGCCGGCACCCTGGGCGCGGCCAGCGCCAGCAGGGTGTAGGGGAGGGCGATGCCAATGAAGCCGAAGAGGAAGTAGAAGCGAAGATAGACGAGCTTCAGGCTCGGCCGTTGCCCGAGGGCAAGGCCCGCGGCCAGCGCGACCGCCCCCGCGCCCACGCCCTGCCAGAAGACGAAGGGAAAGAGCGGAACGCCCTCGGTGATGGCGATCCGGTTGAGGGAGAAGGTCATGGCGTAGCTGCAGGCCCCGAACAGCAGCATGCCGAACGGCACCAGGTGCCCGCCGCCTTGCTCGACGCGGGTCACGATGGCCGCCCGTCACTCCGTGAGGCCGGCGGTAATCCCGCCGTCGATGACGAGCGCCGTGCCGGTGATCCACCTGGCGTCGTCGGAGGCGAGATAGACGAAGCCATCGGCGATGTCGCGCGGCGTACCGATGCGGCCGAGCGGGGTGCGGCTTGCGCAGCGAGCGAGCGCGGAAGCCGGGTCCGGCTGATCGGCGAGGAAGCCGTCGAACATCGGCGTGTCGACGAAGCCGGGGCAGATGCAGTTGGCGCGGATTCCCACCGCGGCGCCGTCGAGCGCCATGCAGCGCGTGAGCATGATGAGCCCGGCCTTGGAGGCGACGTAGGCCGCGTCCTGCGGGGCCGCGATGACCCCGGCGATGGAGGCGGTGCTCAGAATCGCGCCGCCGCCGGTCTCGGCGAAGTGCGGCCAGAACGCCTTCGAGACCCGGTAGGCGCCGCTCAGATTGACGTCGATCTCCCGCTGCCAGTCGGCCTCCGAGAGCTCGGCCACGCCGCCCAGGATGGTGACGCCCGCGTTGTTCACCAGCACGTCGACGGTGCCGCAGGCCGCCAGCGCCTCCTCAACGAGGCGCGCCGCGTCGCCCTCGCTGGTGATGTCGGTGGCGGCGGCGAGTGCGGTGCCGCCGTTCGCAACAATCGATGCGGAGATCGCGGCCGCGCCCGGCGCGTCCCGGTCGGCGCAGACAACCGCCGCGCCTTCCTCGGCGAAGCGCAGCGCCGTCTCGCGGCCGATGCCCGACGCGGCGCCGGTTATGACGGCGCTCTTCCCGGCGAGTCTCACGGGGGCGGATCGGGGCGCCCGCTCACGCGGGCATGGTCTCGTTCCGGCGCTGGGCGCGCTGCATCAGGATCAGGCCGATCACCGCGAACACGCTG
>JAPPHR010000058.1 GCA_028820995.1 Rhodospirillales bacterium
CCTGCGCGGGCGCGCCGCATAAGCGGCGGGCCGCGGTCGCGGCCTGTCGCGCGTCCGTCAAAGTCGGTCGCTCTCTGAGGTCCGCTCAGCCCTCCGCGCGCTCGACGACGCGGAAGGGGTGGAGGGCGCGGTGCGTATTCACTGCGTCGAAGACGGCCGGGAAGGTGGGCCGCTCGACGTAAGCGCCGTCGCCCTCGTTGGCGCGGATGTCCGCGCCGTCCCACACCAGCCGGCCCCGACTCACGGTGGCGCGGGCGACGCCGGTCACGGTCATGCCCTCGTAGATGTTGAAGTCGTTGTTCTGGCGGTGGGTCTCGGCCGAGATCGTGCGCGTGGCCTCAGAGTCCCAGACCACGATGTCCGCGTCCGAGCCCACCTTGATCGCCCCCTTGCGCGGATAGATGTTGAAGATCTTCGCGGCGTTGGTCGACGTGACCGCCACGAACTCGTTGGCCGTGAGCCGGCCGGTCTCGACACCCTGGTCCCAGAGCACCGACATGCGGTCTTCGACGCCGCTGGTGCCGTTCGGGATCTTGGAGAAGTCGTCCTTGCCGAGGTCCTTCTGCCAGTTGCAGAAGGCGCAGTGATCCGTCCCCGTGGTCTGCAGGTTGCCGGACTGCAGGCCGCGCCAGAGCGCCTCCTGGTGCTCCTTGGGCCGGAACGGCGGGCTCATCACGTAGCCGCGGGCCGCCACCGGGTCGGGGTCGTAGTACACGCTCTCGTCGATCACGAGATGCTGCGCCAGGCATTCGCCGTAGACGCGCTGCCCCTCCAGCCGCGCGCGGGTGATCGCCTCCAGCGCCTCGCGGCAGGTGACGTGCACGATGTATATCGGCGCCTTGAGGAGCTGGGCGATGCGGATGGCGCGGTTGGTGGCCTCGCCTTCCACCTCCGGCGGGCGCGACTGGGGGTGGCCCTCCGGCCCGGTGACGCCGGCCTTTAGTAGCTCCTGCTGCATTATCCAGACGAGGTTGCCGTCCTCGCAGTGAACGGTGCAGAGCGCGCCCAGGTCCCTCGCCCGCGCGAAGCTCAGCATCATCTTCTCCGCGTCCAGCATGATCTCGCCCTTGTAGGCCATGAAGTGCTTGAAGCTGTTGACCCCGTGGTCGCGGGTCAGCGTCTCCATGTCCTCGTGGATCTGGTCGTTCCAGTTGGTGATCGCGACGTGGAACGAGTAGTCCGACGGCGCCTTCGCCGCGCGCTGCTGCCAGATGCGGAAGGCATCCATCGGCCGCTGGTCCGGCGCGGGGATGACGAAGTCGATGATCATGGTGGTTCCGCCCGAGAGGCCGGCGGCGGGGCCGGTGTAAAAGTTGTCGCCGGTCACGGTATCCATGAAGGGGAGCTGCATGTGGGTGTGGGGGTCGATGCCGCCCGGCATGACCAGCGCTTCGCCTGCATCGACGACGGTAGCGCCGGCAGGCACGTCGAGCCCGGTGCCGATCTCCTGGATCTTGCCGTCCGCGCAGTAGACGTCGGCGCGGTAGCTCTCGTCCGCGGTCACCACCGTGCCGCCCCTGATCAATGTCGACATGGCTGCCTCCCCTTCGGCGCGGCCGGACCGTTGCCGCGTCCCGTCCATCATCCTAGCCTACCCCAACTCGAGCCTGGGCTTCTCGCTCGGCCACGGGACCTGCGGCGAACCGGAGGCGCGACGATGCAGACGGAGTGCGAGCAGGAGGTGCGGACTTTCCACGCCTTCCTGCGGGACTGGCTGGCCGGTGCCGTGCCGCGCGACGCGGAGACGTTCGCCCGGTTCTCGGGCGTCATGGGCGATGGGCTCGAGGTCATCGGCCCACGCGGCACGGTGACGCCGCGGGATGCGCTGGTCGAAGAGTTCGAATCGCTGCACGGCCAGCTTGCCGCCGATGCCGATGCCTTCGAGATCTGGATCGAGAACTTTCGTCTGCGCTGGGCGGCGGGCGATCATGCGCTGGTCACTTACGAGGAGTGGCACCGGCGCAGGGGCGCGACATCCGCGCGCCTCTCGTCGGCGCTCTTCCGCCGCGACGGGACGGCGCCCAGCGGCGTGGCATGGCTGCATGTGCACGAAACCTGGCTGCCGGGCCTCGCGCCCGCAGGCGGCGAACGCTTCCCCGAAGAGTCCTGAGCGCCGGGGGAACGCGGGGCCAAATGATCGCACCAGAGCCACTGACTCCGGCGCCACCGGCCGACGCCGTGCCTCTCGGCGCGATTCACACGCGTGAGCGTCAGTTCACCCGCATCTTCACGACGATGTACGGCCAGAAGCACCGCGCGCGGACCCGGCTGCCGGTCAAGACGCAGGTCGTGCGCATGCACGAGCCCGGCGGGCCGGAGATGCTGCGCGTCGAGGACATCTGGGTGCCGGACCCCGGCGCCACCGAGGTGCGGGTCGCGCAGAAGGCAATCGGGCTCAACTTCCTCGACACCTATCAGCGCCGCGGCCTCTTTCCCTCACCGGCGCTGCCCTGGGTCCTCGGCTTCGAGGGCGCGGGCGTGGTGGAGGCGGTGGGCGGCGCGGTGACGGCGCTCAAGGAGGGCGACCGCGTTGCGTACGCGAGCGCGCCGCCCGGCGCCTACGCGGGCTTGCGCACCATCGCGGCGGACGCGGTGGTCAAGCTGCCGGACGCCATCGGCTTCGAGCAGGCCGCCGCCACCATGCTCAAGGGCATGACGGCGGAATACCTCGTCAACAAGAGCGGCAGGGTGCAGCCGGGCGACACAGTGCTGGTGCATGCGGCGGCAGGGGGCACCGGCCTGCTGCTCTGCCAGTGGCTCGTACACGTGGGCGCCACCGTCATCGGCTGCGCAGGCGACGAGGACAAGCGCGCGCTCGCGGAGGCTCACGGCTGCCGCCACGTCATCGACTACCGTCGGGAGGACGTTGCCGCCCGCATCGCGGACGTCACGGGCGGGGAGGCGGTCTCCGTGGTCTACGATTCCGTCGGCCGCGACACCGCCGAGGCCTCCGTCGCCCGCCTGCGCCCCGGCGGCACGCTCGTGCTCTACGGCAGCTCGTCCGGCGCCGTCCCGCAAAGGGTGCTTGCTGCGGCGTCGGCCAAGTCGCTCACGGTCGTGCGCCCCGGCCTCTTCCAGGAGAACGATACGGCGGCCGCGCTCCAGGCCCGTGCCGGCGCGCTCTTCGAGGTTCTGGAGAGCGGCGCGATGGCAGCCCGTATCGGACGGCGCTACGCGCTGGCGGATGCCGAAGAGGCGCATCGCGACATCGAAGCGCGTCGCACCACGGGGCAAAGCATCCTGCTTCCGAGCTGACGCCGGGGCGCGTTGAGCGTGCAGGGGATATGCACTATCACGGGGCCGCAATCATCCTTTCGCGCGGGCACGGGAGCACCTCATGAGCAAGCCGACAGTCATGATCACGGGCGCCGGAATCGGCATCGGCGAGGCCACGGCGCTGGCCTTCGGCCGGGCCGGCTATCACGTCTACGTCACCGACGTGCTGGACGAGCAGGGGCAGCAGACCGTCGCCGCGATCGAGGCGGCGGGCGGCAGCGCCAGCTTCAGCCATGTGGACGTGACCGACACCGCCAACGTGGATGAGGCCGTCGCGGCCGCCGAAGCCGCCACCGGCCCGCTGGACGCCGCCATCGCCAACGCCGGCATCGCCCACAAGGTGCTGTTCGCGGAGATGAGCGACGAGAAATGGGACCACACCCTCGATGTCGACCTCACCGGTGTGTTCCGCCTGCTGCGCGCGGCGGCGCCGGCGATGCGCAACGCGGGGCGTGGCGCCATGGTCGCGGTCTCGTCGGTCATGGGCACGACCTGGGGCTGGCACGACCACGTCCAGTACAACGCGGCCAAGTCGGGCGTGGTGGGGCTCGTGCGCGGCCTCGCCTGCGACTTGGGCGGCGACGGCATCCGCGTCAACGGCATCGCTCCGGGCTTCATCAAGACCGCACAGGCGCTCAGCACCGAGCACTCTCTCGGCCTCCCGGGGCTGGAGGCAGCCGCCGAGTACATCCCCCTCGGCCGTTACGGCGAGGCCGACGACATCGCCGACGTGATCCTCTTCCTCTGCTCCGACGGCGCCCGCTACGTGAGCGGCCAGACCATCATCGTCGACGGCGGAGTCACGGTCGGGCGTTACTGAACATAGCAGCGAGCGACCCGGTTTCGGTCGGCCGGGCCGTGGCAGACCGCGCGACTCCCCGATACCGCTAGACAATCAGCGATGCTGTGCGTACATGACCGCACGCTGACTCCGCTTGCCAAGACGGAGATCGAACCATTTCGCTCCGACGCGAGAGCGTCTCACCAACTAGGGAGAAGCCAATGAACATCAAGACATTGTGCAAGAAGGCCGTCCTGGCGCCGCTGGCTGGCGTCGCCGCGCTGGGGCTCGTCGCCGGCTCGGCTCAGGCGGCCGGTGAGTTCGAGGGCGTGGAGGTCAACATCATGACCTTCACCGGGCCGCAGATCGCCGAGCCGCTGCAGCGCCGCGCACCGGACTTCAACGCCATGACCGGCGCCCAGATCAACATCGTCACGGTGCCGTTCTCCGACCTCTACACCAAGGTGCTGACGGACTGGGCATCGGGCACCAACTCCATCGACGCGGCGGTGTTCGCGCCGCAGTGGGGCGTGGACTACATCGTGCCCGGCTACATGGAGAACCTGAGCGCGCGCGTCGCGGCGGACGAGAATCTCCAGGAAGACGACATCGCACAGTTCTTCCGCGAGTTCTCGCAGAAGTTCGCCGGCGACACCTACATGCTCACCCTCGATGGTGACTTCCAGATGGTCTACTACCGGTCCGACGTGTTCGCCGATGCGGGCATCGCGGCGCCGGAGACCTGGCAGGACTACGTCGCCGCGGCCGAGGCGACCCACGGCCAGGACATGAACGGTGACGGGACGCCTGACTACGGCTCCTGCATCTCCAAGAAGCGCAGCGCGCAGGCCTACTGGATGATTCTCTCGATCGCCGGCGGGTACCTGCAGTCCCAAGGGACCTCGCAGGGCATCTTCTTCGACACCGAGACCATGGCGCCGCTGGTCAACAACGACGCCTTCGCCGCCGCCCTCGACGTCTACACGGCGACCACCGCCTTCGGGCCGCCAGACGAGATCAACCTCGACGTCGGCGACACGCGCAGCCTGTTCACTTCCGGCCGCTGCGCGCTGACCATCGACTGGGGCGACATCGGCACGCTCGCCATCGACCCGGAGACCTCGCAGGTGATCGACAAGGTGGGCTCGATCATGCTCCCCGGCTCGACGTCGGTTCTCGACCGTGCCACCGGCGCGCTCGTGCCGTGCGATGCCGAGACCTGTCCCTACGCGATCAACGGGGTCAATCGGGCGCCCTTCGCCGCCTTCGGCGGCTGGTCCGGCGGCATCAACGCCAAGGCTGACGACAAGGTGAAGGATGCGGCCTACGCCTTCTTCTCCCACATGTCGCAGCCGGCGCAGTCCAACGAGGATGTGACCATCGGCATCACCGGCTTCAACCCCTACCGTCTGTCGCAGTTCGGCGACCTGTCGCTGTGGGTGAAGGCGGGGATGAGCGAGGCCGCCGCGAAGGACTATCTCGGCGCGATTCAGGCCAGCCTGGACAGCCCGAACATGGTTCTCGATCTGCGTATCCCGCAGAACCAGGCCTATCAGCAGGTGGTGCTCGACAACGCCATCTCCCGGCTCGCCGCAGGCGAGATCGACAAGGCCACGGCGATGCAGGCCATCGAGGACGGCTGGAACGAGCTGAACGAGGAGAACGGCGTCGAGGACCAGCTCGACGCCTACCGCGCGACGCTCGGCCTCTAGGCTGAACGCTCCGGCTCCGGCACGCGCCTCGACGCCCGGGCGCGCGTGCCGGAGCCGCTTCTTCGCACCGAGGTACCCCCGCCTTGGCCTTTCTGGAGGCCCGCGACCGTCGCGACCGGGCCGCCGAGTGGGTCGACCGCAATGCCGGCAAGGTGTTCATCCTGCCGGCAGTGCTCACGCTGTTGGCGTTTTCGCTGTTTCCGCTGCTGGTCTCGGCCTATCTCACGCTCACCAAGCTGAAGTTCGCGGCCGGCGGCTTCACGCTCAGATTTGTCGAGTGGCTGAACTTCAAGAAATTGATCTTCGGCTCCCAGCAGTATCACCTGCTGGGGACGTTCGACGTATTCAGTATCGGCGAGTGGTTGATCCTGGGCGCGATCTTCGCGCTTCTGCTCTACGTCTTCGTGCGCTACCTGACCCGGCCGGGCGTGACCGTGGTCGGCGTCATCGGGCGTTCCGTCGCCTATGTGGTCGCCGGCGCCTTGACGATTCTTCTGGTGTTGACGTTGGGCGGCGGCTTTCCCGGATCCTTGGTGGTCACGCTCTTCTACGTGTTCGCCGGCGTCTCGGTTCAGTTCGGGCTGGCGCTCGGCCTGGCCGTTCTCTGCGCGCAGAACATTTATGGGCGAAACCTGTTTCGCGTGGTCTTCTTCCTGCCGATCATGGTGACGCCCGTCGGCATCGCCTACATGTTCCGCATGCTCGCCGACACCCACAAGGGACCCTTTGCCGATATCTGGACCTGGCTCGGGCTCGCGGATTTCTCCTGGGCGGCGGACCCGTGGACCGCGCGCATCGTGGTGCTCATCGGCGATACCTGGCAATGGACTCCCTTCATGTTCATCGTCCTGCTCGCCGCCATCGAGAACCAGCCGCGCGACCAGCTGGAGGCCGCGCGCATCGACGGTGCCGGCGGCTGGCAGATATTCCGGGACATCACGTGGCCCGCGATCGCGCCGGTGGCTGCGACCATCGTCCTGATCCGCCTGATCGAGGCCTTCAAGATCATCGATCTGCCCAACGTGCTCACCAGCGGCGGGCCGGGCATCGCCACCGAGTCCCTCACCCTTCATGCCTTCGTGGCCTGGCGCACGCAGGATCTCGGCGGCTCGGCGGCGGTGGGCTACATGCTGCTGTTCGTGGCCACCGTCACTTGCCTCTCGTTCTTCAACTTCGCGGGCAAGCGCACCCGCAGGACCGAGCTGTGAACATTCCCGAGCGCACCCTGCTGCGGCGTCTCTTCATGCCGTACGACCTCACCTCGATGGCGCCGGCCACCAAGGTGCTCGTCTACACGCTGCTCGTTCTCTGGCTGCTGGTGGTGCTGTTTCCGCTCTACTGGCTGTTCATCACGTCGTTCAAGCTGCCGATCCAGGTCAATGACGGGCCCGACTTCATTCCCTTCATCGACTTCGAGCCCTCGCTTCATGCCTGGCACTACATCTTCTTCGAGCTCGGCAACGACACGTTCAGGCCCTATCTCAACTCGGTCATCGTCGCCTTCTGCGCCACGGTGGCCTGCGTGCTCGTCGGCTCGTTCGCGGCCTACGCGCTGGTGCGGATCCAGTACCGGGTCAAGGTCGGCAACGTTCTCGCCTTCCTGGTCCTCCTGGGACTCACCGTCTTCACGGTCACGAGCCTCGGCGCTCCGTTGTTCGCCGCCGCGCCGGTGGCGATCATCCTCTTCGTGTTCTTCGTGGCCGCCGTCGGGCGCTATTTCCGCCGCGCGCTCGGCAACGACGACATCCTGTTCTGGATCATCTCCAACCGCATCCTCCCGCCCGTGGTGGTCGTCCTGCCCGTCTACCTCATGTTCCAGCGATTGGGGCTACTGGACACGCACATCGCGTTGATCGCCACCTA
Source organism: Rhodospirillales bacterium (assembly GCA_028820995.1). Classification (GTDB taxonomy): domain Bacteria; phylum Pseudomonadota; class Alphaproteobacteria; order UBA828; family UBA828; genus WTGU01. The sequence goes on from JAPPHR010000058.1 coordinate 7,633, forward strand.
CACCGCCATCAACCTGCCCATCGTGGTGTGGCTGATGCGGGACTTCTTCGCCGGCATTCCGCTCGATCTCGAGGAGAGCGCCCAGATCGACGGCGCATCGCGCCTTCGCATCTTCTTCACCATCGTGCTGCCGCTCGCGCGGCCGGGCCTGGCGGCGACGTCCCTGCTCATCCTCATCCTGGCCTGGAACGAGTACCTGCTCGCGCTCTTCATCTCGACGGCGGACGCGCAGACCATGCCGATGCTCGTGGCAGCGCAGAATGCGACGCGCGGGCCGCAGTGGTGGTACATGTCCGTGCTGATCGTCATCATGATCGCGCCCATCGTGCTCACGGCGGCGCTCCTCCAGCGGCACATCGCGCGCGGGCTGCTGATCGGCGCGATCAAGGGCTGAGGAACGGAAGGCACGGCGATGCGCGTCCGCATGATCGATGTGCAGAAGTCCTTCGGCCAGAACGAGGTGGTCAAGAACCTGAGCCTCGACATCGCGGACGGCGAGCTGCTGGTGCTGCTCGGGGAATCCGGGTGCGGCAAGACCACGGCGCTGCGCATGGTCGCCGGGCTGGAGACGGTGAGCGGCGGCACCATCGAGATCGGCGATCACGATGTCACCAACGTGCTGCCCAAGTACCGCAACGTCGCCATGGTGTTCCAGTCCTACGCGCTCTACCCGCACATGACGGTGGCCAAGAACATCGGCTATCCGCTGAAGCTGCGCGGCACGCCGGCGGCCGAGCTGGACGCGGCGGTGCGCGCGGCGGCGGAGAAGGTTCATCTGGAGGACCTGCTGCACCGCTATCCGAGGCAGCTCTCCGGCGGTCAGCGGCAGCGGGTGGCGCTGGCGCGGGCCATGGTGCGCACGCCTTCGGTCTTCCTGATGGACGAGCCGCTCTCCAACCTGGACGCAAAGCTGCGCATCGCCATGCGCGTGGAGCTGAAGCGCCTGCAGTCGGAGCTTGGCGTCACCACTATTTACGTGACCCACGACCAGGTCGAGGCGATGACGCTGGCGCACCGGGTGGCGGTGATGGACGAAGGAGTGCTGCAGCAGGTCGCGCCGCCCAAGGAGATCTACGACGACCCCGCCAATCTCTTCGTGGCCCGCTTCATCGGGGCGCCGGCCATGAACATCGTCAGCGGCGCCGTGGAGGACGGCAGGTTCACCGTGCGGGACGGCGCGGTGCCCCTTGCCGGCGCGGCGCCCAGCGGCTCCCTCTATCTCGGCTTCAGACCCGAAGACGCCGTGCTCGCTCCAGTCGAGGAGGCCATGCTTCGGGCGCGGATCTATTCGACCGAGATGACCGGAAACGAGACGATCGTCACCTGCCTCCTGAACGAGGAGCAGGTGGTCGTGCGCGCCGACAAGGATTTTGAGGCCTCGATGGACACGGCGGTGGGCATCAATCTGGATCCCGCCAAGGCGCGCCTCTTCGACAGCGAGAGCGGCAACAGGGTCCGTCGATAGGGGCAGGCGGGCGGGCGCCGCGCTCAGGCGGTGGAGGGTTGGCCGACGATTGCGCCGGTGCGTGGAAGCGTGAGCACGGCGGTGAGAGTTCCGATCGAAGCTACGGCCATCACCGCGAACAGCGCGCCGAAGCCCCAGCTCGCGTGAATTCCGGCGATGACCGGCAACGTGGAGGCCATGACAGAGAAGGTCACGATGTAGCGGATGGAATAGACGCGGCTCCGCCACCCGCTCCTGGTGATCCTGCTGACGAGCACATCGATAATCGGGATCTGGCCGAACACCACGAGCATGAAGGCGATCGAGACCACCAGAGCGGCGACGCCCGTGAGCTGGTACATGAGCGCGAAGAACACCGCCTGCAGCCCTGCCACGAACGCGAAGACCGCGCGCAAGGAGTGGCGATCGACGAGATAGCCCACGACGAGCTGCGCCAACGCCGCGACCGCGAACACCAGGAACGCGTAACCGCCGACCGCAGTGGCGGACGGAGCGATTTCGTCGAGCCGCTCGTCGAAGACCTTGGGCAGCGCGAACGTGGTGCTCTGGAAGAGCAGGCCACCGACCGCGGCCGCGATGACGATGATCGAGAGCACCCGCACGAACGTCGCTCGATCGACGGGCGCGGCATCGGCCAAGCCCGTCTGCGCGGCGGTGCTGCGCGCGCCGGCGCGGACCTGCCTCACGCGGCCGGTCCACACGAAAACCGCGTAGGCGAGGCCGAGGCCGATGGAAGCGGCGCCCGGCAGGACGAACGCATAGCGCCAGCTCCCGGAATCGATGAGGTAGCCGGTGAGCAGCGCGGCGACGGCAATGCCCAAGTTGCCGAACACGCCGTTGACGGCCAGCGGAAGGCCGGTCTTCCGCCGCCCGTGCACGACCATCGCGAGGCCTACCGGGTGGTAGATCGCGGCAAAGACGCCCATCGCCAACAGCCCCACCGCGATCTCGATGGGCGAGTCCGCCAGCGCCGTTGCGATGGAGCTCGCCCCGATGCCGATGAAGAAGACGATCATCATGCCTTCGCGGCTCCACTTGTCCGCGATCCACCCGGCCGGGATCGCGGCGACGCCGAAGGCGATGAAGCCCGGCGTGGCGTAGGGGATGAGCTCCGCGTAGCTCATGCCCCATTCATCGGCGAGCCTGAGCGCCGCGACGGTCGCGAAGATCAGCATGAAGAGGTGATCGAAAAAGTGCCCGATGTTGAGAAACGCGAAATTCAGGCGATCGCGCGACATGTCGGTCCTGGGGTCGAGGCGGGGGCGGAGTCGGGCGACATGTGGCCAAAGATAGCCGCACGAGCGCACCGACACCAAAGTGAGAGCGAGCCGGGACGCGCGACGTGCAGCACGCCGAATGCGGCGATGGCCTTGGCCGAGGGTCTGCCGGAGCATCCTCCGCCCGCGCATTGGGACTCCACGCCGCGCACGGCTTGCTATCTAATCCGGCATCGCCCGCTTCGTGAGGGAAGCGCGGGAGCGGAACAGGGCCGGACGTGTCATCCTGCAAGGCGTTCGGCAGCAAACCAGGGAGAGGAACACTTGATGTCTTACGGAGAGAACAAGGGTAGCGCGATCGGTCAGTAGGACGGCAGCGAAGCGCTCGGCAGCAAGGGACCGGACCGCCGGACCGTTCTCAAGGGCCTCGGGCTCTGCGGCGCGGCGCTCTCGGCGTCGTCGCTGTTCAGATTGCGCCATGCCTAGGCCGCCGAGGGCGGGCGGATCATCTGGGCGAAGCCGCTCGAGACCACGATGTTCGACCCGCAGACGGCGATTCTCGGCTCGTCCTGGCAGACCCTGCACATGGTCTACGACTCGCTCGTGGACATGGACGAGAACCTGAATCTCATCCCGAGCCTGGCGGAGTCGTGGGAGCAGGTGTCGCCCACGCGCTACGAGTTCACGATCCGCGAGGGCGTGAAGTTCTCCAACGGCCGCGACATGACCATCGACGACGCGGTCGGCAGCATCCAGCGCCTGCTCGACCCCAAGACCGGGTCCTACTGGACGCTGGAGATGGGCGACGTGAAGGCGGTCAGCAAGGTCGACGATCGCACCATGGCGATCGAGCTGAACGCGCCGCACACGCCGCTGCTGCATGCGCTGTCGGCCACCATGGCGTCGATCATGCCCATGGAGGAGATCAACGCCGGCACCTTCGATGCGTCCAAGGAGATGCTGGGAACCGGCCCCTTCATGATCCAGTCCCACGTGCAGGACGACCACTGGGTGCTGGCGCGCAATCCCCACTACTGGCAGCCGGGCCTGCCCAAGGTGGACGAGCTGATGATCCGCATCATGCCGTCGGATCAGGCGCGGATCGCGGGCCTGCGCGACGGCTCGGTCGACATCGCGAGCTTCGAGGCGAGCCCCGATGCGCCGCTGTTGCTCCAGAACATCCCCAACGTTCAGGTCAACGTGGAAGACGTGACCAACTTCTACTTCTTCGCCATGAACGCGGTGTGGGAGGAGTCGCCGTTCAGCAACCAGAAGCTGCGCCAGGCGGTGGCGCTGACCATCGACCGCGACACGATCCGCAACGTCGCGCTCGGCGGCGCCGGAGAGCCCACGGCGGCGATGGCGCCGGCGTTCAAGAAGTGCGACACGGACCAGCTCGGCTACTGGAACCGGGATATCGAGAAAGCCAAGGCGGTGCTCGCCGAATCGGGTGCCGAGGGGACCGAGTTCGAGCTCCTCGTCCGCAACCTGCCGGCAGACATCCAGATGGCCCAGGTGATCAAGGTCAACGCCGCCGAGATCGGGCTGACGGCGAACATCTCCGTGGTCGACGAGGGAACCTGGGTGACGCGGGCCTGGGTCGACAATCCCAGCATCTTCGAGGCCATGGTCACCTGGTACGCCGGCTACTCGGATCCGGTGATGGCGACGCTCTGGTGGAACCCGGAGAAGGCCGGCTTCACCGCAGGCCACATGCCGATGGTGCCGGAGCTCAACCAGTTGATGGACGACGCCTACGCCCAGCCCCACGGGGCCGAGCGCGATGCCACCCTTCAGGCTCTCTGCAGCAAGATCGACGAGGTCGCCGTCAAGGTGCCGCTCGTGACCCGGCAGGACACCGTCGCCTTCCGCAGCGACAAGATCAAGGCCAGCATCGTCCACACCGAGGGGTATGTGAACACGCTGCGCGGGGTGGAGTAATACGAGCGACTCTAGTCGCCGCCACCCGTTAGAACCCTCTAGTCGGCACCCTTCATGTCGACAGTGGCGCGGTACGCGCTGGTCCGAATTGCCAGCGCGTGCCTCACCCTGTTCGGCGTTGCCGTTCTCATCTTCGGGGCGATCCACGCGCTGCCCGGCAGCTTCGAGGATGTGCTGGTCCCGCAGGCGCCGCAGGAGCTGCGCGACCAGATCGCGGCGCGCTACGGGCTGGATCGGCCCCTCGTCGAGCAATTCGGCATGTGGCTCGGGCGCGCCATTCAGGGCGATCTCGGCGTCTCTCTGATCACGCAGCAGCCCGTGGCCGCGGAGTTCGCCCGGCGGCTCCCCGTGACGGTGGAGATCGCGGGCCTCGCCACGGCGATCGCGCTGCTGGTGGGCGTGCCGCTCGGCGTGCTCTCGGGCCTCACCGGCCACCGCCGCCTGGTGCCGGCGACGAGCCGCCTGGTCGGCGGCTTCGCCATGAGCGTGCCAGACTTCGTGGTGGGCGCCGTGCTGCTCTACGTCTTCAGCCGCTACTCGCTCTGGTTCACCATCGGGGAGTGGACTCCCTTAGCGGACGATCCGATCGCGAACCTGCGTGGCGCGCTCCTGCCGGCCTTCGCGCTTTCGCTGCTCGGCATCGGCCTGGTATTGGCGACCGCCCGCCACGCCACCATCAGCGTGCTGGGGCAGGACTTCATCATGGCGGCCGTGGCGCGCGGCAAGCGGCCCGGCACGGTCGTGCGCCAGCACGTGCTGCGCAACGCCGGGATTCCGGTCATCACCATCGTCGCGATCTATTCCGGCTATCTCCTCGGCGGCACCATCATCGTGGAGATGCTGTTCTCGGTGCCGGGCATCGGCCGCTATCTCATCTTCGGCGTGCTCAACCGTGACTACACGGTGGTTCAGGCCGGCGTCATGCTGGCGGCCACGTTCTTCATCCTGCTCAACACGCTGGCCGACGCGCTCTACGCCGCGCTCGACCCGCGCCTCGCCGGCAGTCAGGGACGATGACGCAACCGCCGCGCCGCTACCTGCGCCTGCCCTTCGGCAACGACCGGCTGTCGCTGGTTGCGACCATCGTGCTGGTCCTGCTGGTCCTGGCCGGGCTGCTGGCGCCGCTGCTCCCCATCGGCGATCCCGAGGCCATCGGCGCCGGCCCGCGCCTCAGCCCGCCGACGGGCGACTTCCCCCTCGGCACCGACAATCTGGGCCGGCCCATGCTGGCCCGCATCTTCGAGGGCATCCTGCTGACCTTCGTCGTCTCCACCATCGCGGTGCTGATCGCGAGCGTGGTCGGCGCCATCCTCGGCATGATTGCGGCTTACACCCACCGCGCGCTGGACGAGACGGTCTCGCGCATCGCCGACATGCTGTTCTCCTTTCCGCCGGTGCTGCTCGGCCTGCTGGTCACGGCGATCCTCTCGCCCGGCATCCACAGCGCCGTCGCCGCCATCGTCCTCATCACCCTGCCGGCGATGGTGCGGGTGGTGCGGGCGGCGACCCTCGACATCGCGCGCCGTGATTTCGTGATCGTGGCCGAGGTCGCCGGCGCCTCCTTCGGCCGCCGCCTGTTCCTCCACCTCCTGCCAAACACCGCCGGCGTCGTGGCGGTGCAGACCGCCTATTCGATCTCGCTGGGCATGCTGATCGAGAGCGCGCTGAGCTTCCTCGGGCTCGGCGTGCAGCCGCCCAGCGCCTCGCTCGGCTCGCTGCTGCGGGAAGGCGCGCTCTATCTCGACATCGCGCCCTGGCTCGCCTTCGGCCCCGGCGCCCTGCTCGCCGCGGCAATCCTCTCCGTCAACCTGTTCGGCGACGGCCTGCGCGCGATCGTCGATCCCCTCGAAGCGCGCCCGCTGCGCTAGCGGAGACCGGCACCTCGTGAACGCGCTCGTGGCAATCAGCGATCTGGTGGTCGACTTTCGCACGCGGCAGGGGCCGGTGCGCGCGCTCGACGGCGCGTCGCTCGCCGTTCGCGAGGGTGAGAAGGTGGGCCTCGTCGGCGAGAGCGGCTCGGGCAAGAGCACGCTTGCCATGGCGCTGGGGCGCCTGCTGCCGCCCAACGCGGAATGGGGGTCGGGCGAACTCATGGTGGCGGGGGTCTCCGTCCGGGACCTCGAAGGGGCGGCGCTGCGGCGGCTCAGGAGCCACACGCTCGGCTACGTCTTCCAGGACCCCATCGGCACCCTCGATCCTACCATGCGGGTCGCGCGCCAATTGGCCGCAGTGATGGAAGCGGGCGCCGGCGCCGCCGATGTCTCGTCGCTGCTCGCCGATGTCGGACTGCAGGATCACCACCGCATCGCGCGCAGCTATCCGCACGAGCTTTCCGGCGGCATGGCGCAGCGGGTCTCCATCGCCATGGCCCTTGCTGCGAACCCCAAGCTGATCGTGGCCGACGAGCCCACCGCCTCGCTCGACGCCTCCATCCGGGGGCAGATTCTCGATCTCCTCGTCTCGCTCTGCGCCGCCCACGGCACTGCGCTCGTTCTCTTGAGTCACGATCTGCGCGCGATCGCGCACTGCTGCGACCGTGTCGCGGTGATGTACGGCGGGCGCACGGTGGAGGTCGGCGCCACGGCCGAGGTCTTTGCCGAGCCCGTGCATCCCTACACCGAGGCCCTGCTGCGGGCGGCGCCGGGGCAGGAGCGGCTGGGAGGCCGGATCGAGCCGATCCCGGGGCTTCCGCCCATTCTCACCGGCCGCGCCGAAGGCTGCGCTTTCGAGCCGCGCTGCCGCCACAGGATCGACGCCTGCGCGCTGGCCCGGCCGGAGAGCAGCGAAATCGCGGCGCGGCAGGTGATCTGCCACCGCGCCGAAGAGCGCAGGCCGGCGGCGCCATGACCGGGTCGGTGGTCGAGCTCCGGTCGGTGGACGTGCACTTCGCCAGCGGTCCGCTCTGGGCCAGGCGGCGTGTCCATGCGGCGCGCGAGGTGAGCCTCGGGGTCGCTGCGGGGGAGACGCTCGGCCTGGTCGGGGAATCCGGGTCCGGCAAGACCACCACGGGCAAGGTCTGCCTGGGTCTCATCAGGCCGACGACGGGCGATGTCGTTTTCGACGGCCACCCGTTCGACTATCGGCGGCGCGCGCGGCGGGGCGCGCTTGCCGCGGTCCTCCAGCATCCGCAATGGTCCCTCAACCCGAGGCTCCATGTCGGGACCTCGGTCGCCGAGCCGCTCGTCATCGCCGGCATCGGCGGGCGGGAGGAGACGCGGCGGCAGACCGGGGAGATGCTGGAGCGCGTCGGCCTCCAGCCCGTGCTAGCGAAACGCTATCCTCACGAGCTTTCCGGCGGCCAGCGGCAGCGCGTCGCGATCGCGCGGGCGCTCATCACCCATCCCAAGTTCGTCGTCTTCGACGAAGCGGTCTCGGCTCTCGACGTCTCGGTGCAGGCGCAGATTCTGAACCTGATCCGCGAGCTTCAGGCCGAGGCAGGCTTCGCGGCGCTCTTCATATCCCATGACCTGGCGGCGGTGCGCTACGTCGCCGACCGGATCGTGGTGATGTACGCCGGCGAGGTCGTCGAGTCCGCCACGGCGGAGACCCTCTACGGCCGCGGTCGGCACCCCTATACGCGCGGCCTGCAGGCGGCGAGCGATCTGATCGAGGACGAGGACGCGCGGCTCGCGGACGCGAGCGAGGAGATCGCGAGCGAAGGCTGCCCGCTGACGCCGCGCTGCCCCATCGCCACCGATCTATGCCGGACGACGCACCCGGCGCTCCGGCCCCTCGGCGATACCCTCGTCGCCTGCCACCACCCGGAGGGACGCGCCGGCCAGTCTTGATCTGGACTCTGCCTGACGGTGCTCCAGGTGCTATCAACGCCATGCCATGTTCTGGCACTCCGTCCATAGCGTCGCGACAACGTTCCGGTGAACTCTCGCTTCCTTGCCGCAGGACGAGGTTCACGGACTTGCAGGAAGGGAGTTGGCCATGCGCAGTTTGCTTCTCAACGGACTCAGCTCGGTGTTCGCTTTCGCGGTGCTCGCGATTTTCGGCAGCAGCAATGGTTTCGCAGGGGGGCCACTCGGTTCCGTTGAAATCAGGCGTGGTGAGCCAATCGAAATCCGCGCGGTCCTTGCCGAATCGGTCGTAACGTCCACGTCGCCTGTCGTCGGCACCGCCATCGAGATAGCAATAGAGGACTTCGGCCCCATACACGGTCACCCCGTTTCAGTCGAAACCCTCGACGAGATGTGCTCAGGCGAGGGTGGGCGCGCGGCAGCCGAGGCGGTCGTTGCCGACGCGCAGGTCGTCGGCGTCATCGGGACCTTGTGCTCCGGTGCGGCGGTGGAGGCATCGCCGATCCTCAGCGCGGCGGGGCTCTCCATGATTTCGCCGACCAACACGTCGCCGGTGCTCACGTCCGACCTCGCCGGGAATGCCGGCCCGCACCGCCACGCGGGCTATTATCGCGTTTCCAACAACGACCTCATCGAAGCGAGCGTTGTGGCTCAATTCAGCTACGAAGAACTCGGGTTGCGCACGATGGTGACAGTCCACGATGGCGACGCCTACACCAGCGCCATCGCACATGCGTTTGCTGCAGGGTTCAAGGAACATGGCGGTGCGGTTCCAGTCATCGCTCAGGTGGCAAAGGGACAGACGGACATGACCGCCGTTCTCGCTCAGTTCGGCGACGCCGACCCCGACGGCGTGTTCATCTCGCTCTTCCCGAGCGAAGCAGCACCGTTGATTCAGCAAGCAGCCGAGTCGGGCGTCTTGGAAGGTGTGACGATGATCGGCGATTCCGCCATATTGACGTCGGATATTCTTGCGTTGCCGGAGTCTGAAGGCTTCTTTCTTGCGGCGCCTGAACTCGGAGACAGCGGGAACACCAACCAGGAAACGGGCAGAAGCGCTGCCGACGTCCTGGCCGCATTCGAAGCTGCCTTTGGTGGCCCGCCGACGGCCGCCTACTGGGCGCACGGCTACGATGCGACGACGCTGCTGCTCTCGGCGATCGAGCAGGTGGCGGTCGCCCGCGGGGATACGCTCTCCATCGACCGCGCGGCGCTCCGCGATGCGTTGGGTCGCACGGCGGGCTTCCAGGGCATCCTCGGCACGCTGACCTGCGACGGCTTCGGGGACTGCGGTATCGGCCGCAGCGTGATCCACCAGCACGAGGACTCCAGCGTTACGGACCCGTCGCTCCTGCCCATCGTGTACCGCGGAGCCTGGGACTCGCACTTGCCTCAATAGTGATGCCGAAGGAGGCGAGGGGGGAGCGCAACGTCGCACCGCCCTACGAAACCGTGGCGCCCCCGTCTCCGTGGCGCGCCTGCTGGTCGAAGAACGAGGCCCCGGTCGGCAACTGCGGCAGTTCGAGCGCGTAGTCGATGGAGCGGACGCGCCCGGTGCGCCGCCCGCGAACGAGCCGCCCCTCGTAGAGGTTCGGCACCGGATTGGGGGAAAGCGCGATCGCGTCTTCCGCGCTGTACACCGAAATGTGCAGCGTGCGGGGCCGGTCGGAACGGTTGGCGGCGGAGCCGTGCAGGAGGCGCGTGTGCATCAGGCAGACCGCGCCCGCCGGGCCGACGCAGGTCTCGGCGGATGGCAGGGCCGCGTCCGCCACCTCGTCAGCGACCGCGCCGGTGAACACGCCCTCGTGCCAGAGGCTGTGGATGGGCCCGCGGTGCGAGCCGGCGAGGACCTGCAGCGGCCCGTTCTCCTCGGTCACCTCGTCCACCATCAGCAGCGCCGTGACGACATCGTCGTTGCTGTGCGGCGTGAACGAGAAGTCCTGGTGCCACTTCACTTGCGTGTTCGCGCCGGGGAGTTTGGAGTTGATCTTGGTGTGGTGCAGCTTCACGTCCGGCCCGATGATCTCGGCGACGCAGTCGACCATGCGGCTCTCCAGCGTGGCCGCAAGATAGGCCTCGGACACTTCCACCGGCGCATTGACCCGGCGAAGGCACGGCTTTTCGGCACTGTGGCCGGGTTCGAGGTCGAAGCGCGGCCGGCCGTCCACGGTGTCGCCCCAGGCGGCGTCGTGCGCCCGGCTCTCCTCCACCCAAGCGGCGAAATCCTGCTTCAACCGTGACAGCAGGGCGCCATCCACCGCGTTCTCGACCATCAGAAAGCCGTTCTCGTGGAAGAATTCGCGCTGATCGGGGCGAAGCTCGGTCATGGCGGCTCCGGCTCGTCGAGTGAACGACATGGCCATGTTAGGCAGCGCAAGAGAATCGGCAAAGCGTTCCCGCGGGCGCTCAGGTGTGGGCGGCGTCGCTTCCGAGAAGCGCTGCGCGGAAGCGGTCCTTGAGATAGGCGCCGTCGCGGGGCGGGAGGACGCGGGGCAGCGGCTCGGCGTGCACCTTCACCGTGAGGAACGTGGGCCCCGGCGCCTCGTGCACCAGCGGCAGCGCGGCGCGCAAGCCCGCCTCGTCCGCGACCTGCCGCACCTCGGCGAAGCCGCAGGCTGCTGCTGCGGCGGCGAGATCGGTGCGGTACGCCGTGTGCGTAAGCTGCATCCCGGTCTCGCCGTGGCGCTCGTTGTCGAGCACGACGACGGCGAGATTGGGCGGCGCCTGGGTCGCGATGGTGGCGAGGCTGCCGAGCCCCATCAGCATGTCGCCGTCGCCCGTCAGCACCAGCACGCGGCGCGCGGGCTGCGCGAGCGCAAGGCCGAGGCCGATCATCGAAGCGTTGCCCATCGCGCCCCAGAGCGAGAAGTGGAGCGGGTTGTCGCCGAGGGCGGCGCAGTCCCAGGTGGCCGAGCCCAGGCCCGGTACCACCAGCATGTCCTCGCGGCCGGCCAGCAGCACCGCCACGGCGGTGCGCCGGTCGAGGCTCGTCTCGGGCTGTGTGCGGCCGGTCATCCGTCGAAGCTCTTGGCGCCGATCACGCGCTGGCCGATAAGCACCGCGGTTGCAGCGCCGCTCTCGAAGGTCAGCGCGGCGGCGGCGCCGATGGTCTCGAAGGCCTGCGCTTCGTCGTCCACGCGCGAGACGACGACACCGCATTGCTCCAGGTGAGCCGGCGCGCCTTGGCCCATGGGCAACTGCCACGGATTGGCCTCGCCCCACTCGCCCCGCATGGTGACGATGCCCAGGAAGGGGAAGCGGCAGGTGCGGATCAGCGAGAGCGCGGCGACCGTGTTGCCGACCCCGCTGGACTGCATCAGCAGCGCTGCGCGCTCGCCGCCGAGCCATGCGCCGGCGATGAGCGCGGGCCCTTCCTGCTCGTGGGCGAGGAGCACCGTGCGCATGGTCTCGTCGGCGTCGCATAGATGGAGCAGCTGAGAGAGTCCGCCATCCGGCACGTAAGGGACCAGGCGCACGCCGGCGGTGCGCAGCGCCCGGTGGGCGTGCACACCCCAGCCGGAGACGGTTCCGCTCACCGGCGGTCCCGAACGCGAGGAAAGTGGAGGTGGGCGCGCGCGGCCTACTCGGCGCTGACCTGGCTCTTGGCCTCGTCGAGCAGGCGCTCCATCTGGGTGCGGATCAGGTGGTCGTCGGCCTCGATGCCCTTCCCCGTCAGGTCGCCCAGCACCTTGCGAACGACGTCGTCGTCGCCCGGCTCCTCGAAATCGGCCATGACCACCTGCTTGGCATAGGCGTCGGCATCGTCGCCCGCGATCCCCATCTTCTCCGCCGCCCACAGGCCGAGAAGCTTGTTGCGCCGGGCGATGACCTTGAACTGAAACTCCTGATCGTGCTTGAACTTCGCCTCGGCGGCTTTCTTGCGGTCGTCAAACGTGTTCATGCCCCAGGCTCCCAGCCGATGATTGGACGCGCGCGCATTGTGCCAGAGGGACCGTCGCCGGTCCACGGCGGGCAGGGCTCTTCCAACGGGCCGGCGGCATGTGCACCCTGGTGATCCTGCGGCGCCCCGGCCACGACTGGCCGGTGCTCATCGCCGCCAACCGCGACGAGATGATCGACCGGCCCTGGCGGCCGCCGGCCCGCCACTGGCTCGACCGGGCGCACGTGACCGCAGGCCAGGACGAGCTTGCGGGCGGGACCTGGCTCGGCGTCAACGACGATGGTCTCTGCGCCGGCATCCTCAACCGTACCGGCGCGCTCGGGCCGGCGGCGGGCAAGCGCACGAGGGGGGAGCTGGTGCTGGATGCGCTCGACCATGCCGACGCTGCGGCCGCGGCCATGGCGCTCGCCGATATCGACGGCGAGGCCTATCGCCCCTTCAACCTCGTGGTCGCCGATTCGGAGGACGCGTTCTGGCTCCGCCACGACGGCGGCAGGGCGCCGGTCTTCCATGCGCTGCAGGAGGGCCTTTCCATGTTCACGGCGCGCGAGCGCAACGACGCGAAGTCGGCACGAATTCGCACCCACCTCGCAGCGTTCGAGGGAGCGACGCCGCCCGATCCCGAGCAGGGTGCGTGGGAGGAATGGGCCGCGCTGCTCGCGCGCGGAACGAACGACTCGGGCGGCGATGCGGAGGCCGCCATGTGCATCGAGCCGACGGGTGGATTCGGCACTGTCAACGCCTCGCTGATCGCGCTGCCGCGCCCCGGCATGGCCGATGCCACGCCGGTCTGGCAGTTCGCATCGGGGCCACCGAATCGTCATCTATTTGAAACTGTTGCGATTTAGACCGCCGGCCCGGCGCGCGCAGCGACTCGCCCGCCAGGCCGGACGACGACAGGCAATTGTACTGGCCTCTTGATGTGACTATGTTGGCAAGGTAATGGGCGCGGGTATTTTCCCAACCTGGCGCCGCGCCCCCCGCATTGAGGATCGCAACCATGTCCCGTCGCAGGCGGATCTATGAAGGCAAGGCGAAGGTCCTCTACGAAGGGCCCGAGCCCGGCACCCTGGTGCAGTATTTCAAGGACGACGCCAGCGCGTTCAACAACAAGAAGCAGGGCGTGATAACCGGCAAGGGGGTGCTCAACAACCGCATCTCCGAGCACCTGATGGCGCGCCTCAACGAGATCGGCGTGCCCACGCATTTCATGCGCCGGCTCAACATGCGCGAGCAGCTCATCCGGGAGGTCGAGATCATCCCGGTCGAGGTGATCATCCGCAACTACGCTGCCGGCACCCTAGTCAAGCGGCTCGGCCTCAAGGAGGGCGTGCAGCTCCCGCGCTCCATCGTCGAGTACTGCTACAAGAACGACGAGCTCGACGATCCGCTGGTGTCGGAAGAGCACATCACCGCCTTCGGCTGGGCGAGCCCGCAGGAGCTCGACGACATCCTCTCGATGTCGCTCCGCATCAACGACTTCCTGAGCGGGCTGTTCCACGGCATCGGCATCAGGCTGGTGGACTTCAAGCTGGAGTTCGGGCGGCTCTGGCACGGCGAGGACCTGCGCATCGTGCTCGCCGACGAGATCACGCCCGACAGCTGCCGCCTGTGGGATATCGAGACCAACGAGAAGCTGGACAAGGACCGCTTCCGCCGCGATCTCGGCCGGGTCTCCGAGGCCTATCAGGAGGTCGCCCGGCGGCTCGGCCTGATGCCCGAGACGGTGGTGCAGGAAGTGAACGGCGCCGGCAACGACGACGAGCGCGCGTGAGACCGCGTGCGAGCCCGAGTCCACATCACCCTCAAGCCCGGCGTTCTCGACCCCCAAGGCAAGGCGATCGCGAGCACGCTCGCGCGCATGGGCTTCGCCGGCGTGGACGACGTGCGCCAGGGCAAGTACCTCGAACTCGATCTCGCTGAGACCGACCCGGCAGCGGCGCGGGAGCAGCTCGACGCCATGTGCGCGCGCCTGCTCGCCAACACCGTGATCGAGGACTACACCATCGACCTCGGCGAATGAGCCGGCGCGCCCGGAGGGCGGGATGAAGGCTGCGGTCATCGTCTTTCCCGGCTCGAACTGCGACCGCGACGTCATGGTGGCGCTGGAGGCCAGTGCCGGCGGGGCGCCGGCGATGGTCTGGCACGACGAGACGGCGCTGCCGGCCTGCGATCTGATCGTGCTCCCCGGCGGATTCGCCCACGGCGACTACCTGCGGGCGGGCGCCATGGCGGCACGCTCGCCGGTGATGGCGGACGTGGTGAAGCGGGCCGAGGCGGGCGTGCCCCTGCTGGCGATCTGCAACGGCTTTCAGGTGGCGACCGAGGCCGGGCTGCTGCCGGGCGCGCTGATGCGGAACGCAGGGCTGCGCTTCGTCTGCCGCTGGGTGAGCCTGCGCGTGGAGGAGGCCGAGAGCGCATTCACCGCTGGCTACCAAGCCGGGCAGGTGGTGCGGATGCCGGTCGCCCACCACGACGGCAACTATTGCGCCGACGAGGGGACGCTGGCGCGGCTGGAAGGCGAGGGGCTGGTCGCCTTCCGCTACGTGAACGGCAAGGGGGAGGGCGGCGGCAACCCGAACGGCTCCGCCGCCGACATCGCCGGCATCCTCAATCCGTCCCGCACGGTGCTCGGCCTGATGCCGCATCCGGAGCGGGCGGCGGAGCCGGCGCTGGGCGGCGCCGACGGGCGCGCCATGTTCGATCACCTGGTGGAGGCGCTCTCGTGAGCGGTGCAGTGCGCGCGATGCCGGACGTGCCCATCACGCCGGCGCTCGTCGCCGAGCACGGGCTGAGCGAAGACGAGTACGCGCGCATCGAGCGGGTCATGGGCCGGGCGCCCAACCTGACCGAGCTCGGCATCTTCTCGGCGATGTGGAACGAGCACTGCTCCTACAAGTCGTCCCGCGTGTGGCTGCGCAAGCTGCCGACCGAGGCGCCCTGGGTCATCTGCGGGCCGGGGGAGAACGCCGGCGTGGTGGATATCGGCGACGGCCAGGCGGCGGTCTTCAAGATGGAGAGCCACAACCACCCGTCCTTCATCGAGCCCT
>JAPPHR010000100.1 GCA_028820995.1 Rhodospirillales bacterium
GCTCCGCGACGAAGTCGTTCCACGCGTCTCGCGGATCGCCGAAGGAGACCACGTCCGTCGCCCGCTGCAGCACCAGGCCCAGCGCGAAGAAGACGAACGACGCGGCCGCCACGGCGAGACCGAACCGCCAGCGCCGCCAACGCAGCCCATCGGAGATGCGGAGCAAGTCGTTGCCGAGACGCCGCAGCTGGTCGTTGAGGGCCGTCGCCGACTGGTTCAGGTCTTCCATGCTGTGGGCGGCCACCGCCGACTGCCGGTCCGTGGCGCGGATACGCTGGTCCAGGGCCTCGCCCTGCGCCTTCATAGCGGTGGCGCCCTGGGCCAGCAGGAGCGCCGCCTCCGCCGCCCCGTCCCGGCCCGCGGCCAGCTCTGCTGCCTCGGCGAGCGCGCCGCGCGCGTCAGCGGCCGCCTGGGTCAGCGCCGCGGTCTCGCGGGCAAGCGCCTCGGCGGTCTCGCGCGCCGGTCCTGTCTCGTCCTGAAGCGCGTCGACGCGGGCCGCGATTGACTGCACTACCGCGTGGATTTCACGGATAGCGTCGTCGCGCGCGTCGTCTTGCGCAGCGGGCTGCGGGGACGTGACCGGCGAAGGCGCTGGCGGCGATGGCTCGGTCTCGACATGCGCAACCGTCGATCCGCGCTCCGCCCCTACCGGCCGACCGATCAGCAGGTCGCGGTCGTCGAAGTCGCCTTTGCCGGAGTCCGTGCTGCGGCGGTTCTCGTCCCCTGGCAACATGGTCGCCTCCCACCGACGCCAACTGTTCGTAGGTTGGCAAATTGGATATCGGTACGAGCGGGTCAAACGGCAACTGTTTTGGCCGCCTTGAGGCACCGATACGCAAGTGGCCCCCTGCCGTAGCAGAGGCGAGGCGGCCAAGAAGAGTGAAGCGGCTATGCCGTGCCTCTGAGCCTGCCCTGCCATCACGTACGGCTTCGCGCCCGACGGCAAATCCAGGCAAGACGAGCCCATCTTTCTCATTCGACACTCCCACGGTAGAATTCGATGGGTGGTTGTCGGGGAAAGGACGAAGGGACATGCATTGTGCCCGGTACGCTCTGCTCGTTCTGACTCTGCTTGCTGCTTCGTGGACCCTGACCACTCCGCTTGACGCGCAAGACCGGCAAGTTGTCGAGGCAGACCCTCCATCCGAAGTAGTACAGGAGGCCCAGGCCTTGCTGACGGCGCTGGGCTACGAGCCCGGTTCGAACGACGACGGCTCCTGGAACGAACGCCTTTCGACAGCCTATCTCGCTTTCCTTCGAGACGTCGCTCTTCCGCCATCAAGGGATCTTACGCCGCAGGGTCTACGCCGTCTTCGCGAGGTGGCGCAGTCTGGGGGCGTGGCAGGCGCCTGGGCAGCCAATGAGACGGTACCCGCTCAAGGTTCTGATCGACTGCACCGCGCGATGATTGCGGGAGACATTGAGGGCGTACGCACGCTTCTTTCGGGCGGGGCGCCCATCGACGATCGGGACGGCCAAGGCTGGACGCCGCTGATGCACGCGGCAAAGATCAATTCATCAATTCATGATGCCAATCAAGGAACCTGACCATGAGGAATCCGATTTACCTTTTGGCCGCGATCCTGGGCGCTGCCACTCTGTGGTTGCCGGCATCGTCGGCAGCGGCGCAGTGTTCCGTGACGGGTCACGAATCGGCTCTGTTCGACCTCACGGACCCGATCCTCGATCTGGCGGACGCTACCGTCCGCGCCGAGGACGCATACGCACAGTTGGTTCAGAACGCCGATCCCGACGCCGATCATACGTCGGTCGTGGTCGAAGATCTGAAGCGGCTCATTGACGATTTGTTTGCAGCCGGATCAAAACTCGACCGTAACAACCTGGATCATCTGCATGGCCAAGAGAGGGCAGAGCGTGAAGTAATGGACCTTTGCATCGACGATCACTACCGCGCCAAGCGGGTAGCGTCGTCATGCACCAATGAACTGCGAGACTACCGGCGAGTGATCCGGTCACTGGCGATCCTGACGGAGGATCTGGTCTTCGTGATAGGCAACGCCCAGAGCGCCGGCGCGGATATAACGAGCAACGCAAGTACACTTTGGCCAACAACCGAGGCCAGAACCGATGTGAGAAACGAAGATCTGGACCGGATGGACAGACTGATCCGCGAGGCGAAAACCATCAGAAGTCAACTGGAAGGGGAGGTCCGAGCGGAACGCCATCCGAGAAGGGCGCTCTACGACTGCATCCGCCAGACGCCCGAATACTACGAATCTTTCGGAGGGGATCGCGAGGATGGCAGAAATACGCCTTCCGCCGTGCGGGAGAACATACGTAGCATGCAACAGGTTCTGGCCGACTGCGGTTTTCCACCCGGCCCAGCGGACGGGTTATGGGGAGACCGGACGGAGCGGGCCGCCACCAGTTTCATCCGCGCCCATGGCGGAGAACCGGCGTATGGTGACCGGGGCCGCTTGGCGGAGCAGGTCGTTTCATACCTGACGGGCGAAACGGGGCCATGCCCCTCTGAAACGGCAACAGCATTTACGAAGGAGCAACTTGATTACGGCTGCTGGCAAACTGAACCGGAATGCCTTAAGGCCAGTAAGCCGCGCCTTAGAGATTACATAGATCCCAACGATAGATATCGATCAGAAATTACCGAAATTTCTTCACGTTTAGCAAACCAATGTGGAGGGCCTGTATTCGTCAAAGTCTTGTTTGAAATGAGTGATGGTGATACAAGATATTATAACAGTAGATTCATGAGAGACAAAGAACAATGGATAGTGCTAGATACTAGTGATTCGAAACGCCAAATCCTAACGATAGAGGGAAATTTAAGGGGGACGGGAGTTTCACCCCCTTGGGGTGACGGCCCCACTCCCGGTTGGTTTACGGGACAAATGGCCTATGCTTGGGTTGGCATCCCCAAAGATCAACCATTCCCGCCAGAAGAAAAACTGTGGCTAGGTTCTCCGTGTGAAACAGAAGGATTTAAAGTCGATAATCTATCCAGATTCTGAAGGTCCCTGTGGCGCGATGGGTTCGTCTGCCCGCGCTGTGGCGTCATGGGTGAGCCTTACCGTATCGCCACGCGCCCCGGCGTCTTGACCTGCCGCGCTGCCAGCGCCAGACGGGACTGACGGTCGGCACGGTCATGGAGCGCAGCCGCACGCCCTTGAGCACATGGTTCTGGGCCGCCTATCTGGTCGCCAGTCAGACCAAGGGCATGTCCGCGGTGCAGTTTCAGCGGCAGCTCGGGCTGAGCCGGTATGAGACCGCCTTCGGCATCCTGCACAAGCTCCGTGCAGCCATGATTCGTTGTCCCAAGTGCTTCTTCAGAGGCGAGTAAGCAGCACAATGCGTCGAGGTTGGGATGGTACCGTCACCCGCAGAGCTAGTCTCTCTCGTACGGCGAACATCGTGATTTGATTTTGGGGCTCGAAGTTCAAGCCATAGCGACTACGCTCGTACATACTACTGCGCGTATGAATAATCCATGTCACTGATTCTAAGTACTTCGCCCCCAGTGCGGGTGAAGAAAGATTCTGGCAACAATCGTTCAGTCATACTCGGCTCTTTGTTTGGATTAGATGCTTGCCAGTCTGCCCAAAGTTTATCCAAGTAACAATGATGAAACCAAAACAATATATCCTCCGGAGATCTCATGATGTTACCCATTTCTCCGCTCGTACCTCCGACGTCCCTATGGATTCCGCCGTGGGGACTATTGATGGAATAGTGAAATCCCCTGAAAGTCTCTTGAGCAGATGCGTCGTCTACTTCCGCCTTGTAATCTCCGACCAAATCATTCGCATCCATTCCGCGCGTCACGCCCCATTGTGAAGCCTTAGCAAGTCTGGATGGGATTCTTCGATCTTCTACCCAGTTCCAATAGGGCAACGTGACATCAGGATGCTCAAGCCTTAGGCGGTTCTCAAAGATCCATAAGTACTCACGATGCCAAGGTAAGAACTCTGGAAATCGGTGTGCTGTCCCTTGATGAAACCTTGGCGTATGAATCCGTGCTAAAGATGAATAACTTGGCGCGGATGCATCAACATCTTGTATTGTGCTTACTGCAGAAGTAAAATCATCCCATTCAGATTCACTTAGTTTCTTTTGATCTTTGCGTACGATCATCTCTCGCCCCCTATGTATGGTTAACCAGCAAGTCTGAGCCTCTTGCAAGTTAGGCTGTTGCGATGGAATCGGCCCGCCCTCGTGAGTATCATGTGCTGTCAGCAAACACCGCATGACGACTGAGGAGAAGCGGAGCCGTATCCGTGGGCAAGATGCTATCGCATTACTGGTACACCCTTCAACAAGAGCTGTTCCCGAGGCGCGAGGTGAGCGATTCTCGTATGGCGATAATCGATGTGCAGCAGCTGCTAGGTCTTCGGATGGGTTGATGTTGTCGTTGGCTGGCCCGCATTGAGTGCCTGTGGGCCCAGCCCATGCTCGGTCAAAGGGGTCCAATCTGATCAGGGCACGGAAGGTCAGGGCCGCCTGCCCGCCGGCGATCTGTTAGCGCATGCCCGAAGGCTTGACGCGTTGCGCAACGAGGGTCTTGCAGACGCAGTCCGCGAGGGTCAAAGACTGCGACTTGTCTGGGGCAGGGAAGACGAGAAGACAGAATTTTCTAGTTTGCGGTCGTAACGAAGACCGTTACGAAACTGTCATCAAATGTCCACATCGTGGTAATCGCGAGTGGTGTACGGTGTGTGTGTGTGTGTCTTTGGCTCTCAAAACCAGAAAGGATCCACCGTATGAAACCTGCCACGCGCGTACCAACGTTGTCATCCGCTATTCTGACAATCTTCGCCGTGCTTGGCCTGACGGTGGTCGGAACAGGGACCACATCCGCCGTTGCACCGCGAGGGGACTGCAGTTGCACGGAACAACCGCTGCTCTGCGATCCGGATAAGGACCTTGCGTCCAGCGACATCGCAGGTGTCCGAATGGACCCAGGCCCTGATCGCCTACCGCCTGTGCCGTTTATCGGTGCGAGCGGCAAGGAACCCATTGTGATTCTCGCGAAGGGTGGGGCGCGTATGAAGCCCCACCAATATATCAACACTCATCGCGGCTGAATTCATGTAGACGGCGCGAGCCCCGTATCTTGACAGAGACCGGGGCTCGTAGTTTTTCGTCGTCTCCGAGGGCCATTGGGAAGTGTACGGTCTCTTTGTTTGGGAACTTGACACGACGCCCGCTAGGGCGCACGCTTCTTCATCGCAGATGCGTGCAAGGGGGGCAGGCGGGGCCATGTTCCGCTTTTCGTTTGGGAGACTGACAGTAATCGCGACTGTGACCCTGTCCGTAGTTTCTTTTCATGTCACAGGCACATCGTTGGCGGTAGAGCCGGGAGGAGAACCGGGGGAACTAACTCTTGACGATGTAGAACAGATTGTGAAGGACGAGATACAGCAGGAACTTAAACGGAGGGGGATTGGGGGTTCGTCCGGTGGTTCGAGCCTGTGCATACTCAAGGGGAAAACTTATTCGGAAGGTGCTGAAGTGGGCGAGCAGACATGTCGAAATGGGGTATGGCACTAATGGTGACAAACAAGCCGACCACCTAGAGCCTGCGCGATGCGCGCGCCAATGCGTTCCGCAGCGGCCTCCGTTTCACGATCGCCGACATGGGCATAGCGCATTGTCATGCTTGGCCGCTTGTGACCGAGCAAGCGGGAGACCACCGGTAGCGGCACGCCTTGCAGAACAGCGTGGCTGGCTACCGTGTGTCGGAGATCATGAAGGCGAACGTCCTCAATACCGGCCTCCCTGCGGACCGTACGCCAGAACTTGAGATCGGGCGAGAACGGGCGGTCGGAGTTCAACGGCGAGGGAAAGACGTAAGCACTTCCGGTTCTCGGCTGCCGCTCCAGGATGGTGCGGGCCGGCCCATTCAGGAAAACCCGCCGCGGTCCCGACTTGGCGTCGGCCAGATCGAGCGTATCTCCGTCCACGTCCTGCCAGCGCAGGGTCAGGATCTCGCTCTTCCGGCAGCCGGTCAGCAGCAGAAGGCGGATGATATCTGCCTGCGGCGTGCGCGACGGCTGCGCGGCGGCGAAGTGATCCAGCGCACGGTGAAGGCGCTGGACCTCGTCGTGGGACAGAAAGCGGGTGAGCTTCGGACGCGGATTAGGCTTCAAACCCCGCGTGGGATTGGTTTGGATGTAGCCGCACGCGACGGCGTGGTTAAGAATTCGGCTGAGCAAACCCAACACGTGATTGGCCCCGCCGGGCGCGGTTCGGCTGTACTCGTCGAACCAGCGGGTGACGCCGGCGCGGGTGATTCGCTTCAGCGGCAGCGAGCCGAATGCCGGCAGCAAGCGAGCCTTCAGAGCCCAACGGTCGGCCTTCTGGGTCGACGGCTTGCATCTGTCGAAACAAACACGCCCCGGCCCCTCGACAAACTCCTCGAATGTCGGGGCGGCGCCACCGTCGCTGCACACCGCCCGTTCTCCGGTCTCCGTGGCGAGGCACCGTTTGCGCGCGGCGTCGACGCTCATCAAGGCGGCAGAACCGAGTGTGATCCGCCGCGTTCCGCTTTCGCCCTTCCGGCAATACACGAAGCTGCGGTGGCCCGAAGGGCGCACGCGCACGCCGAGACCCGCTTGACGCGTGTCCCAGACCGTATACTCGCGCGCCGCCGGCTTCAGCTTCGCGACATTGGCGTCCGTCAGTCGCTGCCTCTTCAACGCCATCGTTCATTCCCCCAAGACTTTGCCAATGACATCCACCGCCTCGCGCACCATGGCATCCGAGAGATGCGTGTACTTCAGGGTCGTGTCCGGGTCGCGGTGACCGAGAAGCCTGCCGATGGTCAGCACCGTCTCGCCCTGCGCCATGGCGATGCTCGCGTACGAATGCCGAAGGTCATGAATTCGGACTTCGTGCAGGTCCGCTTCCGCCCTGACGCGATACCAGAGCTGGTCGACCGCCGCCGCGGTCATGCAGCTGTCTGTCCGGGGAGAGGGGAAGACCCAGCTCGACTTCCGGGGAATGCCGTCGAAGATCGCGCGCGCCGCAGAGGAGAGCCAGACGGTGCGCGGCCCAGTCTTGCTATCGGGCAAGAACAGGTTACCCTCGCGATAGAAGCACCATTTCAGGGTCACGATCTCGCCCTTGCGGCAGCCGGTGAGGAGAAGCAGCCGAATGATCGCTGTAGCCTGCGGGTGGTCGGCTTCGTGGCGCACCAGCACCTCGCCCACTCGGCCAATCTCGGCAGTGGACAAGAAGCGCTGCCGCCCTTGGCGGCGGTATCGCTTGATGCCTGCGCACGGGTTGGTTCCTTCCGGCCTGTAGCCGTAGACCTCTGCCTGGCGCATGATGACCGAGAGGATAGGGGCTGACCGGTCAGCCGAGACCGGGGTATTGTGGAGCGATGCAAACCAGCGCCGGACATCGTGGGCGGTGATGCCGGCGATGGGGCGCCCTTCGAACCAGGGCAGGATATGGTTGCCGTAGTAATTCCTGTTGACCTTGAGGGTCGAGGGCTTCCAGTTTCGGGCGTATCGCCGGAAGACTTCGTCGGCGACCGCCTCAAAGGCGATGTCCGGCGACACTATGGCCGCGTCGCCATTTGCGCTCCTGATGGCGGCAAGCATGCCCTTGGCCTGATCGCGGGCCTCGTCCACACCGATGTCGTCGGCTTGGCCGACGATCTTCCACACGCGCCTGCCGTCGCGCTGGGTATGGATGAAGTAGCGCTTTGCGCCCGAGGGCAGGACCCTGACGCCGAAGCCCTTGAGTTCGGGGTCGCGGACATCGTAGGCGGACTTGCTAGGTTTGAGCGCGGCTACTCGACGTTGATTGAGGCGAGCGGTTGCCATGGCGATTCCTCCCGGATTCAGTTGCAGCCGGGGAGAAAATTCGGACGGAATTCTCCTCACTCGGCCAAATTAGGAGGAAGAAAGAAACGCTATGTCAGTACGTTAGCACCGCAAGGTGCGGAGCTGGTGTGAGCGCCGCCGCAGAGCGGCATCTGGGCCGTTTGAACACGGGCCAGACACCACGTCCATCCGGCGAATTTCGAGGCTGATTATGTCGGCGAGCGCTCGGCCCAGCCGGCGAAGGTGCGCTCCAGCACCACGACGACGTAGTAGAGCAGAATTCCAAGAGCCGCGAGCGCAATGAGCACGGCGAACATCAGGGGATAGTCCGCGCTGATCTTGCCGCTGTCGAACAAGTGGCCGAGTCCGCGTCCATGCGGCTCCACGATCTCCATCAGGTTCGTGCCGATGAAGGCAAGCGTGACCGCGACCTTGAGAGACCCGAAGAACTCCGGCAGCGTCTTCGGAAGCGCGATCTTCCAGAAGATGGTGAAGCGGGACGCGCCGAGCGAGGCGAGGATGTCACGGTATTCCGGCTCGAGCGTGGAGAGCCCGATCGAGACGGAAACGGCGATCGGGAAAAAGGAAATGAGGAACGCGATCAGGATCGTGTTCATGTCGTGCGCGCCGACGAACAGCAGCGCGATGATGGGCACGACGGTCGCCTTGGGTATGGCGTTGAAGCCGACAAGCAGCGGGTAGAGCGCATCCCGCATGGTCCGATTCAGCCCCATGATCATGCCGAGAAGCAGGCCGACGAACACGGACAGCAGCAGCCCCGCCACGGTTCGCCAGAGGGTGTCCCACCCGTATTCGAGGAACAGCCAGCGGAACTTCCAGAAGGCGGGCCCGAGATCCGAGGGCGAGGCCATCTTGTAATTCGGCCAGTCGTTCACCCACACCAGGGCCTCCCAGAGCAGGCAGAACACGACGAGCGCGATAAGCGGCGCAAAAATGCGCCAGTTCATACGCCCGCCTCGCGTGGAGACCTGCCCTGCGCGATCTGGATCTGGTGCCGGAGTTCCCCCAGCATCTCTATCGCCTCCGGGGTGTAGAGGCGGTCGAGATCCCGTTCGCCCTTCCACGGGATCTCCATCGTGTACTGCGTGACCGCCGGACGGCCGGACATCACGATCACCTCATCCGCCAGAAAGATCGATTCCCGAAGATCGTGCGTGATCATGACGCCGGTGAACGGCTCCTCCGACTTCACCTTCTGCATCGTCTGCCAGAGGTCTTCGCGCGTGAACGCATCCAGTGCCCCGAACGGCTCATCGAGGATAAGCACTTCCGGCTTGTGCACGAGCGAGCGGCAGAGCGAGGCGCGCTGGCGCATGCCGCCCGACAGCTCGCTCGGCCGCTTGTCCTCGAATCCCTCCAGGCCGACGAGGGCCAGAAGCTGCCGCGCGCGCTCGTCTTTCTCGCGCTTCGGCATGCGCGGGGCCACGAGCTCGAGCGGCAACGTCACGTTCCGCAGGACGGACCGCCATTCGAGCAGGACCGGGTTCTGGAACGCCATTCCGACCGAGGATTTGGGGCCCGTCACCCGCTCCCCGTGCAGCCAGACTTCGCCCGCATTCGGCTCCAGCAGGCCGGCGATCAAGCGTGTGAGGGTCGACTTGCCGCAGCCGGACGGGCCGACCACCGCCACGAAGCCGCCCTCGGGAACCCGCATGTCGACGCCGTCGAGGACGGGCAACCTGCCGCCCTTCGTCTCATAGGTAAGCTTGACGTCCCTGATGTCGATCAGGGCATCCATGGGAGGCTGCCCGCCGGCAGACCGGCTCTCCTCTGGCCCCTGTGCGTGCTCGCCGGCCGGAAAGGTCGTTCCCACCAAATTCGACTCTCCGGCCGGCGCATGCAGCAAACTGTGCCGAGGTCAGACTACTGGAGCATCCTCATCTCGGCCGCAGGCAGATAGGCATCGGTGAAATAGAGCGAGGCGTCCGGCGCGTTCTGGAACTCGTAGGTCTCCGCGAGCTGCATCAGCGCCTTCTCCATACGCGCGGAATCGATGCCGCCGATTCCGTTGGCGCTCGTGTAGTCGGTGAGCACATTGGCGTCGATGGAAAGCTGAAGCCGGCGAGTCTCGAGCGCCGCATCGGCGGCGGGGTTGCGCTTCACCAGTGACTCGACGGCCTTCGCCGGATCGGCGATGCCATCCTTCCACCCCTTCGCTACTGCAGTGATGAAACCTGTCACCTTGTCGCCGTTGGCGGCCGCATAATCGGTGTTCACGATGATCGCGTTGCCGTAGAGCGCGAGACCGTAATCCGCCATCAGGATGGTCGAGATGTCGTCCTCCGGAACGCCGAGGCGGACGAGATTGAGGAAGGACGAGAAGGAGTAGCCAGTCACGGCGTCCACATTGCCTTCCGCCAGCATCGGCTCGCGGGTGGGGAAGCCGACGGGCTCGACGGTGATCTTGTCGACGTCGAGGTCGTTGGCGGTGGCAAAGGCCGGGAACTGGGCCCAGGCGCCATCCGGCGGAGGCGCTCCGAGCACCCGCCCCTCAAGATCCTTCGGCACCGAGACGCCGAGGCTCTTGCGGCCGACGACGGCGAACGGCGGCTTGTCATAGATCATCATGACCGCGATGACCGGTGCGCCGGGATTCTGATCCAGGAACTTGACCAGGGAATTGATGTCCGCGAAGCCGACCGGGAAGGCGCCGGTGGCGACCTTGGGGATGGCATCCAGAGAGCCCTGGCCGGCGGAGATCTCGACGTTGAGCCCGGCGGCTTCGAAGTGGCCATTGTCGATGGCCGCAAAGTAGGGCGCGGACGGCCCTTCGAACTTCCAGTCGAGCGCGAACGGCATGTCCTCCTGGGCGCTGGCAGTCCCTGCCAAAGCCAAGGTGGCGGCGGCGAGAAATGCGAGTGCAGTCTTGTACATGGGCTAGGATCTCCTCCGTTTCGGTTTGCGAAGCGCAACTCCCCCGCCGGCGCTGAAGGCAGGTGACGAGCGCGGTTCGCGGCCGGTGCGTGTCAGTTTAGCCGGCACCCTACTGGAATCCGGTGCCGGCGAAAACCAGGCAGGTGACGGGCCCCCGTGCGCTGGCTCCTGGGCCGCAACGGGATGGAGGCGTAGAGGGGCGAGGTGGGGCGCGTTAGAGGTGGCGGCCGAAATCAGTCGACCAGCAGCTCTCCGCTCGCCACGGTCCAGCCGATCGTGGCCTCGGCTCCGTCGGCGAGATCGGGCTGATCGGGCCGGTTGGGCACCTCCGCGACGATCTCCTGGCCCTCCAGCTGCATCCGGTAGCGGATGATCGCTCCCTGGTAGCTGCGGTCGATCACGGTCGCGGTGAGCCTGGTGCCGTCGATGGCTTGCGCCGCGGGGCCGATCAACACACGCTCCGGCCGCACCACGAAGCCCACGGCCTGGCCCGCCTCGATCCCGTCGCGCGGAGGCACGGCGAATTCGACCCCGCCCACGGCGATGCGGCACTCGTTCCCGCCTACCGCCGCGATGCGCGCTTCGAGGATGTTGGACTCGCCGATGAAATCGGTGACGAAACGGTCGGCCGGATGCTCGTAGATCGTGTCGGGGGCGCCGATCTGCACCACCCGGGCCTGGTTCATCACCGCGATCCGGTCGGACATGGTGAGCGCCTCGCCCTGGTCGTGGGTGACGTAGACGGTGGTGATGCGGAGGGAGTGCTGCAGCCCCTTGATCCAGTACTTCATCTCCTCCCGGAGCTTCTTGTCGAGCGCGCTCAAGGGCTCGTCGAGAAGAAGTATCTTGGGTTCGGTGATCAACACCCGCGCGAGCGCCACGCGCTGCTGCTCGCCGCCGGACAGCTCTCGTTGGTAGCGCCGCTCGTAGCCGTCGAGGTTGACCTGTTCCAGCGCCTTGCCGACGCGGCCGCGAATCTCCCGCTTCGGCACCTTCCGCATCTTCAGGCCGAAGGCGATGTTGTCGAACACCGTCATGTGCGGAAAGATCGCGTAGTTCTGAAAGACGATCCCGATGCCCCGCTTCTCCGGCGGGAGCAGGGTCATGTCCTCGCCGCCGATGAAGACCTGGCCCTCGTTGGGTCGGACGAAGCCCGCGATCATGCGGAGCGTCGTCGTCTTGCCGCAGCCGGACGGCCCGAGGAGGGAGAAGAACTCCCCCTCCTCGACCCGGAGCGAGACGTCGTCGACCGCGAGGGTCTCGCCGAAGCGCTTCGTCAGGCTCGAAAGCTCGACATCTGACACGCGCCGCCTCGTTCAACCGTCCGGCGAG
Source organism: Rhodospirillales bacterium (assembly GCA_028820995.1). Lineage (GTDB taxonomy): Bacteria > Pseudomonadota > Alphaproteobacteria > UBA828 > UBA828 > WTGU01. The sequence goes on from JAPPHR010000100.1 coordinate 12,036, forward strand.
AAGGCTTTAGCCGCCGAAGATCTCGTTGGTGGTCTCGACGATGTCGTCCTCGTTGTCGAGATACCAGTTCCAATCCGGGATCCAGAGCCCTTCCATGGCGCCGGCGGTGTTGGCCACACCCTTGCTCGCGAGGTTCTCCGACACCTCCGCCTTTCCGTTGGTCGGCCGCAGATAGAATATGGAGCCGGCCTTCGACTGGTAGCCGGGGTCGAGCGCCTCGTTCATCAGCGCGTAGCCGAGCTTCTTCTGCATCGGCTCGGCGTAGCGGCTGATGGTCTTGGTCTGCGTCAGGATCGGCTTGGCATCCCAGATGACGGGACCGACGGAAATGCCCTTGTCCATCTGCAGGTAGACCTCGCCCTCCCACTGGACGCCGAGGTGCACCTCGCCGCGCTCCACCAGGGTCTGCATGTTGCCGGTGAAGTCGCTGATCTTCATCGGCATGGCACGCTCCATGGCGTCGAAGCCGGCATCCAGGTCTTCCGGCCCCTCGCCCCAGGCGGCGCTGGCGGTGATGAAGAAGACCATCTGCAAGGTGTTGGACGTGATGTAGGTGGCGCGGTTGCCGGAGAAGCGGTCCTCCCAGAACGACTTGAAGTCGGCAGGTGCCGGGTCGACCAGGTCGGTCCGGTACACGTAGGCGTACTGGCCGAAGGCCCAGGTCACCCCGATACCGTTGCCGAAGGCGAAGTCCCAGCAATCGGCCGCGTGGGGCACGTTGGCCTTGATGTCGTCGATCGGCAGGAAGTAATCGCCCGCCCGCGCGGTCTTCATCATCTCGGGCAGGTTCCAGTTGCACATGTGGAAGGCCGGGTCCTGCGGCCCGCCGGCGACGTACTTCGGGAACCAGGGCCACGAGGAATCGTAGGCGATGGTGCAGTTGTAGGTCTTCTCGAACTCGTTCAGCTGGGCGTCGCGGACGAACTCCTCCCAGAAACCGCCCCACTCGCCGAGGGTGAAGGTGGCGCCGCCCGCATCGAAGGGCTCGCCGTCCCAGTGCACGTCCTGCGACCAGGAATGGTTGATGTTGAAGAGGCCGAACTTGGTCGAGGCCGCTGCCGCGCCGCCCGCTGCCAGCCCCTTGAGGACGGTGCGCCGCGACGGCTTGGAAATGCGCTTACCGGTCATCGTTCATTCTCCCTCAGTTGGTTACGAGAACTTGATTCCGGCGAAGCGCCGGATGTTGATGAGCCGAGAGGTGAGCAGCATCGAGATCACGACCAGCGCGATCGCGAAGATGCCCGCCGCCGCCGCCGTCGGCTCGAACGTGTATCTGAGCGAAATATAGAGGGCGATCGGCAGCGGCGTATAGTTCGGCGTGCTCAGGAAGAGCGAGACGTCGAACTGTCCGAAGGACACGATGAAGGCGAAGATCGCGCCCGCGGCGACGCCCGGCCCGATGATCGGCAGCGTCACCTTGCGGAACGCCGTGAAGGGACCGGCGCCAAGGCTGCGGGCGGCCTCCTCCAGCGCGATGTCGAAGTTGAAGAGCGCAGCGGAGACCGTGCCGATCACGTAGGGCGCCGTCACCAGCACGTGGCCGATGATGAGCCCCGGCAGCGTGCGCGAGAGCCCGATGCCGCTCGACACGTAGAAGACGTAAAGCGCGAGCCCCAGCACGATCCCCGGCAGGATGAGCGGCGAGAGGAAGTATGCCCGGAGCAGGTTGCGGCCGGGGAAGGTCATGCGCGTGAGGAAGATCGCCGCCATGGTGCCGAGCGTGGTCGAGATCACCATGACCACCACGGCGAGCCACAGGCTGAAGACGTAGGCGTCGAGGAACTCGCTCGCCTCGAAGAAGGCGAAGATCCAGCGGAGCGAGAGCCCCTCCGGCGGCCAGGTCAGGTGATCGCCGGAGTTGAGCCCCGCCAGCACCACGATGACCACCGGGAGCAGAAGCACGACGAAGGCGAGCCAGGCGCCGATCTGGAGCGGCAGAGCCACCGCCGGTTCCTCGCGCGGCCCGTTCCGCCGGCCGAAGGGCCTCCAGCCGCCGTTGCGCGGCGCGGGCCCCGTGTCGGTCACCATCTCCGCCATCTCAGGCCCGCCCGCCTGCGGTGCGCGCCGCGAAGCGCTGATAGATGTAGACCGCGATCATGCTGGTGACGAAGAGCACCACCGCAATGGTCGCGCCGAACTGCCACTTACCCATCTCGGCGATCTGCTGATAGATGTGGAGCGGCATCACGATCACCTTCCAGCCGCCCATCAGCGCCGGCACGACGTAGGACGAGATCGAGATCGCGAAGACCAGCAGCGTGCCGGCGAGGATTCCCGGCATGCTGAGCGGGAATGTGATGCGCCAGAAGGTGGTCCAGCGGTTGGCACCGAGGCTCCGCGCGGCCTCCTCCAGCGACGGGTGGATGCTTCTGATGATCCCGATGAGCGAGAGCACCATGAAGGGCAGGGTGAACTGAACGAGGCCCACCACCGCGCCGAAGAAGTTGTACATCAGCGGCAGCGGCTCGCGGATGGCGCCGATGTCGCGCAGGATGCCGTTGATGACCCCGTTGTCGCCCATCAGCACCATCAGGCCGAAGAGGCGGATCACCATGTCGAGCTGCATCGCGCTCAGCACGAGGATCATGTAGAAGGTGTTGCGCCCCGGATGCCTCGTCTTGGCGACGAAGTAAGCCAGCGGGTAGCCCAGCGCCAACGTCACGACCGAAACGATCGCCGCAAGCCCGATCGAACGGATCGCCGCTTCGTAGTAAAGCGAGCGGTTGAAGAAGCGGATATAGTTCTTGAGCGTGAAGTCCCACTGGATGTCGACCACGCCCGCGACCGACTTGTCGAAGGAGATGAGGAACAGCGAGACGGTCGGGATGACGAAGAAGATCAGGAAGAAGACGAAGGCAGGCAGCACCAGCCAGTAGAGCCGGGAGTCGGCGAGAATGCGCCGAACGTCGGGCAGCTGGGGCATGTGCCCCGCTTGAGCGGTGGCGAGTGCCATCGGTCAGTGCGCTCCGTGACCCCCAAGCATCGGTGTTGCGCCAATGCGCCGCTTCCCCAACCCGGCAAGCGGCACGGCGGTGCAATTCAGGTCGCGACGACGATCATCCCCCGCTGCACGTTCAATTCCAAGTGGCGGCGCGCAGCAACGGTCCGCTCCGAGGAAAAGGCTGCCGGCAGCGCGTCCCTGAGCGCGGCGACCGCGACCGGTTGACGTCTCCCGGCAAACGCGCCGGTAAGCTGCGTCGTCCCGATCATCAGGCAGGCGATTTCATCCGGCCGGCGATCCGCTTCGTCACAGTGGCCCAAAGTCGATCGCCGAATTCTGGCAGCGTGCGGGTGGCGTGTCAGTCATCGAAATGGATAGGTCCACGACTGGTTCGGATAGGTGATTGCGGGTTCGATGGCTCCTTTGGCGGGCCAGGCTGCGGGATATTGACGCGTTCAAGAGGTCTCCACCCATCTGCACTGCACCCCCACTCGTCATGGCCGCACTTGTTGCGGCCATCCGCGTGTTTTTCGTGCGACAGGGGCAAAGAACGTGGATGCCCGGAACAAGTCCGGGCATGACGACGTGTGAGAATGCTCAGTGAGGTTAGATCGCTCACTGGCCCGAACGTGTGCAGATTAACTGCAGAAACAGGACACTAGATCGGCAATGAGCGGATCGCGGCGGTCGTCGGCTGTAGCCTGGAAGAGCCAGGCGGGCATCCGCGCTGGCCGCGGCAATCAGGGCAACTTGGCCAGTCCGTATCGCCGCGCCACGGAGACGGCAAGAGCGCGCTTGTTCACGCCGAGCTTGGCATAGATGTTCTTCAGGTGAAATTTCACTGTGGGCTCGGAAAGACCGAGGTGGCGTGCGATGAGTTTGTTCGCGTGCCCCAGTGCAAGCTGTTCCATGACGTCCAGCTCGCGCGCGCTGAGTATGTGCGACGGCGGTCCATTGTCTTCCGAGCATATCCCGGCCAACAGCCGCGCAACGAACTCGACCTCGTCCTCGGTCATGTCACCGATGCCAGTCGTTCGCACGATCTCCTGCACTGCTGATGCCAGGGGTTTTCCTTCCTCGGCAAAGCATCCATAGAATCCGCGCGCACCGCCTAGGGAGACGGCCTGCTTGAAGGGTTCGGACGCCGCGCGCGTGTCTCCATGCTCATGCAGCGCCATGGACTGCAGAATCAGCCCCTTTATGCGAAAGCGGACCGCATTCGTTTCTTCGGCCCTTCGAACGGCGTCGTTCAGCAACTTCAGTGCCTGGGCGGTGTCTCCGAAACGGATGTGGTAGCGCGCAAGGGAAAACGCCTCCATGTAGCGCCCGCGCCAGCACGGGCTGCCGTCTTCCGCATTTGCATGATTCAGGCGTTCGATATCGTGCAGAGTGAGTTCGGCGAGATCCACGCGATCGGCGCGGACAAACAGGTCCAGGCGCCTGTAACAGATAAGGCGCTGCAGCCGGCTCATGTTCCGCCGCCTGATCATCCGCTCGGCCTGATCGAGTACTTCGGCAGCGGCCTCCAGGCCGCCATCGGCAAACGCCACTTCCATGGCCACCGTGTAGCCCGGAACGTAGAGCTCGCTCCATCCTTCCCTCACCTCGAGATCCTGAAGCGCCTGGAAGATGCTCCGGCCGGCACCCATCGAATCGCCGCGTTCGAGATGGACTTCCGAGAGGAGGACGGAAGCGATACTCGCCAATCCCCTGTCGGCCGGGAAATGCTGCGCAACCAGGTCGTGTGCAGCGATCCTCCTCTTGAGGGCATCGGCGAGGAGGCCTTCTTCGAGATCGATGATGCTGATGTGGATGTGGATGAAGAACTGGAGATATTTCGCGTCGATGTCCCGATAGTAGGCCATCGACCTCTCGGCGGATAATCTGGCGTTCGAAAGCTTGCCTGCCTGGATCAGTGCAGCGCAAATCAGATTATGCAGGACTCCGCAAACGAGCGGCTCCGATTCCGGAGTCGATCGCGTCAAACTCTCCAGGCGGGCGATGTATTCATCCGAGAGTATTTGATCGTCATAAATGCGGAACATCGCACCGAGCACAGCAATCTGATCGGCCAGTTCGCCATCGTCGGAAACGCTTTCGGTGACGACTTCGTCGAACAGCCTGTTGGCCTCGATTGTCCGCCCGTTTTTCGCGAGGACGTAGGCCGAACACAATTTGACACTCGGACTTGCATGGATAAGCGGCGTCGGAATTTGATTCAGGAGGGACTGGAGATAACCGACGCCCTCCCTTATGCCGACGCGCACACCGCCGGCGTTTTCGATATACCCGATCGCCCGAGGGTAGTCGTTCGCCGACTTGGCGTGGTGTATGGCGGAAAATAGGTCACCGGCATCGAAATACCAATCGGCGGCGCGCAAATGCAATCCTTCAAGATATTCTCTGCCGAGATAAATCTGCTGATGCCGCAGGAATTCCTGGAACAGGTGATGATGTTCGAACCACCCGTCCTCGGGCGCATCACGCCGCGACATCAGCACCCCGGACGTCCAGACCGCGTGCAATTGCTCCCATCCGTCGCTGCGATCGCGAACGGCATCGGCCAGATCGCCGTTCAAGAGTTCCAGATGCGCCGTCTCCAGCAGAAATTGCTGCAAGTCTTCCGGAAGCTGATTGAACACGCGTTCGTGCAGATAGTCGGCCATCTGGGCCTGGGTCCCGGACAAGTTGCCGACATGCTGCGCCAGGGGAACGTTGTCGTCGTGGGTCAGGTGCGTCAGTTGAAGCGCGACCGGCCACCCCTCGGTCCGCTCGATCAGCTGCCTCGAAACCTGCGCATCCAGGGGCCGGCCGAAGAGTGTTGCGATGTCCGTTTCATCGAAGCTGAGGTCGCTGACCGTGATCTCGTGGACTTCGCCCTGCAGTCTCAATCCCGACACCGGAATCACCGACCGCTCTCTGGTCGCGAGAACGATATGCAGGGTTCGCGGGCTGTTGTGGATCAGGTATTCGAAGAGTTCGAGGCAGGCGCTGGTATGCGCGAAATGAGCATCGTCGACAATTAGGCATGCCTCGGCGCCGCCATCGCAAATTCTCGTGGTCAGCATCGACAAGCGAACGAGCGGCTCCAGTTCGCCCGAAACGGTCGTGCGAATGCCGAGGCCCGCCTGCGCCGCCCGTTCCAGCAGCGCGATCAGCGACGTGGGATCGCAGTCCCGACGCTCGATCCGAGTCCAGATCGGGGCGATCCCGGCGCTGCCCAGCCTGGTGCGCAGCTGATTGAGAAGAGTGGTCTTGCCGTAGCCGGCCGGCGCATCGATCAGCGTCAGACGCCGCCCGAGGTTGTCCCGAATGCGATCCAGGAGCGGTGTCCGCTCTATCCAGACGACCCTGTTCGGCGGGGCCGATGGCCCGTGCTCCGGCCCGTCAGGCAGATCATCCCACGTCATGTGCAGCGCATCGCCCGATTTCCGGGAGAGCGTCAGTCGACGCCACGTTGCCGGGATTATAGACGAGAGACATCCATCCGGTGTGGGTCGCTTGTGCCGATCGGCGGCAGCCGTGGCAGGCCGAACGATACGGTTGCCGGGGGAGGCCGGAATCGCCATCCTCCTCAAGGACGCCACCGCGCCGCCCGTTCCTCACCATGCCGGACGCCATGAACACAATCTTCGGCCGCGAAGCCTTTCTCGCGCTGTTAGAGAGCGAGGGGGTGACCCATCTGTTCGGCAATCCCGGCACCACCGAGTTGCCGATCATGGCCGCGCTGCCCGAGCGGCCGGCAATCACCTACGTCATGGCGCTGCAGGAGGCTCTGGTGGTCGCCATGGCGGACGGCTACGCGCGCGCCTCGGGGGGCCTCAGCGCCTGCAACGTTCATGTCGCGCCGGGTCTCGGCAACGCCATGGGTTCGCTCTTCAATGCCAACTGGATGGGCTCGCCCGTCATCGTCACCGCCGGGCAGCAGGAGCAGGGGCACGGGCTCACCGAGCCGATGCTCTATGCGCCGCTGGTGCCGATTGCGCAGCCGCTCGTGAAGTGGGCGGTGGAGGTCACGCGGCTTCGCGACCTGCCGCGCATCGTGCGCCGGGCGGCGAAGGTTGCGATGACCCCGCCGACCGGGCCCGTGTTCATTTCGCTGCCGGGCGACATTCTCAACGAGCAGGATGCGCTTGAGCTCGGCCAGCCGACGCGGGTCGATGCCGCGGGCCGCCCGAGCGATGCGGCGCTCGCCCGCCTCGCGGACCGGCTGCTCGCAGCGCGGCGCCCGGTCATCGTGGCCGGGCACGAAATTGCGACCTCCAATGCCCTCGCGGAAGCGGCGGCAATTGCCGAGATGCTCGGCGCGCCGGTGTATCAGCAGACGGTGTGCGACGGGGCGCACTTCTTCTCCGAGCATCCGGCCTTCATGGGCGCGCTCACGCGCGATCAGCGCGATGTCCGCGAAACCCTCTCGCCCCATGACCTGATGTTCTGCATCGGCGCCGATGTGCTGCGCATGTCCGTGTTCAGCGAGACCGATCCGATGCCTGACGGCTTGGCGGTTGTCCAGCTCGGGCTGCGCGACTGGGAGATGGGGAAGAACTACCCGGCGGAGATCGCGCTGCGCGCCGACGTGAAGGACACGCTCGCCGCTCTGGCCCGGCTGCTCGAGATCAGGCGGGGTGCCGAAGGCGCCAAAAGGGCGGCGGCCGCGATCGCGGCGCTCGAAGCCTCCAACTGGTCCGCGAAGCGCGAAGCCGTCCGCGCCGCCGCGCTGGAGCTCGCGGTCGAAACGCCGATGGCGCCTGACCTCGCGATGCTTCGGATCGTCGACGCCCTGCCCGACGACGCGGTCATCGTGGAAGAGGGGATTCTGAGCGCCAGCGCCCTGCCTGCGCTCTATCCGTTCCGCGAGACCAGGGGGTATTTCGGCCTCGGCAGCGGCGGCATCGGCTTTGCCATGGCAGGCGCGGTCGGCATTCAGCTCGCGCTGCGGGATCGCCCCGTGGTCGCCATCGTCGGCGACGGCAGCGCGATGTACAGCATCCAGGCGCTGTGGACCGCCGCGAACGCCAAGCTGCCGATTACGTATGTGATCGCCAACAACGGCGGCTACCGAATCATCAAGGAGCGATTGAAGGCGTTTCACGGCGTCGAGCACTACGGCGGCATGGAGTTCAAGGACCCGGCGATCGACTTCACCGGGCTCGCCCGCTCGCTCGGGGTGACCGCGCTGCGGATCACGGATCCCGACGACATCGCCCCCGCCATTGCCGAGTCCACCGGGCGCAACGGGCCGACGCTTCTCGATGTCGTGGTCGACGACGGGTTCGGGAACCAAGGGCGCTAGGGACGAGGTTGCCCGGTCACCCGCAGGCGGCGGCTCCGACTGAAATCGCTCGACACGACTATCGGCCTGACACGTCACGCCCGGGGGACGCTTTGAATATCGAATCGGCGGCGCATCGAATGGGCGGAACAGAGCACGGGCAAGAGTACGCGCCCGTGCCGGCGATCGACATTGCCCCGTTCATTGCCGGCGAGACGCCCGGACGGGCGAGAGTCGCCGGCGAGGTTCGCGCAGCCTGCGAAGACATCGGCTTCTTTGCGATTACCGGCCATGGCTTCCCCGAGGAGCTGGCAACGCGGATTTACGATGCTTCGCGAGCCTTCTTCGACCTTCCGGCCGAGGAGAAGAACGCGGTCGGCGAGAGCGGCCCGGTGCCGGGCGGACTGATGCATTTCGCGTTCGGTGCGGAAGCGCTGGCTGCAACGCTCGGTGACGCGGCCATCCCCGACTTGAAGGAGGCGCTCGACTACGGCCCCGGTTTCTTCGGCGACCCTTGGCCGGTGAAGCCGCCGGACCTGGAACCCGCCTGGCGCGCATACTACGAGGCGATGTCTGGGCTAGCGGCAACCCTGAGGAGCATCTTCGCCGCTGCGCTCGGCCTGGAGGCGGATTACTTCGGGGAAAGGTTCCAGGGTCACCTGTCGTCGTTGCGGGTCGTCGATTATCCGGAGCCATCGGCGCCGCCGGCGCCGGGGCAGCTGCGCGCCGGCGCGCATTCGGATTACGGCGTGCTGACGATCCTTCGTACCGAAGACGCACCCGGCGGACTTCAGGTGCGGACGCGCGACGGGCGGTGGAGCGACGTGCCTCACATCCCCGGTGCGTTCGTCGTCAATATCGGCGACGCCATGATGCGCTGGACCAACGATCGCTGGATATCGACGCAGCACCGCGTGGCGAACCCGCCTCCGGTTCCCGGGCGGACGACCCGGCGCCAGTCGATCGCCTACTTCCACAATCTGCCGCGCGACACCGTGATCGAGTGCCTGCCGCCATTTCGCGAGGCGGGCGTTGCGCCGAAATATCCGCCGATAACCTACGGCGATTACGCCAAGCTCCGGTATAGCCAGGCTCACGGGGACGGCAAGCAATTGGAGCTGCCAGGCGCGACGTAGGATGTGAACTTCAGGCCAAGACCGCAGCATGCGCGGCACCGTGGCGCTGTCGCTTGTCCTTGCTGCACCTCGCCTGAGAGAAGCGGCGGCGATGCTGCGTTCATGCAAGAGTTTGAATGAGTCGTTCTATGCATGCCCTGTGCGGACCCGTAGCATCGAACCGGACTGTTGGAGCCGCTTTCGATCGACGTCAGGTTTCGGAATCAAATGGCACTGAGTGGCGTGCGGCAACCGGTGCGCCATTCGAGGCGACGATGCCCGCCGTGCATGTGACCCCTCATGTCGGCCGAGCCGGCGCGTAAACTCGGAACGGAGCAGCCGTGTCGGCGGCCAGTATCAGCGTAGCCGAGAGCGCCCGCCTCGTGGGCCGCGAGCTGCTCGCGATCAGGCCCGGCGAAAACGTGGCGATCGCTATCGACGATCACAGCGCGATGGAGATGGTTCGTGCGCTCGCCGATGTGGCGGCTTCGGCCGGCGCCGAGTGGGCCATCCTCCATCAGCCCTCGCGCCCGCCGGAGCGCAAGAACGAGCTCGGCCCGATCGTCGAGGCGGCGTTCGAGAAGACGGACGTGCTGATCAGCCTGACGGGCTCCGGCGGCGCACCGGCCTACGCCGCCCGCGTCAAGGAGCTGCTGGAGGCGAAGCGGATTCGCACCATGTCCATGGTGATGCGCGATCTTGCGAACTTCACCAGCGGCGGCGCGCTGGCCGACTACCGGACGCTCCACGCCGAAGGGCAGGCGCTCGCGTCGATCTGGGCCGCCGGCCACACCATGCGCATCACGACGGAGGCCGGCACCGACATCGCGGCCCCGATCGGGTCGGACACGGTGGTCATCGAGTGCGGCTACGCCACCGAGCCGGGGACGAACGCGGCCTTCTCCGACGGCGAGGTCTCCTCGCGCCCGCTGGAGGGCGAGGCGGAGGGGGTGATCGCGATTGACGGGCCCGGTACCGGCATCGCGCGGCCGGCCAGCCCGATCCGGGTCGAGGTGTGGGGCGGCCGGGCCGTGAGCGTGAGTGGCGAGGGGCCCGAAGCCGCGCACCTCCGCCACATCCTGGAGACGGTGCCCGATGCCGACAACGTCGCCGAGTTCGGGATCGGCCTCAACGGTGCGAGCCTGCGCAACGGCAGCTTCCAGGAGGAGAAGAAGGCGCGCGGCAACGTGCACATCGCGTTCGGCGACAACATCTATTACGGCGGCACGGTGCGCTGCCCGGTGCATCTCGACATGGTCGTCTACCGCCCGACGGTCCGCCTCGACGATCGCATGCTGGTGGAGGGCGGCGTCGTGCGGATCGATCCCTGAGCCTGGCGCGCCGTCCGAGCAGGAAGGAGAGCGCCAGCGATGGACCTGATCCTCAGCGGCGGCACCGTGGTGACGGCGGGCGACACGTTCGCCGCCGACATCGGCATCGAGGGCGGCAGGATCGTCCGCATCGGCTTCGACCTCGGCCCGGCGGCGCGCGAGATCGACGTCTCGGGCCTCTATCTGCTGCCGGGCGCCGTCGACGTGCACACCCATGTCGACGTGG
>JAPPHR010000128.1 GCA_028820995.1 Rhodospirillales bacterium
CGACAAGATCGACCGCCACATCACCAACTTCATCGCCTCCTACTACCCGCCGCAGACGACGCCGCCCCTGCCCGGGCAGCTCCGCTGCGGCGCCCATGCGGACTACGGCAGCCTCACCATCGTCTCCTCCGACACCCCTGTTGGCGGCCTTCAGGTGCTAAGCAAGGACGGCGTCTGGTCCGACGTGCCTTGCATCCCCGGCACCTTCGTCATCAATCTCGGCGACCTGATGGCGGAGTGGACCAACGACCGCTGGTGCTCGACCCTCCACCGGGTGGTCAATCCGCCGCGCGAGGAGGCAGACAGCAGCCGGCTCTCGCTCCTCTTCTTCCACCAGCCCAATTACGACGCCGTGATCGAGTGCCTGCCGAGCTGCACCGATGCGGCCGATCCGCCGCGATACGAGCCCATCACGTCCGGCGCCCATGTCGCCCGCAAGATCGACCTCAGCCGCCGCCCGCTTCTTGCCGCCGCCGAGGCGGCGGCGGGTTAGCGAATTCGCCATCGGCCCTTGACTCGCGGCGTCCGACACCGCGAATTCGGGCCGCCCGCGCGGCGGGCGACGGAGGCGTTACGGAGAGGAGGCGGCCGTGGCCGATGACGGAGGGCAAGGCGCCCGCGATCAGATAGACGAGGCGCTGGCAGGGCTCGAGCGCGACGGAGTCCAGCACGTCCGCTTCGAGCTGCCGGATATGCACGGCTCGGCACGCTCGAAGCAGGTGCCGATCGAGCAGTTTGCGGCGACCGCCCGAGACGGCTTGAACATGTATGGCGGCATCGTCGCCCTCGATACGGCCTCCCACGTGATTTCCGGCACCCTCTATAACGAGGAGGTCAAGTACAAGGACCAGACGCTGCGGCCCGACCTTTCGACCCTTGCCACCGTGCCGTGGCTTGACGGCATGGCGAAGGTGATCTGCGACACCGAGTGGGAGGACGGCACGCCGCTCCACGCCGCGCCCCGCCATGTCGCGCGGCGCATGGTGGAACGGGCCGCCGAGCTCGGATTCGGCATCCAGAGCGCCCACGAGTACGAGTTCTACGTGCTCAACAGCGAGACCCATGAGCCGCTCTTCGGCGGCCTCCACATCTTCAACAACTTGCGAAACGACCACATTCCCGCGGTCCGCGACGTGGTCGACGGCTTGCGCGCGGCCGGCATTCCGATGCTGACGTCCAATGCGGAGTACGCGCCCTCCCAGTACGAGCTGGTCTACAGCCACGCCGAGGGGATGGCCGGCGTCGACAACGCGTTCACCTTCAAGAACGGGGTCAAGGAGATCGTCCAGCACGCGGGCCTCACCGCGACCTTCATGGGCAAGCCGTCTGCGGCCTCGGCGGGCTCCGGCTGCCACTACCACATCAGTCTGCACGAGACCGAGAGCGGGCGGAGCGCCTTCTACGACCCCGAGAACTCCGATGAATTCACGCCGACGCTCAGGCACTTCGTGCAGGGCATCATCGATCACGGCGCCGCCTGCATGGCGCTCTTCAACCCGACGCCCAACTGCTACCGCCGGCTCACGCCCCACACCTTCGCGCCGTCGAACGTGAGCTGGGGCGAGGAGGATCGGAGCGCAATGGTGCGCATCAAGCAGCCCGGCGCGCCCGGGATGCACGTGGAGATGCGGGCCTCATCCGCTATCAGCAATCCCTACCTCTGTGCCGCCGGAACCCTCGCCTGCGGCCTGCTGGGCCTGGCCGAGAAGCGCGCGCTCGTCGAGCAGTCCGACGGGCCGAGCGAGGACGACCCGAGCCTGCCGCCCTTCCCGGCCAACCTCGAGGCCGCGCTCGCCGCGCTCGAAGCCGACCGGGCGATGGTCGACCTTTTGGGCGAGGAGTTCGTGACCGTCTTCACCACCATGAAGCGCGCCGAGCTCGCCCGATTCAACACCCACGTCACCCAGTGGGAGCGCGAGGAGTACATCGAGCTCTATTGAGACGCCGGCCGCTCCTCGGGTGAGCGGCGCCGACGCCTAACGGAAGTGCGGGAGGACGTGGTCGGCGTAGGCGGCGACGATCTGCTCTTCGCCGCCATTGGTGAGGTAGATGTTGAACTGGGTGACACCCGCCGCCTCCAGCGCCCGGATCTTCTCGACATGGGCTTCCGCCGGGCCGATCACGCAGAAGTCCTCGGTGATCTCGGGGCTGACATAGGCGCTGTTGTCTGACTCCGGCGCGGTATGCTGGCGATAGTCGTAGCCCTCGTCGGCGCCGACGCCGTCCCGCTCGGCGATGTAGGCGGTGAGGCTCTGCGGCACGAGGTCGGTGCCGGCGCCGTGGTGCTTCACGATATCGGCCACGTGGTTGCCGACCAGCGCCGGGAACCACTTGGTCTGCGCGATCCCGCTCTCGCGGTCGCCGACCCAGACCGGCGCGCAGGCCATGACCCGGTAGTCCCCCCTGTCGCGTCCTTCCGCGCGGCCGGCGGCGCGCGCCTGGTCACCCATCCACTGGCAGAGGCCGACATCGGCGAGCTGCACGATGAGCCCGTCGCCGACGCGGCCGGCCGCCGCCAGCGCGCGGGGTCCGTAGGCCGCGACCCACACCGGCATCTCGTAGCCGCCGGTCCAATCGAACTGCACTGGCTCCGGCACGCCCTCGTAGCTCACCGCCTCACCCCGCACCAGCGCCTTCATGGCGCCGCAGAACTCCTCCAGGCGCGCCACCGTCGCCGGCCGCTTGCCGATCGCCCGCACGGCGCTGTCGCCGCGCCCGACGCCCATGTCGAAGCGGCCGTCCGACTGCACCGCCATCGCCGCGAACAGGCTCGCTGCCACCGACCATTCGCGGGTCATCGGGTTGGTCACGCAGGGTCCGAAGCGCAGCCGCCGTGTGTGCTCGATGGCGACCGCCATCTGCGGGTAAAGGTCGCGCCAAAGCGCGTGGCTGTCGAAGAACCAGGCGTAATCGAAGCCGGCGGCCTCGGCCTGCCGGCAGATGGCGACGACACGATCCTTCTCGAGGTCGCCGCGAAAAGTGATTCCGAATTCCATGATCGCCCCCGTCACCCGGCTTCCGGCCAGATCCTTACGCCCGCGTGCTTGAAGCCCGTCGCCTTCGACATGTTGAGGCGGATGAGCAGCGGCGTGATCGCCTCGATGCAGCGCGCGCTCTCGGCCGGGCCGCAGTTGTAGGCGCGGGCGCCGATCCTCTCGATCAGCTCCATCACTGCGCGCTTCGCCTCCAGGTTGTCGCCGCAGACGAGGATGTCGCAGTTGATCGGCTGATCCAGGGCGGCCAGCACGTGGGCGGAGACGTTGTGCAGCGCGCCCACCACCGCCACGCTCTCGCCCAGCATGGCCTGGGCCGCCTCGGTCGCCGAGCCTTCCGGCGGCATCGCGGCCTTGCGCGGATTGCCGTCCGCCAGCGGCACCGCCATGTCGACCAGGATCTTCCCCTGCAATGCCTGGGTGAGCCCGGCAAGCGTCGCCCGGTGCGCGCTCCACGGCACCGCCAGCACCACCATCCGCTCGGCCCGCGCGACCGCGTCGGCATTGGCGGCGCCCTCGATCGCTCCCGGCGCATCGAGCACGCCGGCTCTCAGATCGGACGCGATGTCCGCGGCGCGCGCGGCATCGCGCGAACCCACGACGACATCGATACCGGCGAGCGCACAGCGCTGTGCCAGGCCGCGGCCTTGCGGCCCGGTGCCCCCGATCACGGCGATTGCCATGGAGTTCTCCCGCGTTTCCCGCGCCGCCGCTGGGCTTCTACTTGTCGTAAGCTACGAGGGATGTGATCGGCAGGTCGAGACGCTGGCGCCCGCCAAGAAAGCTCAGCTCGATGATGAAGGCCGCCGCCACGACCTCGGCGCCCAGTTGGCGCAGCAGCGCATGCGATGCGGCCGCTGTGCCGCCGGTTGCGAGCAGATCGTCGACCAGGACGACCCGCTGCCCCGGCACGAGGGCGTCGGTCTGCACCTCGATCTGATCGGTGCCGTACTCGAGCGTGTACTCATACGACACGGTCTCGCCCGGCAGCTTGCCCCTCTTGCGCACCATGACGAAGCCGCAGCCGAGCGCATGCGCCACCGGCGCCGCGACCACGAAACCGCGGGATTCGATACTGGCCAGGAGATCGGGCTTGTGACTGCCCACCACGTCGGCGAGGCGGCGCACCGTCTCGCCCCAAGCCTCCGCATGGGCCAGCAGGGTCGAGATGTCGTAGTACAGGATATCGGGCCTGGGGAAGCCGGGAATGGTTCGGATGTGATCCCGCAGGTCGATGTCGGGCATGGTTGCCCCCCGATCAAGGCACGGTGGCTTCGTCGTCCGCGATCACTCGGCGCCCGTTGCTTCCTTGAGGTAGGCGATCAGGTTGTCGCGGTCCTTTTCCTTCCTGACTCCCTTAAACGCCATCTTGTTCTTCGGTATGTAACCCTTTGGATCGGCGATATAGGCTCTGATCGTCTCCTCATCCCAGACGATCGCCGCATCCTTCATCGCGTCCGAGTACTTCTTGAAACCTTCGGCCGTGCCCGACGTGCGCCCGAAGACGCCGTGCAGGTTCGGGCCGACCTTGTGCTTGCCGCCTTCCTTGACGGTGTGGCAGACCTTGCACTTCTTGAAGACCTTCTTGCCCTTCTTCACATCGGCGGCGATGGCGGAGGCGCTCGCCGCCATCAAGGCGGTGGCAAGGGCGATGGCGAGAACGTGTCGTACGCGCACGGGTACCTCCTCAGGTGTGGTCGCCGTTCAGGCGGTGGACGCGCGAACATAGGCCGGGTTCGCTCTTGTAATCAAGAAATGCCGACGTCTCGACCTGCGCTATCGCCACTTAGCCAGAATACCGGCGGATTTGGCTCACCCCTGGGCAAGAGCGTCGCCGCTTTCCGCCGCATGCTCGCGGCGGGCAGGATCGCCAGAAGCTGCGCGGGATTCGTTATACGCAAAATAGTTTCGGTACTTGAGGGGCGTAATCTGCGCAAAACTTGTATATTGCGCGAAATCGCCCTATATTGCGCGTTTAGTCTCGCGCGCAAGATTGAGGATTATCGTGGCCAGGCTCATTCGGGAGGCGGACCTGCAGGCGATCGAGGAAGCCGTGAGTCGCCACCCTGACGGCATGACCGCGCGGCAGATCGCCGACGCGCTGGAGGCCGCGCCGGCGCACCGGACTCTGCAATACCGAATCAAGCACCTCGTCAAGAGGAAGCGTCTGGTCATGCACGGCTCGGGTCGTCGCGCGCGCTACCACACACCAGCGATTGCTACGGTGGCAATGCAAGTGACTAGAGATGGCTTCACGATGGGATTTGAGGTTACCGTTCTGGTACCGCTTTCTGAGGCCGGTACCGAGGTTCGGGGCTACGTTCGACAGCCTTCCGAAGCGCGGGCGCCAGTCGGATATGACCCAGCGTTCCTCGAGTCATATCGCCCCAACGACACATTTTATCTCTCGGACGCCGAACGCGGTCATCTCAAGGACTTAGGGAGGTCGTTGGCCGCTCCCGAGCCCGCCGGCACGTACGCGAAGCAGGTCCTCAACAGACTGCTCATTGATCTCTCGTGGAATTCGAGCCGCCTGGAGGGCAACACCTATTCGCTGCTCGATACCAAGCGGCTTCTAGAATTGGGCGAGGAAGCGGAAGGGAAGGACAGACGCGACGCGCAGATGATCCTTAACCACAAAGAGGCGATAGAATTTCTCGTGGATGCGGCGGGGGAGACCGGCTTCAACCGCCACACCATCCTCAATCTTCACGCGGCGTTGGCCGACAACCTGCTTCCTGATCCGCGGGCAGTGGGGCGTCTCCGGCAAGGTGCCGTCGGTATTCAGGGCTCGGTGTTCTATCCCCTCGACGGCCCTCAAAGGATTGAAGCGTATTTCGACCGGGTTCTCGGCAGCGCTTCGGCGATCAAAGATCCATTTGAGCAGGCGTTCTTTTCGCTGGTGCAGCTTCCCTACCTGCAGCCCTTCGACGATGTGAACAAGCGAGTGTCGCGCCTGGCCGCGAACATTCCCCTCATCAAGGCGAACTTGGCGCCGCTGTCCTTCGAGGACGTGTCGCGCGACCTCTACACGGAAGCCGTGCTCGGCGTCTACGAGCTTAGGCGCATCGAGCTGCTGCGCGACGTGTTCGTCTGGGCCTACGAGCGCTCCGCCGCCCGCTATGCCGCGGTTCGGCAGTCGCTGGGGGAGCCCGATCCATTCCGCATGCGTCACCGGACGGCGCTGCGCGAACTCGTCGCCGCCGTCGTCCGCGGTTGCATGGATACACGGCAAGCCGCTCGCGAAATCGAAGCATGGGTCGCAAAGAACATTGCCGAGCAGGAGCGCGAGCGCTTTCGCGAGATGGTCGAGCGCGAGCTCCTGTCTCTCCACGAGGGCAATTTCGCCCGTTACCGCATTACGCCATCCGAGTTCGCGGCGTGGCAGGAGGCGTGGAAGACGTAAGGAGCGGCGGCGCGCTGCCCCGGAGGACGTCGCGCCGCCGGCAGGTGGTTATTGGACGCGGTACTCCTCGTCGAGGAAGAAGCGGCTGTCGTATTCCTCGACGCCGAGGTGGCATTCGGCGCAGAAGACGACGTTCTTCGCGCCCTTTCCGCCCGTGGTGCCGATCGTCTTGCCGTTCGGCATGATCAGCGTGTAGCGCCAGTCTCCCGTATCGGCGTTGAAGCCCGCCTCCATCTTCTCCATCAGGAAGAGCGGCCCGGCGCCGATGTTGCCGTTGGGCCTGACCACGAAGCTGTCCTTGGCGAGCACGGTCCCGGCCGGTGCCGGCCCGGCCTCTTCGAAGAGGCTGTAATTGTCGGCGCCGATGTCGTTGGCGTAGTTGTTGACATAGCGCGCGCCGTGGGTGTCGGAGACATAGGGCTGAGCCGCGACGTTCCGCCAGTTCTGGTAGGACGCCGCCCACTGGTTACCCGACTTGGCGTAGCCCTTGGCCATGGTCGCGCTGATGCAGGCGTAGGCGTCTCTGGCCTCGTCGGCGGTGAGCTTGACTTCCTCGCCCGCAGCGCAGGGATTGCAGGCTCCGCAGGGCCCGCACGGGTTGCAGGGTGCACAGGGATTGCACGGGTTCGCTGCCGCACAGGGGTTGCACGGCCCACAGGGCCCGCACGGTGCGCAAGCCGCCGCGCAAGGATTGCAGGGTGCGCAAGGATCGCCGGGCCCGCAGGGGTTGCATGGCTCGCACGGGCTGCAAGGTGCGCAAGGGCCGCAGGCGGCTGCGCATGGGTTGCACGGATTGCAGGGCGCACAGGGATTGCAGGGACCGCACGGCGCACAGGCGGCGCCACAAGGGTTGCACGGACCGCAGGGGCTGCAGGGATTGCACGCGGCGGCGAGGCGCGGAACGACGCAGTCCGAACTGACCGCGGCGCCGGCCGCGCAAGGATTGCAGGCACCGCAGGGCCCGCAGGCCCCGGCGCATGGATTGCACAGGCCGCAGGGATTACAGGGGTTGCACGCACCGCAGGGGGCGCAAGCGCCGCCGCAAGGATTGCACGGTCCGCACGGCCCGCAGGCGGCGGCACACGGATTGCAGCCGCTGCAGGGCCCACAGGCACCGGCGCATGGGTTGCACGGATCCTTCGGACCGCACGGTACACACGCCCCTGCGCACGGCCCGCACGGGTTGCAGGAGGCAAAGACGAGCACGCCCGGATCCTCTTGTTGCGGGGTCGCCGCCGGGGTTTCGCCGGCCGATGTACCGGCCGTGGCGTGGCCGCCGGTGGCGACCGCGAGCCCGATGACCACAGGGACCACCGTTCCGGCAAGCAGGGGCTTCGAGCGTGGCATGTGGGATCTCCCTTGGTGACGGCGTTCGTTGCGAATTGTCGGCGAGCGCATCGTGCCGGGCAAATACCTTCCGCTCAAATTTTTGTGACTCCTCCGTCGGTCGGGTCGTGAATAGATTGCACGCATGATCCTTGCCCGCGCCTTGCTCGCCCTCGGTCTCGCGGTCTCCGGCGCCGCCCTCGCGGGCGCTGCCCATGCCGGAGGCGCGATGGCTCCGGACGTGGTCGAGATTCCCGCCGGCCCCTTCATCGCAGGCTCCGATCAGGCCGAGCGGGAATACGGCTACCGGCTCGACGAGGCGGCCTACGGCCATTCGGTGACGCGGGAGCGCGGCTGGTACGACCGCGAGCGCCCGCGCGTGGCCAAGACGCTGGATGGCTTCTTCATCACACGCGCGCTGATCACCAACGCCCAGTACCGGGCGTTCGTGAATGCCACCGGCCACCGCGTGCCCGACGTCGATCCCGAAACCTGGCGCGGATACCGGCTGATCCACCCTTACGAGCGCACCCGCCGCCACGCCTGGGCGGACGGAAAGCCCCCGCCGGGGCGCGGCAGCCATCCCGTCGTCATGGTATCCCACGACGATGCCAATGCGTATGCAGCCTGGCTCTCGGCCGAGACCGGACGCGCCTGGCGGCTCCCGACCGCTCTCGAATGGGAAAAGGCCGCGCGCGGGCCGGACGGCCTCATCTTCCCCTGGGGCGACACGTTCGATCCCGCGCTGCTCAACAGCCACGACGCCGGCCCCTTCGATACCCTGCCGGTCGGCAGCTTTCCCGCCGGCGCGAGCCCTTACGGCCTACTCGATGCGGCGGGCCAGGTCTTCGAATGGACAGCCACGCCTGGCAATCCCGGGCGCTTCCTCGTCAAGGGCGGATCGTGGGACGACAGCGGTTGCGGCGTTTGCCGGCCTGCGGCGCGCCACGCCCGGCCCGCCGACATCAAGCACATCCTCGTGGGTTTCCGCCTCGTCCTCGAGCCGGTCGAGGGGGAGCAGGCGGCGGAGAAGCGGTAGCGGCCGGCAGTCTGGCAAGAGCCGGTCCGCAGCACTATCTTTGATCGGCGGCACGCCGCGCAAACAGGGAGAAGAGCGGCAGGATGGCCCAGGCCACGGCAACCGAGAACCAGCGGCAGGAGGAGACCCGCCACCTCGACATGGCGACGCAGCCGGCGAAGCGGCTGCGCATGATGCTGGCTGCCGGCGGGGAGGTGCAGGAGGTCGAGCGGGTGCTCGGCCGGACCGGCGACAGCGTGGTGAGCGAGGTCCTGCGCGGGCACGAGACGTTCTACGAATGGGATCACTACCCGAAGGGTGACGTCTTCGACGGGAAGAGCCGCTCCCAGTACTTCTACCACGCCCACCCTGGGGGCTTCAGAGACTCGGAGCACGGTCACTTCCACACCTTCGTGCGCGCCAAGGGGCTGCCCCGCGGGATGAAGCCCATGCGCCGCAAGAGCCGCGACACGTGGCCCATGGGCGACGACGCGCTCGCCCATGTGGTGGCAATTTCAATGAGTTCGAAGGGTCAGCCGCTCAGGCTCTTCACCACCAACCGCTGGGTCACCGGCGAGACCTGGTATCGCGGCGACGATGTCGCCAAGGTGATCGGCCTCTTCGGCATCGACCACGCGCGCCCCTCGTGGCCGACCAACCGCTGGGTCGGCGCCATGGTGCGGCTGTTCTGGCCGCAGATCATCCTGCTGCTCAAGGCGCGGGATCAGGTGATCGAGAGCTGGACGCCTCAGAACGGGGGCAGGGACACGCTCGAGGACCGCAACCTCGAGGTGGTCTCGCAGGCCGAGGTCGACATCGAGGGTCAGATCGCGGCGGTCAGGGCCGCCCTCGATGCGCGGGAGGCCAAGGCCGCCGATTGAGGCGCGCTTGCCGGCGGTCCGCCAGCCCGTATTGCAACGGACCCGAACGCAAGAACGCCGCCTCTCGCGAGGCGGCGCCCTCGGTTTAGGTCGTAACTGCTTCCGAGCTTACTCGGCAGCGCACGGGTCGCAAGGATTGCACGCCGCGCACGGGTCACATGGGTTGCATGCCGCGCACGGGTTACAGGCCGCGCAGGGGTTGCACGGATCATCGTGAGAATCGGCGACGACGATCGGCTGATCGTCGGCGGATACGGCCGACGGCGCGAGAGCGGCGCCGGCCGCCATGGTGACGATGCTCACGGCGACCACGGTTTCCTTGATCATCCTCGGTATCTCCTCCTCACAGGCGCGTTCTTGGTTGCTTTGGATTTGGGTTTCGCGCCACGTCTTCAAGTGGCCGCGCTACGCGAAACCTCCGTCATTCTGGTGTATATCCGCAGCGCGCGAAAGCGATTTCGCCCCGCATGACGGGAATGTGAACGACCGGGACGGCCGATGACCGGCACGAACAGCGACGATTACCCGCGGCTGGCGGCTGAGGCCCGGCGTCTGGCGTTAGAAGCCGGGTGTGCCATCATGGCTTTCTACCGCGCGGGCACGGCTGTCGAGACGAAGCAGGACCGCTCGCCGATAACCGAAGCGGACCGCGCCGCAGACAGGATCATCGTTGCGGGTCTGCGCGCCGCCGACCCAGGAATTCCTGTGATATCGGAGGAGAGCACCGGCGATCGCACCCTCAAAGCGCCCGCTGGCGGGTTCTTCTGGCTCGTCGATCCCCTCGACGGGACCAGGGAGTTCGTCGCAGGGACCGGCGAGTTCACGGTCAACATCGCGCTGATCGAGGCCGGCCGGCCGGTGCTCGGCGTGCTCCACGCGCCAGTCCAGGACGAGACCTACGTCGCCGATGGCCAGGGCGGGGCGGTGCGGTTCGTGGGCAATGAACCGCCGCAGGCGGTTCACGCGCGGCCCGTGCCCGAAGCGAACCCCGCGGTGATCGCCAGCCGTTCGCACATGGACGCCGAGACCGATGCGTACATCGCGGAACTGCGGCCTTCGCGGATTGCAAACGCGGGCAGCGCCCTCAAGTTCGGCCTGCTAGCACGGGGCGAGGCCGATCTCTATCCGCGCTTCGGCCGCACCATGGAATGGGACACGGCGGCGGGTCAGGCGGTACTCGAGGCGGCGGGCGGCCATGTTCGCGATCTGAGCGGGCGCGCGCTTCGCTATGGCAAGGCGGGCTTCGTCAACCCGCCGTTCGTCGCCTGCGGTGCAGACCGGCGCCGATGACGCGATCCGACACCGAGACGGGCCCTCCCTGCCTGGCACCGACCCAGGCGGCCATCGCGCGGGCCGCGCGCGTGATCCGTGAGGGCGGGCTGGTAGGGCTGCCCACCGATACGGTCTACGGCCTCGCCGCCGATGCCACCGACGATAACGCCGTGACGGGCGTGTTTCGCGCCAAGGGCCGCCAGCCCGACAAGCCGCTCATCGCCCTCATCGCCACGCGGGCGATGGCGGAGGCCTGCGCGGACTTCGCTCCGCCCGCGCGTGCGCTTGCCGAGAGATTCTGGCCCGGGCCGCTGACGCTGGTGCTGCCGCGCGCTGCTGCCTCGCCGCTTTCCCCGCTGGTCCACCAGGGGGCGCCCGGCGTGTCGCTCCGCATCCCCGGCAACGAGATCGCCCGTGCCGTCGTCGAGGCCGCGGGGCGGCCGCTGACCGCGCCGAGCGCGAACCCCTCCGGCGCGCCGAGCCCGCTGACCGCGTCCGAGGTCGTGGCCGGCCTCGGGGCCCATGTCGCGCTCGTCATCGACGACGGGCCGGCCGATGGCAGTCTCGCCTCGACGCTGCTGGACCTGACCGGGGCGATCCCCCGCCTGCTGCGCCCAGGCGTCGTGACGGCCGACGCCATCGAGAGGGTGATTGGCCCCATCGATTGTGGGGGCTAAGGCGTATCGGGTCTGAGCGCCTCCGCCAGGCGCACGGACCCGGTCCCCCGGCGCGCGGGCTGCTGCTGGGACTCGTGCGGGCACCAGCCGGTGAGATAGAGCACCTGGAAGGTCGCCGGGATGCGCCCGTCTGCCTGGCCGAAGGCCTCCCGGTAGCAGGCGCCCAGCGCGCGGAGCGTCTCGCGCCGGGCGAAGTGCCGGGCGCGCCCCTGGGTGGCGTTGGCTTCGCCCATGGCGCGCAAGTCGTGCATCAGCGCCTCGGTGCTCTCGTAGGTGACCGTGATGAGGTCGCTGTCGACCACCGGCAGCGCGAAGCCCGTGCGCTGCAGCAGAGCGCCCAGCGTCTCGACATCGGGGAAGGGCGAGACATGCGGGCGAACGCCGCCTTCGCGCCCTGACTCCGCCCGCAGGAACGCCTCGCGCAGCTCGAACAGGGTGTCGCCGCCCAGCATCGCCGCGAGCAGCAGGCCGTCGGGCCTGAGCGCCTGCCTGATCTGGACCAGCGCGCCCGGCAGGTCGTTCACCCAGTGCAGGCTGAGCGCGCTTACCACGAGATCGAGCGAGGCCGCGCGGAACGGCAGCCACTCCTCGTCGGCGACGAGCCGCGAGGGGCCCGCGGCGCGCGCCACCATGCTCCGGGAGAGATCGGCCTCGACGAGCAATTCGAGTGACGCCTGCCGGCGCAGCATCGGCCCGAGCTCGCCGCCATGGCAGCCGAGGTCGAGCACCCGCGCGAATCGCCGCTTCACGTCGTCGAGACGGCCCACCAGCCGCTCGCCGACCTCGCGGACCAGGAAGTCGCCGCGCCCCGCGTAGCCGAGGGCGGCGCGGTCGCGGTGGAGGCGCACGGCTCTGCGGTCGAAGACCGTGGCGCCGTCCGGTGTGGGCGTGCGCTGGGCCATGGCGGCGGTTATGGCATGATGGCGAGGAGGCGGGAAGCGCAAGCAGTGATGCGACTGATGCAGGCAGGCGAGGCAGGGACACGAGTGGCGGCGCTGGCGCATGCGGCCGCGGTCGGCGCCATCGACATGGTGCTGCCGCCCTCCTGCCTCGCCTGCGATGCGCCCGTGAGCGAATCCGGCGCGCTCTGCCCGGACTGCTGGATCCGCGTCAGCTTCATCGGCCGGCCCTGCTGTGCGTGCTGCGGCCTGCCCTTCTCCATCGAGGCGGCCCAGGGAGCGGTCTGCGGCGATTGCGCCCGGATGCCGCCGGCCTACGACCGGGCGCGCGCGGCGTTTCTCTACGAGGGCGCGGGGCGCGAGCTGATTCTCGCCTTTAAGATGGCGGATCGCTCATGGGTCGCGCCCAGGCTCGCGGCGTGGTTGCTCCGCGCGGCAGCGCCGCTCCTGCCAGATGCCGATCTGGTGGTGCCGGTGCCGCTGCATCGCTGGCGGCTGCTCGCGCGGCGCTTCAACCAGGCGGCGGTGCTCGCCGGGCTCATGGCGCGCCAAGCGGACACAGTTGCGGTCCCGGACCTCTTGGTGCGGACCCGGCGGACACCGCCGCAGACCAGGCTCTCCGGGGCGGCGCGACGGCGCAACGTGCGGGGCGCCTTCGCTGTGCGGCGCTCGCGTGCGCATCTCGTGGACGGGCGCAACATCCTGCTGGTGGATGACGTGCTGACGACCGGGGCCACCGTGTCCGCCTGCACACGGGCGCTGCGCCAGGCGGGCGCCGCGCGGGTCGATGTCGCAACGCTTGCGCGCGCCGTGCCGAGCCGTTCATGATGCCGGCCTGCACCGAGCACTGGGGGAAGCCATGACCGAAACCTTGCGGGTTGCCTGCGTTCAGCCCTCGAGCGGCCAGGATCAGCGGGCCAACCTCGACGCCGCCGCAGACCTGGTGCGCGAGGCCTGCGCTGCCGGCGCGGAGCTGGTCGCGCTGCCCGAGAATGTGGCTCTCATGGAGCACCGCACGGCCCTGGTGCAGGCGAGCGCCACGCCGCTCGACGCCCACCCGGCGGCCCGCTTTTTCAGCGCGCTCGCGGAAGAGACGGGCGTGTGGCTGCTCGCGGGCTCCATGGGTGTGAGCGCCGGTGACGGGCGGATCGCCAACTGCTCCCTGCTGATCGACCCCAGAGGCCGGATCGTCGCGACCTACGACAAGATCCACATGTTCGACGTCGACCTGCCCACGGGCGAGAGCTACCGCGAGAGCGAGGCCTTCCAGCCCGGCGGGCAGGCGGTGGTGGCGGAGACGCCCTGGGGCGGCCTCGGCATGACCGTCTGCTACGACCTGCGCTTCCCGCAGCTCTACCGGGCGCTGGCCCATGCAGGCGCGCGGTTCATTACCGTGCCCGCGGCCTTCACCAAGCACACCGGCGAGGCGCACTGGCACGTGCTAATGCGGGCGCGCGCCATCGAAAGCGGCTGCTTCGTCATCGCGCCCTGCATGTGGGGCAGCCACTCGGGCGGGCGCAAGACCTACGGCCACTCGCTCATCGTCGACCCCTGGGGCGAGGTGCTGGCCGATGCCGGCGAGGGCGTGGGCATCATCACGGCCGATCTCGAGCTCGCGCGTGTCGATCAGGTGCGTGCCGCGATCCCGGCGCTGGCGCACGACCGCCCCTTCCTGCCGCCCGCCGAGCCCGAAGAAGAGCCCCGCCGCGCCGCCGGCTGAAGCCGGCGGCCCTTTTTCGAATCCCTCAGTCGGCGGGCGCGCGCTCCGGGCCGCTTCGCGTCCCGGCCCACCTCCTGCCCTTAATCCGCGGGTTTGCGGGCGCAGAGGCGTTGCACGATCTTCGGCGTGGGCGGCGGGACGGCGCGGTGCTCGTAGGCGATGACCGTGAGACGACCTTCGGCCAAGGCCAGCAGCTCGCCGCGCCGCAATAGAAAATCGGGGTTGCGGGGGCGGCCGAAACGCTCGTTGCCGAGGGCGAAGGTCTCGTAGAGGAGGACCCCGCCGGGCTCCAGGCAGTCCACGAGCGGGACGAGCAGCGGGCGGAACAGATAGTCCGTCACCACGATCGCACCGAAGCGCCGCCCGGCGAGCGGGGCAGTGCCGGGCTGCTCCAGGTCCATTTCGACGATCTCGACCTGCGGATCGTCCGAGAGATCGGTAATACCCGAGGTGTCGATGTCGATGGCCGTGACGCTGAGGCCCCGGTCGCGCAGATAGCGCGTGTGCCGGCCGCCCCCGCAGGCGAGGTCGAGCACGCGGCTGCCGGCGGCGATCAGTCCCGCATGGCGGGTGATCCAGGGCGACGGGACACGTGAGCGGTGACGGTTCATGGCAGTGTTGGCTTCAGCACAATGCGACTTTGCCTATGAATTCCGGGCTTTCATGGTACGTTGCGCCCACCGTGGCAGCGAGCCGGGCGCAGTTCCCATGATCGTGTTCGACCTCAAGTGCGGCAAGGATCACGTGTTCGAAGCCTACTTCGCCGACTCCGACACCTATGAGCGGCAGGTGAAGGCGCGCGAGGTCGCCTGCCCCTACTGCGGCGACGAAAAGATCGTCAAGGCGCCGATGGCCCCCAACATCGCGGTGGGCAACAAGACGCGGGGAGAGCCCGAGCCTTCGCCCACGCCAGCGCCCGCTGGCAAGCCGACGCCGCCGGAGATGGCCCGCGCCATCGGGACGCTGCGGCGGATGCGCAGCTATATCGAGCAGAACTTCGACCATGTGGGCGAGCGCTTCACCGAGGAGGCGCGCAAGATCCACCACGGCGAGGTCGAGCGCCGCAGCATCTACGGCGACGCGACCAAGGAAGAAGTCAGCGAGCTCGCCGACGAGGGTATCGAGGTCGGCGAGATCCCCTGGGTCCCCCGCCACGACGCGTGAGCCGCGCCGCCGCCGCGCATCGGGCGTCGCACCCTCAAGCGTCGGGCTTCCTGGCGTGCACGATGTAGTTCACCGCGAGGTTGGGGCTTGTGGTCCAGCCGCCGGCGAGCGGATTGTAGACCATGCCCTGCATGTCGGCGACGGCGAGCCCGTGGCGGCGCAGCAGGCGCACCATCTCCGCCGGGCGCACGAAGCGCGACCAGTCGTGGCTGCCGGCCGGCAGCCAGCCCAGAATGCGTTCCGCCGCGACGATGGCCAAGGCATAGGCCGCAACCGTGCGGTTGAGCGTCGCCACGACGAGCGAGCCGCCGGGGTTGACGAGGCTCGCGCAGGCCGCGGCGAAAGCGTCGAGATCGGCCACATGCTCGACGATCTCGAGCGCCAGCACGGCGTCGAAGCGCTCGCCGTCGGCGGCCAGGGCCTCGGCCGTGGCGTGCCGGTAGTCGATGGCGAGCCCCTGCTCCTCGGCATGGAGCCGGGCTGCCTGGACATTCGGTTCCGCCGCGTCGATGGCGACAACCTCGGCGCCGAGCCGGCATAGGGGCTCGGCCATCAGGCCGCCGCCGCAGCCGACATCGAGCACCCGCAGGCCGGCCAGCGGCTTGAGCCCCGCCGCGCCGTCGGTGCCTGCGTCGCGCCGCTGGTCGGCGATGAGCGCATCCCGCACATAGGCGATACGGACCGGGTTTAGCGCATGCAGCGCGCGGAAGGCGCCGTGGCGGTCCCACCAGCGTTCGGCGAGGGCGGCAAAGCGCGCGACCTCCGCCGGATCCACGCTGGGATCCGCGCCGGGGTCGCCGGCAGCGCGCGGCGCGTCTCCCGCCTCCGCGCCCCCCGGTGACTGCTGCTCTCGCTCGTCTGCGGCCATCGATGCGCTCTCCTTGGGCCCGGCCGCCTGCTTGCGCGGCCAGGACGCAGCCAGTATGTAGGGGCGTCTCCACGACCGGCAAGCGTCGCCTCCCCGGCGCAGGCGCGCCCCACCCGATGGCCCTAATCGTTCACAAATACGGCGGCACGTCGCTGGCCGACCTTGACCGCATCGATGCGGTCGCCGACCGTGTGAAGGCGGCGTTCGATGCCGGCGACGGGATCGCGGTCGTCGTCTCGGCCATGGCGGGCACCACCGATCAGCTGATCGACTGGGTGCGGGCGGCGGCGCCGCTCCACGACGCGCGGGAATACGACACCGTGGCCGCGGCAGGCGAGCAGATCACCGCCGGCCTGCTCGCGCTGGCCCTGCAGAGCCGCGGGGTCACGGCCCGCTCCTGGCTCGGCTGGCAGATTCCGATCCGCACGGACGGCGGCCACGGCCGCGCCAGGATCGAGGGGATCGAGACGGACGAGCTGCACCGGCGTATCGAGCGCCGCGAGGTGCCGGTGGTTGCGGGATTTCAGGGCCTTGGGCCGCTCGGGCGGATCACGACGCTGGGCCGGGGCGGCACCGATACCTCGGCCGTGGCGCTCGCCGCGGCACTGGGTGCCGACCGTTGCGACATCTTCACCGACGTGGAGGGTGTCTTCACCGCCGATCCGCGCATCGTTGCGGCGGCGCGCAAGCTGAATAAGATCACCTACGAGGAGATGCTGGAGTTGGCCTCCCTCGGCGCCAAGGTCCTGCAGATTCGCGCCGTCGAGATGGCGATGAAGCACCAGGTGCCGCTTCAGGTTGCTTCCAGCTTCACCGATACCCCCGGAACATTCGTGGTCGATGAGGACGACATCGTGGAACAGGAGCGGGTCAGCGGGATCGCCTACAGCAGGGACGAGGCCAAGATCACGGTGATGGGCGTCGCCGACCGCCCCGGCGTCGCGGCGAGCATCTTCGGGCCGTTGGCGGACGGCAACGTCAACGTCGACATGATCGTGCAGAACATCTCCGCCGATGGTACGACGGACCTCACGTTCACTGTGACGGTGGCCGATCTGGAACGCTCCATCGCCATCCTCGAGAAGGCGCGGAGCATCGTCGCCTACGAGCGGCTTGCGGCGGATCGGGGCGTGGTCAAGGTGTCGGTGATCGGCGTCGGCATGCGCAGCCATGCCGGCGTGGCGCAGACGATGTTCGCCGCGCTCGCCGAGAAGGGCATCAACATTCAGGTGATCTCGACCTCGGAGATCAAGATCAGCGTGCTGGTTGCGGAAGACTACACCGAGCTCGCCGTGCGCGCCCTTCACGCGGCCTACGGGCTCGACGACCCTTGAGTCCTGACGCGCGGAAAAGCGCGCGCCGCCGGCTCGATGCCTATTGGGCACGGGGGCGAGCGTTCCTCGGCACCCGTTACGCGATCATGGGCGGCGCCATGTCGTGGGTCTCCGAACGGAACCTGGTCGCCGCCATCTCCAACGCCGGCGGCTTCGGCGTGGTGGCCTGCGGCTCGCTCGCCCCCGATCAGCTCGCGGAAGAGATCGACGGCGTTTACGAGCGCTGCGACAAGCCCTTCGGCGTCAACATCATCGTCATGCACCCCGAGCTCGATGCGCTGGTCGCGACCTGCATCGAACGCCAGGTCGGCCACGTGGTGTTGGCCGGCGGGATGCCGCCAAAGCGCACGATCGAGGCCCTGAAGGCGGCCGGCACCCGCGTCGTCGCCTTCGCGCCCACGCTGCCGCTCGCCCGCCGTCTCGCCAGGCAGGGCATCGACGCGCTCATCATCGAGGGCATGGAGGCGGGCGGCCACATCGGGCCTGTATCCACCAACGTGCTTGCTCAGGAGGTGCTGCCCCATTTCGACGATGTGCCGGTCTTCGTCGGCGGCGGGATCGGGCGGGGCGACGCGGTCGCGCTCTACCTGGCGATGGGCGCCGCCGGCTGCCAGCTGGGGACGCGCTTCGTCTGCGCAACGGAATCGATCGCCCATTCGCGCTTCAAGAGGGCGATAATCCGGGCGAATGCGCGCGACGCCCGGCTCTCGGTGCAGGTCGACCCCGATTTTCCCGTCATTCCGGTGCGTGCCGTGGCCAACAAGGCGACCGAGCGCTTCGAGGCGTTTCAGCGGGAGACGATCGCGCGCTATCGCGAGGGAGAGGTCGAGTTAGCCGATGCCAAGCTCGCCATCGAGCATTTCTGGGCGGGCGCGCTGAGAAGGGCCGCCATCGAAGGCGACGTGGAAAACGGTTCCCTGATGGCGGGTCAGAGCGTCGGCATGGTGACGGAAGAGCAGTCAACGAACGAGATTATTGCCGACCTCATCGATCAGGCCGTGACTGCACTTGCGGCCAGTGCTGAACGGGGAGCCGCAAACACTGACGACCGCGGCCAGGTGACGGAACGCACTCTGCCCGCAAGCTCTTGACGTTAGTGACAGTCTACGTGAGTCGACGTTTGCGCGCGTTGGCGGCCGATGATAAAGTAAGCATGCTCAAGGGATAGTATCGGGGGACGGCTGATCGGGTCGCGGTCTTTGGAACGCTGGAAACATAACTGGCGAAATGAGGTGGTGACGCGAAAACACTACGGAGCGAGTTTGAGGATTGCGAGCGGGTGCCTGAGCGCGCAACGCCGGCAGGGAGGGTGGCGTGCGGGCTCGCGGTTGCAGGACGCGAGTCATGAAGGAACCTCTACGGGTGCCACTAGAGGCAGCCGAGCCTGATCTGGTTGGACCGCGGCTCGTCCACGAGGCGGGCGGCGACAACCGACCTGCCCTTCCGAGCTTCTGCGCCGAGTTGCGCGAAGCAAGGCAGCGGGGCGGCTACAGCGTGGCCGACGCCGCCCATGTGCTGCGCATTCAGGAGCACTACCTCGAGGCGCTGGAAGAAGGGCGCTTCGACCAGATTCCCGGCACCACCTACACGATCGGTTTTCTGCGCAGCTACGCGGGCTTTCTCGGGCTCGACCCGGACGAAATGGTCGACGCGTTCAAGCGCGAACAAGGCCTCCAGAAGAACGAACAGCGTCTTGCCTTTCCGTCGCCCAGCGATACCAGCCCCAAGCCGAAGTTCTGGCTGATTCTCCTCGTCCTCGTGCTGGCGGGCCTCGCCTACGGCGGCTGGCAATATCAGTCGACCGGGGGCCAGATTGCGACGGACCTGGTCGACGACGTATCGACCCGGCTGACCGAAGCGGTCGGCTTAACCGAGACCGAGGTCGCAGCGGGCGGCGCAACGGGGGAAGACGCCGCGACTGAGCCGGCTGCCGCAGCACTTACCGCAGAGGCGACGGCCGAGACCGCCGTCGCTGCTACCGAAGAGCCGGCGGCTGAGACGGCCACCGCGTCCATCGTCGCGGAAGCAACGACTGCGGTGACGCCGGAGCCTGCGTCCGGCACGTCGGATCAGGCCGAGCCGGTCCCCGGCCCGGCAGCGCCACGAGAGGAAGCATCGGCACCGGCGGCTCCTGCGCCGGAAGCTCCTGCCGCGACGGATGGTGCGCAGGACAGTCTCATACCGGCGGCCGAGGTGTGGGACGAGGCCGGGCCGGAGCAGGCGGCGGAGGTCGCGGCACTCGAGGGGGCGGAGAGCGAAGCAGCGGCAGTCCAGCCGCCGCCCGCCGCGGACCAAGCGTCGGCCGAGACCGTGCAGGCGGCCGGCGCTGCAGCGTCGAGCGAGCCGGCCGCCGCAGTTGCTGAGACGTCCGATCCGGGCCCGGAGATCGCGTCGCCCCTCGACTTCGGGACGACGGCGGTCGGCGGGACCAGCGGCGCTGGTGCCGCCGCCGGCAGCACCGACGAGACGGTCGCAAGCGACGTCTCTCAGACTGCCGAAGCCACGGACCGTGTGGAGGTCGCCAGTCTCGATACATCCGGGACCGACGTCGCTGTTGCCGACGCCGCCGGAGACACGGCGGCGCCCGTGACCGCGTCGGCGGAACCGATGATCGATGCGTCGACGCAGGATGTCGCCTCTACTGTCTCGGTATCGCCCGCGACGGAAGAGCCGTCGTTGCCGGCGGTGGAGCCTGCCTATGTCCCCAAGGTGTATGGGCGGACCAATCTCGATTCCCGCGTGGTGATCACTGCGGTGGACGACAGCTGGGTTCAGATCCTTGGTCCCGACAACGAGCTGCTGCTGACCCGGATCCTGCACGCAGGCGATTCGTATCGGGTGCCCGACCGGGCCGGCCTCCTCATGGTGACCGGCAATGCCGGCGGGCTCGAAGTCAGGGTCGACGATGCGGTGGCACCCGCGCTCGGGCCGCTCGGCGTAGTCCTGCGGAACATCGCGCTCGACCCCGACCGTCTCCTGGCCGGCACCGCCACCGGCGGGTAGAGGCGCGCGGCGGCCACCGCCGCTTGCCGGAACCGTCGAATCGAGTCACTAAACCCGCCGCCGTCACGCCGGCAGCAGCGCCGGCAACGTTCGGGAACCCAGACAGTGCGCAGAATTCAGCCGGTTCGTGGAACGCACGACCTTGCGGCGGACGAGATGCGCCG
Organism: Rhodospirillales bacterium; assembly: GCA_028820995.1. Classification (GTDB taxonomy): domain Bacteria; phylum Pseudomonadota; class Alphaproteobacteria; order UBA828; family UBA828; genus WTGU01. The sequence goes on from JAPPHR010000128.1 coordinate 20,726, forward strand.
CCACCGCCACGTCGTCGAGCACGCGCGCACGCTCGCAGCCCGTTACGGGTTCGCCGAAGTCGCGACGCCGATCTTCGAGTTCAGCGACGTGTTCCGCCGCACCCTGGGCGATACCTCGGACATCGTGACCAAGGAGATGTACACCTTCACCGACCGCGGCGGCTCGGAGCTCACGCTCAGGCCGGAGAACACGGCGGGCGTGGCGCGCGGAGTGATCGGCGGCACCCTGGGCGATCGCCGGCCCTTCAAGTGCTTCTACGCCGGGCCGATGTTTCGCTACGAGCGGCCACAGAAGGGCAGGCTCCGCCAGTTCCACCAGATCGGCGTCGAGCTGATCGGCGCTGCCGAGCCGCTGGCGGACATCGAGGTGATTGCGTGCGGCGCGCACCTGCTGGACGCGCTGGGCGTGCTCGACCGGGTGACGCTGGAGATCAACACCCTTGCCGACGAGCAAAGCCGCCGCGCCTACCGCTCGGCCCTCGTCGCCCACCTCGAGGCCAACGAGGATGCGCTCTCGGAAGAGAGCAGGCAGCGGCTCCGCCGCAATCCGCTGCGCGTGCTCGATTCCAAGGACGAGGGCGACCGTGCCGTGCTGGCCGACGCGCCGGTGATCGACGCGCATCTGAGTCCGGACGCCGCAGCGTTCTTCGGCACCGTGTGCGACGGGCTCGCCAGCATCGGTGTCGCCTTCACCCGCAACGCGCGCCTCGTGCGCGGCCTGGATTACTACTGCCACACGGCCTTCGAGTTCACCACCGAGGCGCTGGGCGCCCAGGGTGCCGTGCTGGCCGGCGGCCGCTACGACGGCCTGATCGAGACCATGGGCGGGCCGCCCACGCCAGGCGTCGGCTGGGCCGGTGGGATCGAGCGTCTCGCCGCGCTCGTGGCCGAGACGGGCGGCGTGGAGGCCCCGCCCCGTCCCATCGCCATCGTGCCGCTCGGCGCGCGGGCCGAGGCCGCTGCGCTCGGGCTCGCCCAGCGTCTCCGGCACGAGGGCTTCGCCGTGGAACTGACCTATCGCGGCTCGCTTTCGAAGCGGATGAAGCGGGCCAATCAGGCACAGGCTGCGGCCGCGATCATCCTGGGCGACGACGAGCTGGATCGCGGCGTGGCGACTGTCCGCGACCTCGACAGCGGTGAACAGGCCGAAGCGCCGGAGGCCGGGCTCAGCGAACATCTCGCCCGTTACGCGCCGGGCCGATGAGCGCGGCCGCCGGGTTCGAGGAGCGCCTGGACCGGGTGCTGGAGCGCCACCGGGAGCTTGGCGACGCGCTCTCGGCCGTACCCCCGCCGTCACCCGACGAGCTCGCGCAGCTCTCCCGCGAGTACACCCAGCTCTCGCCCATCGTGGATGCGATCACGGCGCTGCGCGCCGCGCGCGAAGAGGCCGGGGACCTTCAGGAAATGGCCGAGGATCCAGAGAGCGAGCCCGAGATGCGGGCGCTGGCGGAGGACGAGCGCGCCCAACTGATGGCGGCGATGCCTGCCAAGGAGGAAGCGCTCAAGCTCCTCCTCCTGCCGGCGGACGAAGCCGACGAGCGCAACGCCATCCTTGAGATCCGTGCCGGCACGGGCGGCGATGAAGCCGCGCTCTTCGCCGGCGATCTGCTCCGCATGTACCAGCGTTACGTCGAGGGGAAGAGCTGGCGCTTCGAGCTCATGTCGATGTCGGAGACCGGGCTCGGCGGAGTGAAAGAGGCTGTGGTCTCGATCGGCGGGCGCGGCGCCTATGCACGGCTCAAGTTCGAATCCGGCGTTCATCGCGTGCAGCGGGTGCCGGAGACCGAGGCGGGCGGGCGCATCCACACCTCGGCCGCGACCGTCGCCGTCCTGCCCGAGGCGGAGGATGTCGACATCGCGCTGGACGAGAAGGAGCTCCGCATCGACGTCTACCGCTCAAGCGGACCGGGCGGGCAGAGCGTCAACACCACCGACAGCGCCGTGCGCATCACTCATCTGCCCAGCGGCATCGTCGTCACCCAGCAGGACGAGAAATCGCAGCACAAGAACAAGGCCA
>JAPPHR010000016.1:0-1413 GCA_028820995.1 Rhodospirillales bacterium
CTCGTAGATCTCGCCCATCCAGGCGGCGTCGCGCTGGGCCAGGTAGTCGTTCACGGTGATGACGTGAACGCCCTTGCCTTCGAGCGCGTTGAGATAGACCGGCAGCGTCGCGACCAGGGTCTTGCCCTCGCCTGTCGCCATCTCCGCGATCTTGCCCTGGTGGAGGACGATGCCGCCCACGAGCTGCACGTCGTAATGGCGCTGGCCGAGCGTGCGCTTCGCGGCCTCGCGCGTGGTGGCGAAGGCCTCGACCAGCAGGTCCTCCAGGGTCTCGCCGTCGGCGATCCGCTTCCTGTATTCCGCAGTCTTGCCCCGGAGCTCGTCGTCGCTCAGCGCCTCCAGCGAGCGCTCGAGGCCGTTGATGGCGCCGATCTGCCCGGCGTGCGCCTTGACGATGCGCTCGTTGACAGTGCCGAACAGTTTCTTGGAGAGCCCTTGAAGCATGGTGCGATCCCGGCAGCCAACGCCCGCCGCCGCCCGCGGCGACGGCAGTGACCGAGAGATAGGCGCGCGCCCCGGTCCTGTCAACGCAGGCCACCCCTGATTCCTCATCGGGGGCCGCGTTCCCGGGGCCGCAAGTCGGTTCCCGCTTGTCCATGAAACTCGTCACGCCAGCGGATGAAGGACTCGCATCGAGCGTCGCCTTCGTCTCGACGGATGCATCCTGCTCCCGCCTCGGCGTCCAACGTCTGACACGGCCGATGTCATGCTCAGGCGAGAGCACGGCGGCCGTCGGAGGAGCTTCATCGATGAGCAAGATAATTTATTTGTTATGACATATATGATATAGTAAGAGATGTAGGTGCTGTTCGGCGCCTGGGTTCGGTGCCGAACGGCGCAGTAATCCGTTGATCTTGCTGCATTGCGGGGGATCGACAAGGCGCGCTCAACAACAATCCCCAAGAAGGGGAGCCTTTCGGCCCGAATTGCAATCGATTCACGCCAAGATCGACGCTTCCACCATGAAGGCCCCCGTCAGGCCTGAGCAGTTCGCTGTGCGCGACCGCGTCGTCGCCCCTGTTCGCCGCCGGCATGAGGGACGCATCGGTGCCGTGCCGCACCTCTTGGCACTCCTTGTCCTGGCGATTGTTGCGGCCGGCTGCGGCGGCGGAGGGGGCGGCGTGGGTCTTTCACCCGAGCAACCACCCATCGCAAGCCAGCCGGAACCATCGCAGCAGCAGCCAACACCACCCCCGCAAGAGACGACTCCTCCTCCGGAACAGCCACCACCCACGCAGCAGCAGCCCCCGCAGCAGCAGCCACCACCAGCTCCCGCGCCGCCACCGCTATCAACTTCACCACCGCCGCCGCCACCTCCACCGCCGCCGCCACCACCACCCCCGCCCCCCCCCCCAAAAACAACACCACAAGCACCCGCACAGAACAACAAAACACCAGAAAAAGAAAACAACA
>JAPPHR010000016.1:1423-22738 GCA_028820995.1 Rhodospirillales bacterium
CTCCTCCTCCGCCTCCTCCTCCTCCTCCGCCTCCTCCTCCTCCTCCGCCTCCTCCTCCTCCTCCGCCTCCACCACCACCGCCGCCCCCGGTGCCGATTACCTTCGATGACGCGAAGACGGAGTACGAAGGCGATTCCGAATACTATTGGCCGCACGCGCTGGTGGGCGCCTCCACGGCCTACGCCCGGATCGCCGCCCGCGACGGGGCGGGAACCGCACCCGGCAAAGGCGCCGTCGTCGGTGTGATCGACTCATACCTGGATCGCACCCACTGGGAGTTCGCGGGCGTTCCGGGCATCAACCGGTGCGGCCTCAGAAACAGCGGCGTCCTGAGTTGCGGAAGCGGCCTTCATGGCACGTTCGTGGCGAGCATCATCGCCGCGCAGCGGAACCAGGTCTTTCCCGTCGCCCCGACCGAAGAAATACAGGGATGGCGCGACGAAGAGGATTTCCACGGGATCGCCTGGGGGATCGACCGTCTCGATTTTCTGTCGATTCCTCTCGGCGGTTTCACCCTCCAGGTCGCCCGTCCCCGCAGCGTCGTGACCAATTCCGAAAACTTGCGGGAACAGTCCGTCCGTCGACTCTCAGACGATTTCAGCCGGCTGACGACCTTGGCGCCGCAGCACATCGATTTCATCAACATGAGCTTCAGCGCGGCAGGTCTCATCGAGGATTACCTGAATGAAACCTGGAGCACGACCTACGATTCCTACATCGCCATTCTCGCGCAGACGGGGACCGCCACCGGCAAGACGATCCTGGTGATCGGTGCCGGCAACGAGCACGGCAGCGATTGCGAATTGCGGTTCCAGCCGAACTGCGTGGACGGAAAGCTGAACGCGACATCGCCGGAGTTTTACGCCGGCCTGCCCGTGATCGAGTCCTCCCTGCGCAGCAATGTCGTGGCCGTGGTCTCGGTCGACAGCGACGGAAACATCGCCGACACCAGCAACCGCTGCGGTATTGCCGCCGAATGGTGCGTCGCTGCGCCGGGCGAAGGTCTCAGGGCCGCGCGTTCCGGCCACGACGTCGGCTACCACCCCTCGGTCAGCGGAACCTCCGTTGCCGCTCCCTTCGTGACCGGCGGCCTGGCCGTGATGAAGCACTGGTTCCGCAGTCAGCTCACGAACGAAGCCCTGCTTCAGCGCCTGCTGTCGACGGCAAGCGTGACGCCGGACTCCGTCGCCTCGGGCGAGACCTGCCCGGACCATCTCGACCTCGACGAGGACACCAGCGACTGTGAGCTTTCCTCCGAGCTCGGCCGGGGCCTCATGGACCTGGACGCCGCCACCGCGCCGGTCGGCAGCACAGATTTCGTGCCGGGTAACCAAGTGGGTGGCATCGGCATCCCGGTGTTACGGACCCACTTCGCTCCCGGACACGCACTCGGCGACAGCCTCAAGCTGGGACTCGCCGGCCACGAGGTCGCCGCCTTCGACGAACTCGGCGCACCCTTCTGGTACGCCCTGGACGGATTCGCGTACGCCCCGCCCCGTCCTTCGGCGCTGACGCGGCTTGACGCCTTCATGGCATGGCCGAGCGAGGATCGGAGGCCAGGGATGGCGCCGGACGCGCTTGCCGGCATGGGGCCAACAGAAGGCACGACAAGCGGAACCGAGCCGCCGCTGCTGGGTGGATTCGCGCCCATGGATCGAGGTTCCGGTCGGGACGTGCCGCGGCTGGGCTTCCTGGCGTCCCCCTCCGCAGGCACGGTCGGCGGTCATCTCTCCCTGGCCGAGCAAGCGCTCGCCGTCAGGACCGAAGATCGGAACGGTCTCGGCTTCGCCTTGTTCTCGACCGAAGGAATGCAGGGCCGACCCCCGGCCTCGGGTGCGATGCTGTCCTGGCAACCGTCCGATGCACCGGTCGGGCTGCGCGGCGGCTGGCTGTCCGAGCGCGAGAGCATGCTGGGCAGCCGCGCGGCCGGCGCCTTCGGGCGGCTCGGTACCGGCGCCGGCTTTCTGGGCGTCGACGGCGGAACACGGCTCGGCGCGTGGCGGCTCGACGCGAGCGCCGAACTCGGCCTGACCTCCGCCTCGGCCCGCGGCGGCATGCTCGCCGGCGTGTCGCCTCTGCTCAGCAGCGCCTTTGCCATGCGCGCCGAGCGATCGTTGGGCGAACGGGATTGGCTGCGTTTTTCGGTTTCCCAGCCGCTCCGCGTCGAATCGGGCCGGGCGCGCCTCTCCGTGCCGATCGGCCGCACCCTGGACGGCCGGGTATTGCGCAACCCGGTCTCCGCCGATCTGTCACCGACCGGTCGGCAGATCGACGTCTCCGCCCGATGGGAGAAGCGCCTCGGCGTGGGCGGCACGCTGCGCATCGGTGCGATCTGGACGCTCGATCCCGGCCACGAGGCTGCGGCTTCCTCCGATGTCATGCTGCTTGCCGGCTGGCGCCTCGGATTTTGAAGAGCTCATGGGTGAGCCGTCGTTCGGCATGCCGGAATGACGCCGTTCGGCGCGTTACTCAGGCGAGGAGTTCGGCCAGGAGGCTGTTGAGGAGTGGCCGGCCGGCGGCGGTCGCCTTGAGACAGCTGCCTCGGCATTCCAGGTAGCCGGCGCCGATCAGGCGGGCGAGGCCTGCGCGGTCGATCGCCCGGTCCGGCTCGCAGCCCGTGCGCTCCCGCAAGTGCGCTTCCGACACCCCTTCCGCGAGCCGAAGCCCCATCATCAGCATCTCGCGCGCCTGCTCGTGCGTGTCGAGGGTGCGGGTCTCGGCGGTGCCGTGGCCGGCGCTCTCGATAGCGGCGAGCCAGGTTTCGGGCCCCGCGTGCTGGCGCGTCGCCTGCCGCGCGCCGCCCGCCGGCCGGATGCGGCCGTGGGCGCCCGGCCCGATGCCCACGTAGTCGTCGTAGCGCCAGTACGCGAGGTTGTGGCGGCAGGCGTTCCCACCCCGCGCGTGGTTCGAGACCTCGTAGGCCGCGAAGCCGGCCGCCGCCGTCATCTCCTGCGTCAGGTCGTAGAGAGCGCGCGCCGTGTCGTCATCGGGCACATCGAACGCGCCGTCTCGTTCCAGCCGCCAGAAGGGCGTGCCCTTCTCGATGGTGAGTTGATAGAGCGAGAGGTGGTCGCCGGCGAAAGCCAGGGCGTCCGCCAGCTCCGCGCGCCAGGCGTCCACGGTCTGGCCGGGCCTTGCGTAGATCAGGTCGAAGGAGCTGCGCGGCATGATGCGCTGCGCCAGGGCGACCGCGGCCCGCGCCTCCGCCGCGTCGTGCCCGCGCCCGAGGAAGGAAAGCGCGTCGTCGTCCAACGCCTGCACGCCGAGCGAGACGCGGTTCACGCCGGCCGCGTGAAAATCCTCGAGCCGCGCCGCCTCGGTCGAGGTCGGGTTGGCTTCGAGGGTGATCTCCGTATCCGCTGCCAGCGACCACCGCGCCGCCGCCCGCTCGATCACCGCCGCCGCAGTCTCCGGCGGCATCAGCGAGGGCGTGCCGCCGCCGAAGAAGACGCTGGCGACCACCGCCCCCGGCAGCAGCGCCGCATAGTGGTCGAGCTCGCGCAGCAGCGCGCCCCGCCATGCGGCCTGATCGACGCTCTCCCGGACATGGCTGTTGAAGTCGCAGTAAGGGCACTTCGAGAGGCAGAACGGCCAGTGGACGTAGAGAGCGAGCGCCGGGGGCGCCTCGGCTGATGACGGTTCGGCCTCGCCCATCACTGCTGGCCCAGCCGCAGGACCGCCACCAGTTGCTCGAAGGCCCGCGCCCTGTGGGTCAGCGGCTGCTTCTCCTCCGGCGGCATCTCGCCGAAGGTGCGGGCGTGGCCGTCCGGCACGAAGATCGGGTCGTAGCCGAAGCCGTGCGGGCCGCGCGGCGGAAACGTCAGCGCCCCGTCCACACGCCCCTCGACCGTCTCGCAGTGGCCGTCCGGCCAGCCGAGGGACAGCGCGCAGACGAAATAGGCCGCCGCGCCGACCGGCTCGCTCCCGCGCGCCGCAAGCTCCGCCTCGATGCGGTCCATGGCAATACGAAAATCCTTCCCCGGCCCCGCCCAGCGCGCCGAATAGATGCCGGGCGCGCCGTCGAGCGCTGGCACCACGAGGCCGGAATCGTCGGCAAGGGCCGGCTCGCCGCTTGCCGTTGCCGCCGCACGGGCCTTGAGCGCCGCGTTCGCAACGAAGGTTTCCCCCGTCTCCTCCGGCTCCGCGAGGCCCAGCGCCGCAGCACCCACCGCCTCGATGCCGAGAGGGCTCAGCAGCGCCGCGATTTCGCGCACCTTGCCCGCGTTGTGGCTCGCCACGATGAGGCGCGCCGCCGCGAGACGACGGGCCATGCCGCCCCTACTCCGCCCCGGCGAGGGCGCCCCGCTGCAGGACGAACAGCTCCTCGGCGCCTGCGCGAGCGAGGCCCAGCATGGCGATCAGCTGCGCCTCGCTGAAGGGATCGCCCTCCGCCGTGCCCTGCACCTCGACGATCCCGCCCGAGGCGGTGAGCACGAAGTTCGCGTCCGCATCCGCCGTGCTGTCCTCGGCATAGTCGAGGTCGAGCACCGCCTCGCCGCCCACGATGCCGCAGCTCACCGCCGCGACCTGGTCGGTGAGCGGCACGCTCTCGATGACCCCGCGCGCAACGAGGCCGTCAAGCGCCGCGTGGAGCGCCACGTAGGCGCCGGTGATGGCGGCCGTGCGGGTGCCGCCGTCGGCCTGGATCACGTCGCAATCGAGGGTTATCTGGCGTTCGCCCAGCGCTGGCAGGTCGGCGACGGCGCGGAGCGAGCGCCCGATCAGGCGCTGGATCTCCTGCGTGCGCCCGCCCTGGCGCCCGCGCGCGGCCTCGCGGGCCGACCGCGACCCGGTCGAGCGCGGCAGCATGCCGTACTCGCCGGTGACCCAGCCCCGCCCCTTGTTGCGCAGGAAGGGCGGCACGCGATCCTCGACGCTCGCCGTGCACAGCACCTGCGTGTCGCCGAAGCGCACCAGGCACGAGCCCTCGGCGTGCTTGTTCACGCCGGGCTCAAGCGTGACCTGACGCAACTCGTCGGCCCGACGGCCCGATGGACGCATGAAGGCCCCTCCCCCACTGGCGGCGCGACACTATCGCGGGGCCCCATGAGCGTCCACCCCAACCCGAAGCGGCGCAGACCATGACCATGGCCAGAGTTTCGGGCTAGCATCGTGGACGGAGCGGTCGTTGAGGCCAGTTGAGATCGAGCCACGAGAGAGTGTCTGGAGGCGACGATGGGGCAACAGAGCATCGCGATCTTGAGCCCCGGAGACATGGGCGCAGGCGTCGGCGCGGCGCTGGCAAGTCACGGCCACGACGTGATCGCCTGCGTGGCCGGCCGCAGCCGTGAGACCCGCGAACGCGCCGAGCGGCTGGGCTTCCGCCTCGTGGCCGACCTGGACTCGCTGCTGGCCGAGGCCGATCTCGTGCTCTCGATCCTGCCGCCGGAGGCCGCATTGGACCTCGCCCGCGATGTCGCCTCGGCGATGCAGCGGACGGGCCATGCCCCGGCTTACGCCGATTGCAACGCGGTCTCGCCGGAGACGGCGCGCGCGATCGCCACGCTCTTCGAGGGCACCGGCGCGCCCTTCATCGACGCCGGGATCATCGGCGCGGCACCCGGCCCCGATCGGCCGCCCACACGGTTCTATGTCAGCGGAGAGGCAGCCGGTCTGATGGACGCGCTCGACGGCAAGGGCATGTCGGTCCGCCCGGTCGGCCCGGAGATCGGCGGCGCCTCGGCGGTGAAGATGTGCTACGCCTCGATCACCAAGGGCACCAACGCGCTGCACACCGCGGCGATGACGGTCGCCGACGCCTTGGGCGTGGGCGAGACGGTGCGGGCCGAGATCGGCGAGAGCCTGCCCGCGATCATGCAGCACATGCGCGGCACCATCCCGCGCCTGCCTGCCGACGCCGGCCGCTGGGTCGGCGAGATGGACGAGATCGCCAGCACGTTCGCATCGGCCGGCGCCACGCCCAGGTTTCACCAGGGCGCGGCGGCGGTGTTCCGGCTGCTCGACTCGACGCCCTACGGGCGCGAGACTCGCGAGACCACGGATACCGCACGCACGCTGGAAGCGACCGTCGCGACCTGCCTGGCGCACCTGCCGATGCGCGACGCGGCCGAGTGAGCGGGCCGCAGGTGAAGCCCCGGCCGACGCTGCAGACTGAGCCTCTCTTTCGTGCCGCGGAGCCCGGCGGGTTCGTGCGTTCGGTGGACAACGGCAGCAGCGGCTACGGCGACCCGCTCACCCGTGAGCCTTCGCGTGTGCTGGAGGACGTGGTGGAGGGTTACGTGACCCAGGGCCACGGGGAGGCGGTGTACGGGGTCGTGCTCATTGGCAGCCCGGCGGACGGCACGCTCGCGGTCGACCAGACCACGACCGAAGCGTGCCGTGCCGCCTTGGCTGCGGGCGGCGCGGTTTCGCCCCCGAACGCCTGCCGAATCGGGTAAGGGTAGCCGCCCGGCCGTCCTCCATCGGCCTAAATTTGCTTCCCCGACTCGACTGGGCGGATATCCGCGCTGCCGTCGTTGCTGACCGCGCTGGGGATCTCCGGACCGTTCGTCCCCGCGGTCGCGATGCGCATTCGCAAGTCTCACCACGGTCATGGTCTGCGCGGCGCTGACCGGCCTGCAGGGAGGGACAGGCTTGCAGCGGTTCGAACGCCAGGGAGGCGCGCAGACCATGACCGTGATGAGGCTTGCGGGTCGAAGGAGTCACTCGAGTTCTCATGCTTTCAGTGCCGGAGCCGCTATCCGCATACGGGCGCATGGCGGCAGATGGCCCTCCGAGCCACCCTATGCACCAGCGGTCGTCAGAAGGAGCGACGCGAGAATGAGACTCACGCCCGTGAGCCAGGCCACAATGACGGAATACGTCCATATCATTGAGGCATCTCCCTATGCCAATAAAGAATAGCTTGTCTCCTGCTAAGGCATTCACTGCGCCTGAACGAGTCATGTACGTCGAGCTCAAACATGGGCTTCTCACCTCACAGCCGGTGCTTTCTTCGCAAACGACAACCCCGCTTCCGTCTCAAACTCTCCAGGACGCAGGGCGATTGGGATCCCGGACAGAGCGAACATGCTTTAGTGAACATACAGGAGATTCGTGCGAAATAAACATTTTTTGTTGATCTAAAGCCATACCGCAGACGCATGTTCCATAAATACTAACTCATTGAAATACAATAATATGTTAATTTGGAATATGCCCGTACGATCATGCATTGGTCCGACCACTGAATTTTTGGTGTAAATTGGTTTGACCAATAAACGTGCGCGGTAAACCAATCTTTTGTGCGCGGCAAAGGGGTGTACGATAAGTCTGCATGACGCCATATCATTTCAAACATGTTACAAATTATCATCTCCGATGCCTGAATTTTGAAGACCCTGTTGTGACCCCAAAAATACTGCGATAACGCACTCTAGAGGCTTCGTTTTTTAGTCAACCACTCTCGATACACGGTGCGAGAGATATCGCGGGAACTAGCGCGGTGTTCCCGAAGTTCATTCGGATGCTGTTGGGCAGGCGGACAGTCTCACGAACCATGCCCCTCCCAAACGTCGCCGTGCCCGGACGTGTTCCGGGCATCCACGCTCTTTTCTCATGCTGTACGAACAACCCGTTGATGGCTGGGACGAGCCCAGCCATGACGAGTCGGGGGCGACTTGTGCAGGGACAGAAACTTTCGGAACAGGCCACTAGGCCGCCGACCATGCCCTGTTTGCGCTCTCGCCGCTCTCGTTACTCGTATCCGCCCTCGCGCCGTTCCTGGCTTGAGACGAGAGCACAAGAGAGCCCGGTGGAGGCCACGCCGCCGGGCGCCAAGCATTTCAAACAGGGAGTGGCCGGGCTTTGTCGGCGCCCCTCAGTACCCGCGTGCCATCCGCAAGTCGTGGACGGCGATGTAGTTGAGGATCATCTCTTCCGAGACCGGGGCGAAGCGGAAGAGGCGGGCGTCGCGCCAGAGCCGCTCCAGGTGCATCTCCTTGGCGTAGCCCATGCCGCCCATGGTCTGCATCGCGCGCTCCAGGCCTTCCGCCGCAGCCTGGGCGGCGATGAGCTTGGCCATGTTGGCTTGCGAGCCGTAGGGCAGGCCGGCATCGTGCAGGGCGGCGGCCTTGTGGTTCATCACTGCGGCGCACTCGATCTCCGCCTTCGCCTGGGCCAGCGGAAACTGGAGCCCCTGGTAGGAGGAGATCGGCCGCTCGCCGAAGACGCGGCGCTCGCTGGCGTAATCGACCGCAAGGCCCAACGCGAGCCGCACCGTGCCGACGAGGCCGGCGGTGGTCACGATGCGCTCGGTGTTGAGCACGTCGAGCAGCTCCTTCCAGCCGCCGTGCAGGGTGCCGATCAGCTCGTCGCCTGCCACCGGCGTGTTCTCGAAGTAGACGTTGCTCGCCGGCACGCAGTGGGTGCCTGCCTTCTCGATGGTGGAATGGGTCAGCCCCTCGCGCTCCACGTCGATGAGGAAGAGCGAGATGCCGTCGGTGCGGCGCGCCGAGTCCTCGACCTTCCTGGTGCGGGCAACCACCAACATCTTGTCCGCCGTCGGCACCGCCGAGATCCAGATCTTCCGCCCGTTGAGCCGCCAGCCGTTGCCGTGGGACTCGGCGAAGGTGCGGAGTTCGAGGGAATTCGTGCCCGCATCCGGCTCGGTGAGCGCCATGCAGCATTCGATGTCGCCCGCGATGAGCGGCGGCAGAAGGTCCCGGCGCATGGCTTGCGTGCCGTAGCGCGCGATGGCGACGCCGCCGAAGATCGGGTTCACCATGAAGATCTGGGCGAGCGTCCCACCCGCGCCGGCCTCGCACAGCGCCTCGATCACCAGCGCCATATCCAGCATCCCGAGCCCGGCCCCGCCGTATTCCTCGGGCAGCGCGATGCCGCCGAAGCCCGCGTCGCAGATCGCCTGCCACATCTCGCTCGGGTAGGCGCCCCGCTGGTCGAGATCGCGCCAGTAGTCGAGGCCGTAGTCCGCGCCGACGCGCCGCGCCGTCTCCAGCATCAGCGCCTGCTCTTCGGTGAGCTCTACCTCCACGGCTCAGGCGCCCTTGAACGTGGGTTCGCGCTTCTCGAGGAAGGCGCGGCAGCCCTCGTGCGCATCCTCGCTGTCGAGCACCAGCGAGATCATGGCCTGCTCGTGGGCGAGCGCCGCCGGCATCGGCATGTCGGCGCCGGCGTCGATGGTGCGCTTGAGCAGGCGCAGCACGAGCGGCGACTTGCTCGCGATCTTCTCGGCCAGCGCCAGCGCCTCGTCCATCAGCGCCTCCGGCGCGACGACGCGGTTGGCGAGGCCGAGCGCCATCGCCTCCTCCGCGCCGATCGCATCGCCGGTGAACATCAGCTCCTTGGCCCGGCAGAGCGGGATCTGGCGGATCAGGCGTTGCGAGCCGCCGGCGCCGGGGAAGAGCCCGAGGTTGATCTCGGGCACGCCGATCTTCGCCTTCGCGGACAGCAGCCGGATGTCGGTGCTGAGCATCAGCTCGGAACCGCCGCCCAGCGCGAAGCCGTTGACGGCGGCGATGGTGGGCTTGTCCAGGGTCTCGATCCGGCGGAACAGGCGGTGAATGTGCTCGGCGAACTCTTCATAGTGCGCGAGGCCCTGGCGCGAGTCCAGATCGGCGATATCGCCGCCGGCGACGAACGCGCGGCCCGTGCCGGTGAACACCACGACCCGCACCGCCGCGTCGGCCTCCACCTGGCTCACGGCATCGTCCAAGGACTTGCAGGTCGGCAGGTCGAGCGCGTTCAGCACCTCCGGCCGGTTGATCGTGATGACCCCGGCTTGCCCCGCGGTTTCGACCAGCACGGCGCTCTCGCTCATGCCCTTCTCCTTTTCGTTTCCCTCAATCGCCGGGCGCTCGCTCCGCTCGCTTGGCTACGCGCCTAACGGCTCTACTCTTGAGCTAGGTTCAATACGTAAAGTTATGTCGTGGATTCAATGATGTATAAATTGTATCTCTCCATATGTAGCATCGATCCCCACACTGCAAACACCAAGTCAACACACGTGTCCAATCCTGAGCGCAAGCATTCCGTGAGGCTTTCGGCCGGGTAGGCGGGGCGCAGCAACGCCCCCGCCTACCCGGCCAATGCCCTGCACCCGATGGGTGGCGTTGGCAATCGTTCGCTCAGGCCGTGGAGCTCCGTCTTCTGCATCGTGGTCCAGCTCGAATCGGAAAGCCACAAGGGGTCTGAAGCTTCACGGCATCTTCGACCCGCAACCGCGTGCCAAAGGGTTCGAGGAGACGCTTGCGGACACGGTGACGGCGTACGGATCGCCGTTCCCGTCTCGGGCTCGGGACTGCATCACTCCCGTGGCGACCGCGTGGGTTTCGCTCCCCTGGACACGAACGCTTGCCGGCGGGGCCGCAGAAGACCGGATCACGTATACCTTGCTTGCATTGCGAGCAAGCGATAATTCGGGCGCCTGACCCACTATGGCGCCTGACCCACTATGAGGAGACATGGCTGATGGCGAACATCACCATCCGCAACCTCGACGACGACGTGAAGACGCGCCTGCGCGTGCGCGCCGCAGAGCATCATCGTTCGATGGAGGAAGAGGCGCGCACCATCCTGCGCGACGCGGTGAAGCCCGGACGGAGCACGCGGAACCTCGCGGAGATCGCCCGCTCGCACTTTGGTCCGGACAACGGGGTGGACTTGAAATTGCCGCCGCGCGGGCCGATGCGCGAACCGCCGTCCTTCGACTGAGCGCGCCGGGATGCCCGTGCTGGTCGACACCAATGTGGTGTCCGAACTGATTCGCGAATCGCCCGATCCGGCGGTGGGAGACTGGACCGCCACCCAGGACCTTGAGGATATCTTCTTCTCCGCTGTCGGCGAGGCGGAGTTGCGCTACGGCGCCGCCATTCTGGCGCTGGGCCGGCGGCGGCAGACCTTGATCGCGGACATCGAACGGTTTCTGCGCGAAGCGTTCGACGACCGCATTCTCCCCTTCGACAGCGCCGCGGCCCGCGCTTACGCGGACATCGCAGCCATGCGCCGTTCCGCCGGACGGCCTACGCAACCGGCCGACTGCCAAATCGCCGCGATCGCCCACTCCCGCGGCATGACCGTGGCGACCCGCAACGTCCGCGACTTCGAGGGCATGGACATCAACGTCGTCGATCCCTGGATCGCCGGATGAGCGGCCCGGGCGAAGTGTCCGCGCGGAAGCGGATCGGAGAGTTCGGCGACCCGACCGCCTGCTGCGACTGGGCCTGGAGGGCGGTTGTCTCCACGACGAATGCCGGAGAGTTCAAGGGATGCGGGACCGAGCCCATCCGTCCATCAACGGGAAGAGGGGCACTGCTACGCGATAATGGGCTGTCGGCGCCCGGGAAAGAAGATCATCGGTGAACGTACAGGCGCACGACGAACTCAAGGCCAAGATCTGGGAAGTCGCGAACCGGCTCAGGGGACCGTACCGGCCTCCCCAGTACCGTCTGGTCATGCTGCCCATGGTCGTCCTGCGTCGCCTCGATTGCGTCCTCGAACCCACCAAGGACGCCGTTCTCAAGCAGTATGACGAGCTTCAGGCGCGCCGGACACCCGAAGCGGCCATGGACCGCCTCCTCGGCAAGGCAGCCGATCCGAAACGCAAGTACCCGCTCTACAACACAAGTCCCTACACCTTCGCCCGTCTGCTCGGCGACGCCGAGAACATCGCCCCGAACCTCGTGGCGTACATCAACGGCTTTTCCCCGACCGCGCGGCGCATCTTCGAGCGCTTCAAGTTCACCGACCAGATCGAGAAGCTCGATGCCAGCAACCGCCTGTTCACGATCGTCAAGGCGATGGCCGATGTCGATTTTCACCCGAACAGGATCGACAACTTGCAGATGGGCTACCTGTTCGAGCACCTGGTGATGCGCTTCAACGAACAGGCCAACGAGGAAGCCGGAGACCACTTCACGCCCCGCGAGGTCATCCGCCTGATGGCGAACCTCATCTACACCGGGGAGCAGGATGTCTACCGGCCCGGCATCTACCGCACGATCTACGATCCGGCGTGCGGCACCGGCGGCATGCTTTCGGAGTCCGAGAAACTGATCCTGTCGCAGAACGAGCGGGCGGAGCTCGCACTCTACGGTCAAGAGTACAATGACGAGTCCTGGGCGATCTGCTGCTCCGACATGCTCATCAAGGACGAGGACACCGCCAACATCGTCCTCGGCGACACACTCGGAGACGGCAAGACAAGCGACGGCTTTCAGGGCAAGCGCTTCCACTACCTCATGGCCAACCCGCCATTCGGCGTCGAATGGAAGGACCAGAAGGCGGTGGTCGAGCGCGAGCACAAGACCGTGGGCTTTTCGGGTCGGTTCGGCGCGGGCCTCCCGGCCATCAACGACGGCTCGCTCCTCTTCCTTCAGCACATGATTTCCAAGATGCACCCCTACGCGGAGGGGGACGAGGACCAGCCCGGTTCCAAGATCGCCATCGTCTTCAACGGCTCGCCGCTCTTTTCCGGCGACGCCGGGTCGGGGCCCTCCAACATCCGCCGCTGGATCATCGAGAACGACTGGCTCGCCGCCATCGTGGCGCTGCCCGACCAGCTTTTCTACAACACCGGTATCTTCACCTACGTCTGGCTCGTGACGAACCGCAAGCCGCCGGAGCGGCGCGGCAGGGTGCAGCTCATCGACGGCACCCGCTTCTTCCGGAAGATGAAGAAGAGCCTCAACAACAAGCGCAACGAGATCGCCGAGGAACAAATCCACCATCTCACGCGTGTCTATGCCAACTGCGAGGACGGCGAGATGGCGGAGGTGGGGATCGACGGCGAGACCGAGACCCGCGTGATCTCCCGCATCTTCGAGAATCGGGAGTTCGGCTTTCTCAAGGTGACGGTCGAACGCCCCTTGCGTATGAACTTCGAGGCGACGCCGGAGCGCATCGCGAAGCTCGACGAGCAGAGGGCTTTCGCGAACCTGGCGACATCGAAGAAGCGGAAGAATGCGGCGGCCGCTGCGCGCGAGAGTGAGGAGGGGCGGAAGCAGCAGGCTGCCATCCGTGCTGTAATCGCGACGCTCGAGGGCAATGGACGCTACATGGACCGGGAGGCCTTCGAGGTCGATGCGATGAAGGCTGCGAAGCACGCCGGCCTCAAGATCCCCGGACCGATCAAGAAGGCGATCTTCACGGCCCTTGGTGAGCGCGACCCAGACGCCGAGATTTGCAGAGACAGCAAAGGCCGGCCGGAGCCCGACAGCGAGCTTCGGGACACCGAGAACATCCCCTTGCCGCCCGGCACGGCGCCGCCCCTGCCGATGGAGTTCGGGCCGGACAAGCCCAACGACCGGCTTGTCGAGGCCTTCCAGGACGAAATCGACGCCTACATGGCGCGCGAGGTGCTGCCCCATGTGCCCGATGCCTGGGTGGACTACGACAAGACCAGGGTCGGCTACGAAATCCCGATCAACCGGCACTTCTACGTCTACAAGCCACCGCGCTCGCTGGTTGAGATCGAGGCTGACATCACCCGGCTCGAAGGGGAGATCGCCGGGCTGCTAAAGGGGCTGGTGGTATGACCCACGTCCCCGAAAAGGTCCGCGAAGCCTATCGAGAGCTTCCATCCGACTGGAAGCTGGAGAAGCTCAAGTTTTACGCCGATGTCCGAAACAGCAACGTCGACAAGACCGTCTCCGAGGATGAGGAGCCGGTTCGACTCTGCAACTACACTGACGTGTATTACAACGACCGCATTACGCCGGACCTGCAATTCATGGAGGGATCGGCGACCGAAGCGGAAATCCATCGTTTCCAGCTCAAATGCGGTCAGGTCATCATCACCAAGGACAGCGAAGGGTGGGATGATATAGGGATCCCTGCGTTGGTCACCGAGGATATGCCGGAGGTTCTCTGCGGCTACCACCTTTCGGTATTCGAGCCCGGACCAGAGCTGGACGGAGGTTTCCTTGCATGGCTTTGCCGGGCCGAACCGCTCAACGACCAGTTCAAGCTTGCGGCAAACGGCGTCACCCGTTTCGGGCTCGGCCAATACCCAATGAAGAACGCCTTTATCGCACTTCCCCCGCTCAACACGCAGCGGCGGATTGCGCGGTTTCTAGATGAGAAGACGGCGCGGATCGACGGGCTGATCGAGAAGAAACGCACGCTTCTGGACCGGCTGGCCGAGAAACGTCAGGCCCTCATCACCCGCGCCGTCACCAAGGGCCTCGATCCCGCCGCCCCGATGAAAGCCTCCGGCATCGACTGGCTCGGCGATATCCCCGTGCATTGGGAGGTGCTGCCGCTGAAATACATCAGCCCGAGGGTCAGCGTGGGTATCGTCGTTACACCAGCGGCATACTATGCCGATGAAGGCGTGCTCGCCATTCGAGGGCTGAATGTGCGACCGATGGGTTTTGACTTCACGGATTCACGGAACATCAGCGAGGAAGGGCACGAACTCCATCTGAAATCAGAGCTCTACGAAGGCGATCTCGTCGCTGTTCGGACCGGTGATCCCGGCACCACCTCCGTGATTACGGCTGACTTGGAAGGGACTAACTGCGTAGATCTCGTGATCATTCGAAGGCCTCCGCACGCTTCTTCGCGCTTTCTCGGGTGGTTCTTGAATAGCGATGCCGCGAAGGTTCAATACATGATCGGCTCGGAAGGTGCGTTGCAGCTCCATTTCAACGTCGAGACCTCAAAGGAGGTATCGGTCGCCGTTCCCCCCAACGAGGAGCAAACCGCGATTGCTGAATACATTGACCGCACGCTTGAGAACGAGAGTGACCGCGCCGCCAAAGTCGAAAGAAGCGTCGATCTCCTTCAAGAGTATCGCGCTGCGCTGATCACTTCGGCCGTAACCGGACAACTCGCGGAGCGGCGATGAGCCTAGATGCCGCGACATGCTTCCGGGGTTTCAACCCCTCCCATACCGTTATTGCACGGGAGAGTTGATCCATGTCTTCTCATACAGAACATGCTTCCGAGGGTGTGATCGACGCCGGGCTGACCGGCTCCGGCGGTTACGAGACGCGGAGCCCGGGCGCTTATGACGAAACGCTCGTTCTCTTCCCCGCCGACGTCACCGGTTGCCTGACGGTGAGCCAACCGCCCAGGTGGCCGGTGCTGGAGGCGCTTCTCGCGCCCAAGACCGCCGCGACCGTCCTGGACGGCCTCTCGGAGGAAGGAATCCAAGCGGCCATCCCCGTTCACCTCTCCATCGCCCCACGTCCCGCATTCTCTCCAAAGCCGGTTTTGGCTCCAACCGTTTCGATGGGTAACATCCCGAGATGAACCGGATCAGGGTCGAGCCGGCGGTCCTTCGCTGGGCGCGGGAACGCGCCGGGCTCGATTTCGCCGATTTGGAGGGCCGGTTTCCCAAGTTGGCGGACTGGGAGGCCGAAGCGGCCCGGCCCACCGTGAGACAGCTGGAAGACTTCGCCAGGGCGACGCGGGTGCCGTTCGGATTTCTTTTCCTGCCGGAACCGCCGGAGATGGGCTTGCCGTTCGCGGACTTCCGCACCGTCGAGAGTCGACGGCCCCAGGGAATCAGCCCGGAGCTGATGGACACCATCCACCTCATGCGGCGACGGCAAAACTGGCTGCGGGAAGAGCGGATGGAAGCAGAGGCGGAGCCGGTGAGCCTTGTCGGAGCCGCCACACTCTCGGACGACCCGGAGGCCACGGGGCGCGAAATGCGGCGGGCGGTGGGGCTGGATGAAGGCTGGGCGCGGCGCGTGCCGACATGGACGGCGGCCGTGGGCGAATTGCGCAACGCCGTGGAGGCGCTCGGCGTCATGGCGGTGGTCAACGGCATCGTCGGCAACAACACCCGGCGCAAGCTGGACGAGGGCGAGTTCCGCGGCTTTGCCCTGAGCGATCCCCATGCCCCGCTGATCTTCGTCAACGGGGCCGACGCAAAGTCCGCTCAAATGTTCACCCTGGCCCATGAGCTGGCCCATTTGTGGCTGGGCGATGCGGGCGAAGGCCTGTCCGGTTTCCAAGGCGTGCAACCCGACGGGGGCGACGTCGAACGATTTTGCGACCGGGCGGCCGCGGAATTTCTCGTGCCCGCCGCCGAGATTCGGACCGCGTGGCGCGATGTCGCCGATGACGACGCGCCTTTCGAGAAACTGGCCCGAAGATTCAAGGTCAGCCCGGTAGCCGTCGGGCGTCGGGCGATGGATCTCCGCCTGGTGGAACGCGACGCGTTCTTCAGCTTCTACCACGACTACACCCAGCGCGAACGCCGGCAAGGGCTGACGGGAACGGACGGAGGCGATTTCTACAACAACCAGAATACGCGGGTAGGCAGGCTGTTCGCCTCTCACGTCATCCGGGCGGCCAAGGAAGGGCGCATCGGGTTCAAGGAGGCCTATGACCTGACCGGACTGAACGGCGGCACCTTCCAGAGCTATGCCCGCAAGCTCGGAATCGCGCTGCCGTGAGCTCGGTTTCCGGCTATCTCATCGACTCGGACGTGCTGATCACCGCGAAGAATCGGTACTATGCGTTTCCGATTTGTCCCGGGTTTTGGGACAGCGTCCTGCACGGCCATTCCCTCGGCAACATCCACAGCATCGACCGGGTCAGACAGGAGCTGCTTCTCGGCCGCGACGACGATGACCTGGTGCGGTGGGTTGGCCAGTCGGTTCCCGCAAGCTTCTTTCTCGGCAGCGACGGCGATGACGTCGTCGCCGCGTTTACCGAGGTCATGCTCTGGGTCACCCGCCACTCGCGATATCACGACGAGGCCAAGGCCAAGTTCGCCAGCGGCGCGGATGGCTGGCTGGTCGCTCATGGCCGGGCGACCGGAAAGACCGTCGTCACCAACGAACAACCGCGGCCGGAGTCGCGCAACCAGATCAAGCTGCCCGATGTCTGCGATGCCTTCTCCGTCGATTTCGAGGACACCTTCGCCATGCTGCATGCGCTCGGTGTCCAATACCGATTTGCTCCGGACCCGTGACGGTGGCCACACACACCGAACGGGCGTTTGAAACCGCCATCGAAGCCGGCCTGACCGGCGACGGCGGCTATGAGTCGCGGAGCCCGGACGCCTATGACGAAGCGCTCGCCCTCTTCCCCGCCGATGTCACCGGCTTTCTGAACGAGAGCCAGCCGGCCAGGTGGCAGGCGCTGGAGACGCTTGTCGGGCCGAAGACCGCTGCGACCGTGCTGGACAGCCTGTCGAAGGAGCTGGACCTCAAGGGCACGCTGCACGTCCTGCGCCACGGCTTCAAATGCTACGGCAAGACGTTGCGCATGGCCTGGTTCCGGCCGAACACCAGAATGAACCCCGAGGCGGCGGAGAACTATGCGGCGAACCGGCTGACCGTCACGCGCCAGGTCGCCTTCGCCTCGGTCATGAAGAAGGCGGACGGCAAGAACCGCCGCTGCGTCATCGACGTGACCCTCGCCGTCAACGGCATTCCCGTCGTCACCGCCGAACTCAAGAACCCGCTGACCGGGCAGCGCGCCGTCGACGCGATGCGCCAGTACGAGGACGAGCGGGACGGGCGCGATCTTCTCTTCGCATTCAAGCAGCGCGCGCTTGTCCACTTCTCCGTCGACCCGGACGAGGTGTGGATGACGACCCGGCTGAGGGGCAGGGAGACCGCCTTCCTGCCCTTCAACCGCGGCAATGACCACGGGGCGGGCAACCCGCCGGTCGAGGGGAACTGGAAGACCGCCTACCTGTGGGACGAGGTGCTACAGGCCGACAGCCTGCTGGAAATCCTGCAACGCTTCATGCACCTCGAAGTGAAGGAGAAGCAGGTCAGGACCGACAAGGGCGTGCGCACCGTGCGGACGGAGACGATGATCTTCCCGCGCTACCACCAGCTCGACGCGGTTCGGAATTTGGTCGCTCATGCGAAGGATCATGGCGCGGGCCGGAACTACCTGATCCAACACTCGGCCGGTTCCGGCAAATCGAACTCGATCGCGTGGCTCGCACACCGGCTGGCCAGCCTGCATGACGAGCACGACGAGAAGGTGTTTCACTCCGTCGTGGTGGTGACCGACCGGCGCGTACTCGATCAGCAGTTGCAGGACACCATCTATCAGTTCGAGCACAAGACAGGCGTGGTCGAGAAGATCGACGAGGACACCCGGCAGCTCGCCCGGGCGCTGTCCCAGGGTACGCCCATCGTCATCACGACGATCCAGAAGTTCCCGTTCATTTCTCGGGCACTCTCGACCCTCGAGAAAAAGGGCTTCGGCGTGAGGATCGATACGGCGGGAAAGCGCTTCGCCGTCATCGTCGACGAGGCGCACTCGTCCCAGAGCGGAGAGACCGCGACCGCTCTCAAGGGCATGCTGAACAAGGAAGGGATCGAAGCGGCCATTGCCGCCCAGTTCTTGGATGAAAAGGACGACGCTCTCTCCGATGGCGCAAACGCGGCGGTGCTACGCGATGCACTGCAACGTGCCCGGCAGCCGAACCTCAGCTTCTTTGCCTTCACGGCCACGCCGAAATTCAAGACGAAGGCGCTGTTCGACGAGCCCGGCGCGTCCGGCGCCTCACCCTTCCATGAGTACACCATGCGCCAAGCCATCGAGGAAGGCTTCATCCTGGATGTGCTTCAGAATTACACCACTTACGAACGCTTCTTCGGCTTGATCAAACAGATCGAGGACGATCCCGACGTGCCGCGCAGGGAGGCCACGAAGGTCCTTACGCGTTACCTGGAGCTTCATCCCGTCAATATCGAGCAGGTCGTTTCCGTAATCGTCGAGCACTTTTGGCTCAACGTGACGCACGAGCTCGGCGGGCGGGCGAAGGCCATGGTTGTCACAGGCTCCCGTCTTGCCGCCGTGAAATACAAGCTCGCCTTCGATCGCTACATCGAAGAGCAAGGCTACACCGGCATCCGCTCGCTGGTGGCCTTCTCGGGCACGGTCGAGGACCCGGACGACCCCGGATCGTCCTACACCGAAGTGGGGATGAATGACGGTCTTGCCGAGAGCGAGCTCCCGGAGACCTTCGAGCGCGACGATTACCGGGTTCTTCTGGTCGCGGAGAAATATCAGACCGGCTTCGATCAGCCCTTGTTGCAGACCATGTACGTGGTGAAGAGGCTGGCCGGTGTTCAGGCGGTGCAGACCCTTTCAAGGCTCAATCGCATCGCGCCCGGCAAGTCACGCACTTTCGTTCTCGATTTCGCCAATGAGGAAGACGAAATCTACAAGGCGTTCAAACCCTATTACGAGACGACGCCCGTCGGCGAGAACGCTGACCCACACCGCCTGTCGGAGCTGCAACACCGCCTGCTCGAGTGGGCGATCTTCACGCCGGCCGACGTGACCGCGTTCGCTGAAGTCTGGTATCGCGCCAGGCGGGACCATTCCGCGAGCGACCACCAGAAGATGAACGCCGTCCTGGACGCTGTCGTTCAGCGCTTCCTGGACCATGAGGGGGAAAGGCGAGAAGAGTTTCGCGGGCAGTTGAAAGCCTACCGAAACCTTTACGCCTTCCTGTCGCAGATCATTCCGTATCAGGACAGCGATCTCGAACGGCTCTACGCCTTCGTGCGAAACCTCCTGGCGAAGCTCCCGCCGCCCGGTGACGGTCGGGTTTTCGTTCTGGACGACGAGGTGGCGCTGCGGTTCTTCCGGCTCCAGCAAATGAACGAAGGTTCGATCGACCTCGCCGATGGCGAGGCCGACCCTCTCAAGGGGCCGACCGACATAGGCACGGCCCAGGCCAGGGACGAGGAGGTCACGCTTTCGAGCCTGATCGACCGCCTCAACGAACGTTTCGGCACCGATTTCACCGAGGCGGACCAGTTGTTCTTCGACCAGATCCGGGCCTCGGCGGAGAACGACGAGAACATCGCGGAGGCCGCGCGCGCCAACAACTTCCCGGATTTTTCCTCATATCTGGACCGCATGCTCGACGAGCTGTTCATTGCCAGAATGGAGGGCAACGAGGAGATATTCTCCCGGGTAATGACGGATGCCGAGTTTCGTTCAGCCGCGCATGAACACCTGGCCCGCGAGATCTTTCGACGGGCTCGCGAGACGCAAGCCGCCGAGTGATGGAGTTTGCGGCAAAGTGGGTGACAGAGCGTCTTCGGCAGCAAGAGCATTCGGCAGCAAGAGCAAGAGACAGCGCGCAGCGATCCGCGGAACGCGTGGAACGATCATGTGGAGGAGCATTTCACGCCGACCCCCGCCGCCTGCACATCCAGGACACGAGAGCTCGGCGAGTTCGCCAAGCGCCAGACGCACGTGGGGCCCTCGCGCGACTTGACGGTCTACCTCTACCGGCGCTACCTGCGCCGCTCGGGCGAGGGCGCGGCCTTCGAGATCGACGCCGGCAAGTTCGCCGAGGAAGCCCGCTACGACGGCATCTTCGTACTCAGGACCAACGCCCGCTTGACCCCGCTCAACGTGGTGCTCCGCTACAGAGAGCTGCTCATGGTGGAGTCGCTGTTCCAGGCGGCGAAGGCGACCTTCGACACCCGTCCAATCTTCCATTCCTGCGATGCCGTGATCCGCGGCCACGTCTTCTGCTCGTCGTTTCTGGCGCCCATCCTTGCCAAGGAGCGCCAGGGGCGCTGCGCCAGGGCGGGCCTTCAGACTGAATGGGGCAGGTTGGTGCGCGATCTTGACCGGCTCCAAAGCGGCGTCATCGAGAAGGAAGACAAGCGCATCACGGTCCGCACGCCGGTCACGGGCGACGTCGGTGGCCCGGTCTTTCGCGCCGCAGGCTTCGCCCTGCCGTCCAATACCGCCGACCCCCCTCGAGCTGATATCGCGCAAGCGCCACTCTCGCCCTGTGGTGCTAAGGACCACAGGTGCGCCCATAAGCATCTTTAATCACGAGTACTTTCTGAATCCAGTGTTCAAGTTGGGTCTACCTCGGCGGCCGTCTCCCGCCGGCAGCCCCGCGGGATATCCAAGTGTTCGATTCGCCTGGTAGGGCTCGTCGCGCAGATCGAAATGCAGCTTGGCGATGCCCTTGCGCTCCACCTCGGCGACCCGACTCAACCTCGTCCGGAAGTTCGCTGAGGCGCGCCCTGGCCTCGGTCAAACTGACGGTGATCACGACAATCTCTTGTGGTCACGCAATCGGTCAGAATATGGCGGTCGTGGCGTGATCGGCCTACTTGCATTTCAGGAAGCGCCGGTATTCGCGTGCAGGTGAGCCTGCATCCGGCGGTACGTCTCAGGCCTTCCTGATGGTCCAGATCACCTTACCGACGATGTGGGCTTCGTCGATCAGGCAGGTATAGGGTTCGTAGGCAGGATTTGCGGAGAGCAGCCGGATCGCCGGGGGCTCGGAGCGGGCCAGCATCTCGACGCGCTTGACCACGAGTCCGCCGCCGTCCCATAGCACCACCATCTCGCCGGTCACCGGCACGCGGCGGGAGATGTCGACCACGATCC
>JAPPHR010000031.1 GCA_028820995.1 Rhodospirillales bacterium
GCAC
This sequence comes from Rhodospirillales bacterium, assembly GCA_028820995.1. GTDB lineage: Bacteria > Pseudomonadota > Alphaproteobacteria > UBA828 > UBA828 > WTGU01. The sequence continues at coordinate 5 of JAPPHR010000031.1, forward strand.
CGGCTCCCAGCTCGGCGGCAACGCCAAGATCGAGCGGGACGGCAGCGAGCATCCCTATCCGGCGGTGATGGTCTGCGATCTGGAAGGCGGCGAGCGCCTGCGCGCCCGCGACCAGGGCGGCGGCGGTTACGGCAGCCCGGTCGAGCGCGAGACCCATCGCGTGCTCAACGACGTGGCCGAACGCTACATCACGGCCGATACGGCCCGCGAGGTCTATGGCGTCGCCGTCACCGGCGACGTGGACGACGACACCCTGGCCGTGGACGAGGCCGCCACCGCTTCGCTCCGTGCCTCAATGAACGGCGGCGGCGCGGCGGCCTGAGGGCTTTGGCGGTTCGCTCGGCGGCTTAGCCGAGGCGCCCGTGCCGATCGGCCTCGCCGGAAAGACGGCGATCGTCACCGGCGCCGGCCGCGGCATCGGCAAGGCGGTGGCGGAGGTCTTCGCCCGCGAAGGCGCGCGCGTTCTGGTGGTCAACCGCGGCGCGCAAGCCGGCCGGGCCGCCACCGACGGGATCGTGGCAGAAGGCTTCGAGGCCTCGTTCCTGCAGGCGGACGTGCGCAGGAAGGCGGACATGGAGCGCATGGCCCAGGTCTGCATCGAGCGCTACGGCCGCATCGACATCCTCTGCCTCAACGCCGGCATCTACCCCAACGCGCTGATCGCCGACATGACCGAGGCGATGTGGGACGACGTGATGGACACCAACCTCAAGGGCGTGTTCTTCGCGGTGCAGGCGTGCCTGCCGCAGATGAAGAGCCAGCGGGCAGGGCGCCTCCTCGTCGTCTCCTCGATCACCGGACCTCGCGTGGGGCTGCCGGACGTGAGCTGCTACATGGCATCGAAGGGCGGAGTGAACGCCTTCGTGCGGGGCGCGGCGCTGGAACTCGCGCCCTTTGGCATCACCGCCAACACGGTCTCCCCCGGCTCGATCCTGACCGAGGGCATCGCCCAGGCCCGCGGCGACGAGGCGGTGGCGGCATTCAGCCGTGTGATTCCCGCCGGCCACCTGGGCGATCCGGAAGACGTGGCCTATGCGCTGCTCTACCTCGCCTCGGACCAGGCCCGTTTCGTCACCGGCCACGACATCGTGCTCGACGGCGGCCAGATTCCACCAGAGCGCCCGCCCGGCATTTGAGCAGGGCGTCCCGGGCGCCGCCCGGGACGCGGTGAGTGCAGCGGATCAGAGCGCGGCGAGAGCGTCGGCCCTGGAGGAGTGGACCGGGACCACTTGATCCATACCGCTGAGTCGAATCACCTTGGCGATCGGTTTCGGCGGAGAGCACACCGCGAACCCGGCGTCGCGCTTCTTGAGGTCGGACGCGGTCATGAAGACGACGCGAAGGCCGGCGCTGCCGAGGTACTGGAGCGCCTCAAAATCCATGATTACGGCCCGATCGCGCTGGTCGCTCTCTGCTCTGACCGCCTTCAGGAAGGCAGCGGCGTTGGCGGCCTCCAGCCGGCCGCTCGCGGAAACGAACAACACACCGTCCTGACGCTCGAATTCGACATTCACGGCAGTCGCCTCCCTGTGCCCTCGGCGCTACGCGCTACTTATCTTCGTTTATGTGCCATCTGTCTTCATAACGCCAGAGATATAGAAATCACTTATGATTGAGGCGGCTCTCCATTAGTCGATTTGCATGAGACTGACCGTTCGGTGCCCGCCGACGCGCATCAGCGCGGATCCTCCACCACTTCGCCCGCTACGCCGTTTTGTTCCGGGACCGGGGATACGGGGATCGTCACCGTGAGCTCGGTGTACTCGCCCACGATCGAATCCGGGGTGATCGTTCCTCCGTGTCCGCGAACGATATCGTGAGAGAGGCTCATGCCCAGGCCGGTTCCCTGATTGGCTGTCTTGGTGGTGAAGAACGGAGTGAACATCTTGGCCATCACGTCCGGGGGCATGCCGGTCCCGTTGTCCCGTATGCTGATCTCGACGGCGTCCTCCGTACGCGCGGTCTTCAGGCGGAGCGCAGGCGCGAAGCCGTCGTCCTGCTTTCTCTTTTCCTCGATGGCCTGGCAGGCGTTGCTCACCATGTTGATGAAGACCCGCCCCAGGTCTTCGGGCACGGCGCTGATCTCGCCCGCGTCCGCGTCGAGCTCCTTTTCGATGTCCATGTTGAAGTCCGGGTACTGAGCGCGCGCGGCGTGGTAGGCCAGCATGGTCTGCTCGACCAGCAGCTGGTTGATGTCCACCGGCCGGAACTCCCGCTGGCCGTCGCGCCTGAGATCCAGCATGTCCGATACGATGCGGTTGGCGCGCTCGCTGTGGTTGGATATGCGGGTCATGTTTTCCGTCAGATCGCCGGTCAGCTCGGCTAATTCCGCCTGGAGTTCTTCGCTGTTCAGTCTCTCTTTCCTGGCAGAGATTCCGGCCAACTCCTCCACGATGATGACCGACGATTCAGCGAAGTTCTTGATGAACTGAAGTGGGTTGCGTATCTCGTGAGCGACGCCGGCCGACACCTCTCCCAGTTCGGCCAATTTCTGCTGGCTGACGATCTGGTCCTGCGTCGTTCTCAACTGGTCCAGCGTGGACTTAAGGGTTTCGTTGTTCTGTCGAAGCTCTTCCGACAGTTCCTTTTGCGCGGTCTCGAGATCGCGCGATCGGATCAATGCCTGGCGCAGCGCTTCGAGGACCCGCCCGTACATCGAAATTTCGTCGCTGCCGGGCGTGTCGACGTGGAATTCCAGATCGCCGGCGACCAACCGCTTCACCCACTGTTGGAGGAACATTCCCCGCACCTGGATGACGGCCTGCAGGGCCGTATGGGCGAAATCGACCACCAGCGCGGCGAGCGCGAGCGCCAGCAGCGTCGTACTGCCGTACAGGCCCGCATAGACGGAAAGCGCGATCAGCAAGCCGGATCGGCCCACCAGGAAGAAGACGCTCTTCCCGCTATAGGTGCGAAGGCTCAGCATGTTGGGCCATTCGCCAATGTCCGCTTGGTAATGGCTGGACTCTGCGGTCGGTATCGGCGTCGTCATGGTGCGGCAATTCCCTGCGTTTCACGGCCTGCTCGACACTCGAAGTCTCACTTGAGGCCGGGGCGGGGCCGACGGGGGCGAGACCGGCGATCCGCCGCCCCCGCTCACGCGGTCATGCTTCGGTGCAAGGTCAGGCACGTGATGTCATCGGACTGGGCGTGGTCGCCCGCGAACGCGGTGACCGCCTTCAGGACCGTGGCGTTTGCCTCCTGGGCGCTCGTCGGCGCCGCGCCTACGAAGAGGCCCTTCAGCCGTTCCGTGCCGAATTCCTCTCCCTGCAGGTTCGCGGCCTCCGACACGCCGTCCGAGTACATGATCAGTGTTTCCCCCGGCTTCAGATCGGCTTCTTTCTGCGCGTACGCGTAGTTTGCGGTGATTCCCAGAGCGATTCCGTCGGTGCCCGGCAACTCGGTGCACGATCCATCGGCATGGACGACGAGGGAAGCGCAATGACCGCCGCTGGCGTAGGTCATGGAACCCGTCTTCGGGTCGTAGACCACGTACAGAACGGTCACGAACATGTCGTTTCGGTTGTCCTCGTGGAGGATGTTGTTGACCTCGGCGAGGACCTTGTCGGGCTCTCCCTGCCCGATGGCAGCACCCTTCAGCAGGGTGCGGCTCGACATCATGAAGAGCGCCGCAGGAATCCCCTTGTCCGACACGTCAGCCACGGCCAGTCCGATGCGTCCGTGCTCCAGGGTCACGACGTCGAAGAAGTCGCCGCCCACGTTCTGCGCCGGCACCATGCTGCCGTGGACGTCGAAGTCCCCTCCGCTCGGGAAGTCCACCGGCAGGATCGCCTGCTGCATGCTGTTCGCGAGATCCAGCTGGTTCTGAAGGGCGATCAGCCTGTCGCGCGACTGCAGCGCCTCCTTCCACTGGGCGATGTGCGCTTGGGTGCGCTCGATGGTGACCTCGAAGTCCCTGAAGTCGAGCGGCTTGGTCACGAAGTCGAAGGCGCCGCGGTTCATGGCGGTCCGGATATTGCCCATGTCGCCGTAAGCCGAGACGACGATGGACTTGATGTCCGGATCGATGGCGGAAATGCGGCTCAGCAGGGTGAGGCCGTCCATCCCCGGCATGTTGATGTCCGTGACGACCATGTCGATGCGGCCGTCCTTGGAGAGGATATCCACGGCCTCGTTGCCGTCGCCGGCGAAGAGGAAGCTGTATTGGCCTGAGCGGATGTGCGGGCGCATCCGCTGCTTGATCAGCGGCTCCAGATCCGGCTCATCGTCGACCACGAGTATGTGAAATGCGTGCTGCTGCTCTTGCCGTTCCATCTGGCTGGCCTGCCTCGGAGAACTCCCTGTCCTGGTCTGTCGAGGTAAGGTGCCGGCCCATCGGGCGATGCCTGCCTCATGCTACTGGATGGCGGAGAATGCGCCCAGCGGATAAATGATATGCCGCGGCCTTATTGGTTTGTCCCTGCATTCATGGGGCGTCCGCCGGTACTTGAAGGCTCGAGCGAGCCGGACGGCAGCCATTGACAGGTCGCGGCGATGGTCCGAGTCTCCGGCCATTCGCGGCGGGCGGCGCGGGAGTGGCATGAGCGGATCAAGCAGGATCGACTTCGCCTTCGTGGCCGCGCCGGTGGGCGAGGACGGGCTCTCCGACGCCGCGCTGTACAAGGAGATCCTGGCGGACTGCGCGTTCGCCCACCGGGCCGGCTACCGTGCGGCCTGGATGATCGAGCACCATTTCTCCGATTACTTCCCGACCCCCAACCCGCTGGCCTTCCTCTCGCACATCGCCGCGCGCTTTCCGGATTTCGCGCTCGGCACCTGCGTGCTGGTGACGCCCTGGTACGAGCCGCTCAGGCTTGCCGAGGAGATCGCCCAGCTCAACCTGCTCACCGACCGGCCGCTGCACTTGGGCCTCGGGCGGGGCACGGCCAAGTACGAGTACGACGCCTTCGGCGTGCCGATGGAGGAAAGCCGGCAGCGCTTCCGCGAGGTCTGGGAGATCGTGAGCACCGCGCTCGCCGGCGGTCGCTTCCGCTACCAGGGCGAGTGTCTGACCGTGCCCACCCGCGTCGAGCTGCGCCCGCGCTCGGACACGAGCAAGATCAGCTTCTATGGCGCCGTCGGCGGAAGCCCGGATTCAGGCGCGGTGATGGCGCAGCTGGGCCTGCCCCCGATCATGACGGCCTTCAGCAATCTGCCGCTGCAGCGGGAAGCGCTGGCCGGCTGGAAGGAGGCAGCGATTGAGCGCGGCATGGACGTGGACGACCAGCGCTACCCGATGATGGTGAACTGCATCGTCGCCGATACCGACGCGGAGGCCTACGCGCTCGCCAAGCGCTACATCCCGCGCTTCCAGCAGGCGCAGATCGACCACTACGAGGCCGACGACGGCCACTTCGAGACGCTCTCGACCTACACCGCCTGGGCCAGGATCTTCGCCAAGATGAAGGAGCGCACCGACCCCGCCAATATCCCGCCCTGGGCCGACGGGCAGTTCGTGGGCGCGCCCGAGACCGTGCGCCGCCGCGTCGCGGACTACGTGGATGCGGGCTTCAACAGCTTCCTCATCCACACGGCGACGCCCGGCGTGCCGCGCCGTCGCCGGCAGGCCTGGCTCGGCCGCTTCGCGGACGAAGTGGCGCCCTATTTCACGGGCGGCGAGGCGCTCCGCGCCGCCTCCGCCTGACGCAGGCCGGTTCGGCAACCCACCATGAAGCTCGACCCCGCGCTTGCGGAAATCCTCGCCTCCCTCGACCCGAGCGCCGAGACGCCGGTCGAGGAGATGACGCCGGAAGACGCGCGGGCCACGTGGAAGGAGGAGATGGCGGCTGTCGCCGGCCCGCGGCTCCCGGTGAAGTCCGTCAGCATGCACGAGGCGCCGGGGCCTGCCGGGCCGCTCGCGGTCCGCCTCTACGAGCCGGAGGGCGCGGATGCGGACCCGCTGCCGATCCTCGTCTACTACCACGGCGGCGGGTGGATCAGGGGCGACCTCGATACCCACGACGACGTCTGCCGCTATCTCTGCCATCACGCGGGCTGCCTCGTGGCGTCCGTGGACTACCGCCTCGCGCCCGAGCACCGCTTCCCCGCCCCGCTCGAGGACTGCGACGCCGCGACCCGCTGGGTGGCGGAGAACGCCGTACAACTCGGGGCCGACCCCGCGCGGCTCGCCATCGGCGGCGACAGCGCAGGCGGCAACATGGCCTGCGGGGTGGCGTTGAAAGCGCACGCACGTGACGAGCCCGCGATCTGCTTCCAGCTCCTGATCTACCCCGCGACGGACCTCGCCGGCGAGACCGAGTCCAAGCGGCTCTATTCGAGCGGCTACCTGCTCAACTCGATGCCCTTCTACGTGGCCAGCTACCTGGGGCCGGAGGGCGATGCGTCCGACCCGCTCGCCTCGCCGCTGCTGGCGCCGGACCTCTCCGGCCTGCCGCCGGCTTTCGTCCTCACCGCCGGCTTCGATCCGCTGCGGGACGAGGGCGAGGCGTACGCGAGCCGGCTCGAGGCGGCGGGCGTGCCCACGGCGTATCGCTGCCACGAAAGCATGATCCACGGCTTCGTCTCGATCACCGGCCTGATCGAGAGCGCCGAGGCGGGGCTCGCGGACTCCGCGGCGGCGCTCCGGGCCGCCTACGCCCGCTGAAAGAGGGAACGGCGCCATGAGCGACGGGTTCGCCGGCAAGGCCTGCGTGATGACCGGCGCAGGCGGGGGCATGGGGCTCGCCATCGCCTGCGCGCTCCGCGCCGAGGGCTGCGCGGTCACCGCCATCGATCCCAAGCCCGAGCCGCCCGAGTTTGCGGCCGCCGAGGGCGCAGCCGGCCGCTACGTCCAGGGCGATGCCACCGACGAAGAGCTGGTCGCGCGCACCGTCGCCGAGGCCTTCGATGCGTCGGGGCGCCTCGACTACCTCGTCAACGCCGCCGGCGTCGGCTGGTATGACCAAGACGGCTCCATCGCCGAGATGGAGATGGCGACTTGGCACCGGGTGATGGAGATCAACCTCACCGCGTCTGCGCTGATGGCGCGCCATGCCTTGCCGTTCCTCCGGCGCACCGGCGCGGGCGGGTCGATGGTCCACATCGCGAGCGTGGTGGGCCTGCGCAACATGGAGAACATCCTCGTCAACGGGCCCATCGACGCCTACCAGGCGTCGAAAGCCGGCCTCTCCGCCCTCTCACGCTCACTCTCCATGCAGCTCGGGCCGGACGGCATCCGCTCCAACACCATCTGCCCCGGCGCGGTGCTGACGCCCATGACGGCGCCGACTTACGAAGCCGATCCCAGCCGCGCCGACGCCATGATCGCGCGCACGCCGCTCCGCCGCCTCGGCCAGCCGGAGGACATCGCCGACGCCTGCCTCTTCCTGCTTTCGGACAAGGCGTCCTTCATCACCGGCATCGACCTCGTCGTCGATGGCGGGATCATGGCCAAGCTGTAAGGCTCAGGGGGCGAGGGCTGCGAACAGGAGCCCGCTCAGGATCGCGCCCGCGATGCCGAAACAGAGGTAAGCCGCGAACACCTGCCGGCGCACGATCGACCAGACCGCCACCATCGCCGGGATGCAGCTCACCGACCCCGCCACCATGAACGCCATGGCGGCGCCTGGGCTCATGCCCTGCTCCATGAGGCCGGCGACGAGCGCGGGCGCGGCATAGCCGTTGAGGTAGGCGGGCGCGCCCACGAGCGCGCCCATCGCGATGGGCCCCAATCCGTCCCCGCCGACGACGCCCGCGATCATCTCGGCCGGCACGTAGGTGACCAGCAGGCCTTCGATCAGGTAGGCCAGCGCGAGCCACTTGACGAGGAACCGCCCGTTCACGACCGCTTCGGCGCGGAACGCGGCCCGCCGCGACGGCTCGCGCCAGAACCCCCATACCGTCTTGCCTTCTTCGAGCCCGCCGGCGCAACAGCTGCCGCCCGCGCCTTGGCGGAGCGGCTGGGCGAAGGCACCGCGCCACACGAGAAAGCGCACCCCTAAGCCGCCGAACAGGCCGAGCGCAATCGCGGCAACCGCCTTGCCCGCTGCGAAGTCCCAACCGAGCGCGGCGGCGGTGATGAGCATGCTGGATGGGTCGATGAGCGGCGAGGAGAGCCAGAACGCCATGATCGCCGAGAGCGGGACGCCGACCGCGAGCAGCCCCGCGATCAGCGGAATGACCTCGCACGAGCAGAACGGCGCGAGGCCGCCGAGCACCGCGGCCAGCACGATCATGCGCGTCTCGCGGCCCTCGAAGGCGCGGGAGACGAGGGCGGTGGCCCCCGACGCCTTGAGCCACGCGATCAGCAACACCGCGCCGGCGATGTAGGGCAGGGTTCCGGCGAACGCCTCGGCGGCAATGCGGAGGATGTCCGTGACGTTCGACGTATCCAGCAGCGCCACCGCGAGCGGGATGGCCACAATGAAACCCCAGACGGAGAGAACGCCTCGTGCGCCCGTGCGCAAGCCGCCGACGCTGCGGAGAACGAGCGCGGTCATGGCGCTTGTCTGGTGAGCGCCTCGCGCGCGGCACGGGCCTGGGGCGAGGGCCTGGCGTCGGCGCAGCACGCCTCCAGCAGGAAGGCGGCGAGGGCCTCCAGACGCCCGTAGGCGGCACGGTTGATCACGCTGCGGCCGCGCCGCTCCTGCTCGACCAGTCCACCGGCGGCCAGAGACCCGAGGTGGTGGGCCAGGGTGGACGCCGGAATCGCGGTGCGTTCTTGAATTTCGCCCACGGTCAGGCCGTCTTCGCCGGCGCGCACCAGCAGGCGCAGCACGGTGAGCCGGGGCTCGGAGCCGCAGGCGGCGAATCCCTGCGCCGCTTCTTCCAGCGCGACGGCAGCCGGAGATGGTGCGTGAGCGTGCCGCATTACATTCATAGAACTAGAATTATAGTTATATTATGCAATGTCAAGGTCTGCGCTGGTTCCGGGCCGTGAGTGGGGGGCGCGGGTTTCTAGGCCGCGAAGGTGCCGAAGGCGCCGCGCGAGTAAAGCAGGGGCTCCTGATCCGCATCGGTGCGGACCGCCTGCACGCGGCCGGTGAGCACCGTGTGGGTCTCGGCCCGGAGCGTCTGGCCGAGCAGGCAGTCGAAGCTCGCGAGCGCATCCATCAGCACCGGCGCGCCGGTCGCGAGCGTGCCCCAGTCACCGGTGGTGAAGCGCTCGTCCACCCGTGAGGAGGAGGAGAACTGTGCGGCGAGATCCACGTGCCTCGCCCCCAGCACGTTCACGCAGAAGACGCGACTTTGCAGCGTCGGGTCGTGGGCGCCGGCCTCGCGGTTGACGCAGGCGAGCAGCAACGGCGGCTCGGCGCTCAGCGAGCAGACGGCGGTGGCAGTCAGCCCGTTGCGCGTCTCGCCGATGGAGGTCGTGACAATGGTGACGCCCGCCGCGAGCTGTCGCATGCCCTCCTTGAAGTCGTCTGAATCGACTGCGACGACCGGCGCGGCCAGGGAATCGAAATCGAAATCGTCCAACAGCGACATGCGGCCCTCTCCCCGCGCGGCGCCAATGCCCTGCCCAAGCGCCGCCGGCGCATTATGAAGACCGCCGCCGCACGGGTCCACGGCGCGGGTTGCGGCCGGTCTTCAGTACGCGACCGGGAGCGGGTCGAGGCTCCGCCAGAGGTGCCAGACCGCGACCGAGCGCCACGGCCGCCAGCACTCGGCAAAGGCTTCGATCGCCTCCGGTGCCATGGCACGGCCCTCGCCGTAGTGCTCGCCCATGGCCCGGCGCACGCCGATGTCGGCGAGCGGCAGCACGTCCGGCCGCTGCAGGTGGAAGATGAGGACCATCTCGGCGGTCCAGCGGCCGACCCCCCTGAGCGCCAGCAGGTCGTCGATCACCGCGTCGTCGCCGGCCTTCTGCCAACGAGCGGGGTCGATGTCTCCGGACACGAAGCCGGTGGCGATGTCGCGCAGGTAGCTGGCCTTCTGGCGGGTAAGCCCGACTCCGCGCAGCTCTTCTTGCGAGCGCGCTGCGACCTCGGGCGGTGCGACGGTCCCGACGCAGGCTTCGAGACGCGCCCAGATGCTGTCCGCCGCGTGCACCGAGATCTGCTGGGCCACGATGGCGCGTGCGAGGGTGAGGAAGGGGTCTCCCTGGCCGACCAGCCCTTCGCCGTCATAGCGCGCGACGAGCCCCGCCATCGCCGGGTCGGCGGCGGCGAGCGCGGCGCGCGCCTCGTGCCAGTACGCCGGCTGACCCCGCGGCCCGCTCGCCCATCGCGGCATGGCGTTTCTCTCCCGTGTTTCCCGATGGTCTGCGTCAGCGCCGGGCGAAGCTCGGCATGGGCTCCTCGATGCCCTCCGGGTCGGCGTGGATCAAGACCTCCGCGTGGGGGAAAGCCTCGCGGATGCGGGTTTCCACGTCGTCGGATATTTCGTGAGCGCGGAGCAGGGTGAGCGAGCGGTCCATTTCCACGTGGACCTGGATGAAGGAATCGATGCCCGAGCGGCGGGTCCGGAGATCGTGGCAGTCCAGCACCTCCGGATGCTCCAGCACGATCCGGCGGATGCGTTCGCGGTCCTTCTCCGGGAGCTCGTGGTCCATCAGCTGCTGGATCGCGCCCCAACCGACGCGGACCGCCGCATGGACGATGACGCCTGCAATCGCGATGGCAATGATCGGGTCTGCGAGCCCCCAGCCCACGGTCATCGCCAGGGCGAGCGCCGCGATCACGCCAATGTTCATCAGGATGTCGGAGGCATAGTGCAGGGAATCGGCCCTGATGGCAGTCGAGCCCGTCAACCGCACGACCCGGCGCTGATAGGCCACCAGCGCGGTGGTGACGACGATGGCGAAGACCATCACCGCGATCCCCACCGGTGCGCGTGCGATCGGCTCCGGTTCCATGATGCGGCCGGCCGCTTCGACGATGAGGAAGATCGCAGACGCGGTGATGAAGAGAGCCTGGCCCAGCCCCGCCAGCGGCTCCGCCTTGCCGTGGCCGAAGCGGTGCTCGCGGTCCGGCGGCTGCAGCGCTTGGCGCACGGCGAACAGGTTGATGAGCGAGGCGAGCACGTCCATCACCGAATCGGCGAGCGAGGAGAGGAGGCTGACCGAATCCGTGACAAGCCAGGCGCCGAGCTTGGCGGCGATCATCAGCGCGGCGGCGGCGACCGCGAAACTGGTCGCGCGGCGCATCAGCCGGCGCGCATGCGCGGGCTCCACTCGGGGGCCGCTCGGGATTTCGGGTTTCACGCTCGCCGCTTATAGCATGCCCGCGACGGATCGCCGTGCGGCGGTGGGTCCGCCCACAGTTCCAGGATTCCGCGCGCCGCGCCGAGGCAGCTTGTTCACCGGAAATCTCTCCGGATAACGCACTGGCGCGACCCTCCGCAGCGCCGTTGACAACGGCATCGCCGTGCCGGAACCATGCTCGATACCTGCGGGCTTACGAATCGCTTGCCCGCGATGTCGAGCCATTCGACAAGCAACGGGAGAGACAAGTATGTCGTCGACGGATCTGGAGAAGAACATCCAATATCTTCGCGATATCGAGGAAATAAAGCGTTTGAGAAGCCTGTACTGCTATTACGCCGACGCCCATGACTGCGATAACTGGGCCAACCTGTTCACCGAAGACGGCGTGTTCGAGACCGACGTCTTCGGCACTCACGAGGGCCGCGAAGCGATCCGCGCGCTACAGCACCTCCCGTTCGCGGTTCACTACGTGATGAATCCGATCATCGACATCGACGGTGACACGGCGACGGGCAAGTGGCTGCTGCTGGAGCCCTGCAGCTTTCCGCAAGGCGACGAGCGCCAGCCGATCTGGGGCGCCGCGAAGTACGAGGACGACTATCTCCGTGTCGATGGAGAATGGAAGTTCAAGCGGGTCAAGCTCATGTCCCTGATGTGGAGCCCCTACGAGCAGGGGTGGGAGAAACAGCGCATCATCGGCCAGTAACCGCGCGCCCTCATCGGGTCGGGAGCGCGCACATCAGGTTGCGAGCCATTTCTCGCGGGCCGGCCACGCCTCGACCATGGCGCGGAGCGCCATATCCAGGTCGGGCGTCGTTTCGGCTTCCTTCGCAAGCACGCCGGGCTCGGCATTGAACGCCAGATACGAGAGGTCGGTCATCCGCATCGGATAGAGAATGCCGTCCAGGTGATCGCACTCGTGCTGCAGAAGCATCGCGTGCCAATCCTCTACTTCCCGTTTGTGACTCTCGCCTTCAAGCGTCCGGTAGGCGATCTCGATCCGCTTGTAGCGCGGCACCTTGCCGTGGAGGCCCGGCAGGGAGAGGCAGCGCTCCCAGATCAGGCCGACCTCGTCGCTGAGCGGCGTGATCTCGGGGTTGACCATCGCCGTCCACGGCAGCGGCTCGAGCGCGACGCCGGAAGGGATGCGATCGGCCAGGATGCGATAGACCACGACCCGCCGGCTGTCATAGACCTGAGGCGCCGCGATTCCCGCAGCGCCGATCCATTCCAGCGTGTCCTGCATGTCCGCCGCGAGGCGCGCGATGTCGGGATCCGTCGGGTCGTCGACCGGGGCGGCCTTCTTGCGCAACACGGGATGCCCCATCTTGGCGATCTGGCGAATGGCCATCGCTCATCTCCCCTCGTAGTGCCGGTCGTACCTTGGCTCGGTCGAGAAAGCGCCGGCACCATAGCACGGCGGTAAGCCGCCTCCCCGCTGCAGCCGCCTGGGACGGCAGGGTCAAAAACGCTGCTCGACGTCGATGGTCTTCAGCCAGGCACGGTAGCGCGGGACGGAGAAGGTCTGATACTCGACGACGTTGAAGGGATAGGTCGCCTCGTCCACCATGCGCTCCACCGCCTCGAATTCGTCGAGCTCGCAGGGAACGAACTTCACGCGGTCGCCGGGGCGCAACAGGCAGATCGAGTCCTCGAATATGGGGAAGCGCCGGTCGCGGTCCCAGATGGGGACGGGGATGCGCCCAAAAATCTGGATGCCGCCCGGCAGGTCCTCCGGGTAGATGCCCGTGGTGCCGCCGCCCACGCCGACGGTCCCCTTCCTGGTCCAGAGTCGCGGCGGGTTGTAGCGGGGCGCGGTCAGCTTGCAGCGGGGGTCGAGCGGCATCATGAAGGGCACGCCCGGCCACCAGCCGATTGCCGCGACCCAGTACTCAGTGGCGGCGTGTATGCGCACGAGCTCCCCGACATCGCCGAGCCCGTTGGACTCCACGAGCAGCTCCGGGTCGCGGGTCTTCTCCGCCACCTCCGCGATGTAGCGGTCCACCGCCTCCGCGCTCCACGGGTCGAGATAGGCGGTCGGGAAGTAGAACAGCCTGCTCTCCAGCGTCATCTCGTCGGACGAGCCGAGGGAGCAGGCGAGGGCGCCGACCGTCTCGGTCAGACGATCGAAGGTGACCGCGCCCGGGTCGTAGTGGACGAGGAGGGAGGCGTAGGCCGGCGCGGTCTCGATGACGCCCGTCACGCGCTCGGCCGCGATCGCGTGCGCCAGGCCATGAGCCACGAAATTCAGGTCGAGGCTCATCTCGTTGCCGAGCTCGACGAGCACGAAGCGGTCTCCGCCGGGAAGGAAGCGCGGCTCGTCGTAGATCACGGTGTCGGTTGCTGTGGCATACGGCTCTCAGTCGTCGCTAAAGCGCCGCCATTCCGCCGTCGACCATGTAGTTGCCGGCCGCGACGAAGCTGGCCTCGTCGGAGGCGAGGAACAGAATCATGGGCGCGACCTCGTGCGGCTCGGCGCGGCGGCCGAGCGGCGTGAAGTCGACCAGCATCCGGGCCTCGTCCTCGGTGACCCCGCGTGACATCGGGGTGTCGATGTAACCCGGCAGCAGGCAGTTCACGCGGATGTTGTGGGGTGCGTAGGTGACGCCGGCATTCTTGGACAGCATCACCGCTGCGCCCTTCGACGTCTGGTAGGCGGCGTTGTTCTCGACGCCGGACCAGCCCCAGACCGAGGACACGTTGACGATCGCGCCGCCGCCTCGCTCGATCATCCCCGGAACGACCGTCTTCATGCCGAGGAACATGCCGAGCACGTTGCTCTCGAACGCCGCCGTCATGCCGTCCAGCGTCTCCTCGTGCACTGGCTTGCCGCTGCCGAGGGCGCCCGCGTTGTTGACGAGCACGTCGGGCGGTCCGAGCTCTTCGACGCAGCGGGCGAGGCCGGCGGACCAGGCCTCCTCGCTCCGCACATCGAGCTGGTGAAAGCACATGCGACCGCCGTTTTCCGTGAGCGCAGCCGCTAAGGCGTCACCCGGCTCCTTGATGTCGGCGGCGAAGACCCGCGCGCCTTCGGCGAGGAAGAGGCGCGCCGTCGCCGAGCCGATCCCCGTCGCGGCCCCGGTCACGATCGCGGTCTTTCCGTCGAGACGCCCCGGCATCGCTCATCCTTCCCTTTGGCTGTCCACGTCCTCCGGTCCCCGCGTGTGCCCGCGCAGGCCCGCGCCCAGGATCGTGTCGCGAAGGGTCAGGCGGCCGGCGAGGAACTCGATGGCGATCATCGTGAGCAGCAGCGCGCCGGTGACGAGCTGCACCAGGTAGGCGGTGCTGCCCCGTGCCGCGAGCCCCGTCGCGACCACGGTGAGCACGGCGACGCCGAGGGCGACGTTGATCACCGAGCCACGCCCGCCGTAGAGGCTGATGCCGCCGAGCAGCGCCGCGGCCGCGCCGCTCAGCAGCAGATCCGCATAGTTCTGGGGCGCCGCGCTGCCGCCCCGCGTGGCCGCGAGCGCGCCGGCCAGGCTCGCGCATCCGGCCGAGATGGCGAAGCTCACGGTGAGCGGGCGTATGCGCGGCACGCCGGCGGCAATCGCCTCGTTGCGCGCGCCGCCGATGGCGTAGATCTCGCGGCCCCAGCGTGTGTAGGTGAGGAACAGGCCGGCGAGGATGAACACCGTCACCGCCGTAATGCTGCTGATGGAGAAGACCACGTAGCGATCGAGCAGCGGGTCCGTGATCGTGATGTTCTGGATGATGATGGGCGCGTTGTCGCTGGCGATGTAGGTGAGGCCCCGCAAGAGGATCAGCGTGCCGATGGTGAACACGAGGGAGTTGATCCGCAGGTAGCCGATCAGCGTGCCCTGCACGGCCCCGAAGACCACGCCGACCAGGGTCGCGATCAGGATGCAGGGGACGAGGCCGGTGGGCGATGTCAGGACCGCAACCACCGCCGCCAGAGCCGCCATCGAGCCGACGGAGAGGTCCAGCTCGCCGGCGATGATGGTGACCGCGAGCCCCAAGGCCGCGAGGCCGACGAGCGGGAAGCCCTCCAACACCGCGAAGATGCTGCCGACGCCGCGGAAGCTGGGCGTGATCCCGGCGATGATGCCCCACGTGATCAGCAGCACGACCAAAGGGAGAGCGTAGGGCCGCAGCCTGTCGATGGCGTGGGCGAACATCAGCGCACCTCGCGCCGCCGCCGTAGCTCGTGCAGCAACACGACGACGGCGACGACGACACCGCCCTGGACCGCAAGGCGCCCGCCGGTGCTGAAGTCGTTGAGAACCATCATGCTGGAAATGACGGCGATGAAGAGGGCGCCGCCCGCCGATCGCAGCGGCGAGCCGTGGCCCCCCTGGATCGCGGTGCCGCCCACCAGCAACGCGGCGATGGCGTCGATCGTCAGATTGGGGAACGAGCGCGACGTGGCCTGGTTGAAGGCGGCGCCGTTGAGGATGCCGGCGATGGCGAGGCCGACCGAGAAGATTACGAATGCGAGGATGGTGACGCGGGTAAACGAGATGCCGCTGATCCGCGCGGTCGCCCGATTGGCGCCCACCAACGTGGTCTCCCGCCCGAGCACGGTGCGCGACATGAGGATCGACACGACGACGGTGAAGATGAGGAAGATCAGAACCTGGATCGGAATCCCGCCGACCGTGCCGCTGCCCCAGCCGATGAGGTAGTCGCCGGTGCGCACGATGCCGGCGCCGGTGATCTCCGTCACGACACCGAAGATGATCGCGCCGGCGGCGAGCGTGATGATGATCGGGTTGAGCCCGGTGGCGACGATCGCGCCCTGCATGACGCCGACGACGATCAGCCCGGCGACGACCACGATGATGGCGAGCGGCTGTGGCCATCCGTCGCCGACCAGGGCCACGAAGCAGACCATCGCCAACATCGCGGACTGGCCGATGGCGAGCGAGACGAAGTTGCCCGAGAGCGTCATCGGGGTCATGGCGACGGCGACGATGCCGACGATCGAGGCGTTGCGCAGAATGGCGCGGATGTTGTCGACGGTGAGGAAGCTCGGCGTGATGATGACGGCCACGATGATGCCGGCGAGCGCGAGTGCGATGATGATGGCGAGTGGCAGCCAGTCCCAAACGCGGCCCTCCGGCAGGCGGACGGCGCCTGAGAGCCTCACGATGCGGCCTCGCCGGCCTCTGCCGGCGCCTCGTCCTCCTGGTGCATGACTTCCCGCACCAGCGCGTCCTCGGTCCATTCGTCGTGCGGCAAGATGCGGATCATCCGGCCGCGGTAGAAGGTGGCGATGGTGTCGGAGAGACCGAGAATCTCAGACGTGTCCGAGCTGGCGACGACGATGCCGACGCCGGCGCTGCAGAGATCGCGCAACCGCTGGTAAATCTCGGCGCGCGCGCCAATGTCGACGCCCCGCGTGGGCTCTTCCAGCAAGATCACGCCCGGCGCGGTGCCGAGCCACTTGCCGACCGCGACCTTCTGCTGGTTGCCGCCGCTGAGCGCACCCACCGCAGCGCCAAGGCGCTTCACGTCAATCGCGAACTCCGCCGCGATCTCGCGCGAGCGGATGCGCTCGCGGCGACCCGAAATCCAGCCGGCGGACGACACCGCCCGCACCCAGGGCGACGACAGATTCTCGCGGATCGGCCGCCCGGCGAAGATGCCGTCCTTCTTGCGGTCTGCCGTGCAGTAGGCGACGCCGCTCTTCAGCGTCGCCACCCGGCTGCGCAACGAGAGTTCGACACCCTTCAGCTCGACCCGGCCGGCAAGCGGGGGCAGCATTCCGGCGAGCGACTGCACCACCGCACTTGCGCCGCTGCCGAGCTGACCGGTCAGGCCCACGATCTCGCCGGGGTGAACACGCAGGCTTACCGGCTCTTCCAGCCCCTCCGCCAGCAGCCCGTCGACGCGGAGCAGGGGCTCGTCCGCGAGCGAGCCGCGGGCAGGAAACATCGTGCCGAGCTCGCGTCCCAGCATCATCGCAATCACCGCGTCCACGTCGAGCTCGTCTGCGGACCGGGGCGGCAGGCTCTGCCCGTTGCGGAACACGGTCACGCGATGCGCGAGGCGGAAGACCTCGGGCAGCCGGTGGGTGACGTAGATCACGCTGCGTCCCTCGGCCGAGAGTCGCTTGATGACGGCGAGCACGCGCTCGATCTCCCGGTCGGCGAGCGCCGCCGTCGGCTCGTCGAAGATCAGGATGCGCGCGTCGCGCACGAGCAGGCGCGCGACCTCGAGCAGCTGCATCTCGGCGACGCTGAGGCGCTCTACCGGCGTGCGTGGATCGAGATAGTCGAGGCCGACGCCGGCCAGCAGCCGCCGCGCCCGCGCATTGAGCTCGCGCGGCAGCCATATCGGCGGAATGCCCTTCTGGCCGAGCACCAGGTTCTCGGCCACGCTGAGGGTAGGAACGGAGCTGTATTCCTGATGGACGACAGCCACACCCGCCGCCTGCGATCGTGCGCTTGGGTAGAGCGACGCGGGCTTTCCGTCGATCTCGATGGTGCCTGAATCGGCCTGGACGAGGCCGGAGACTATCTTGACGAGCGTGCTCTTGCCGGCGCCGTTCTCGCCGAGCAGCGCCATGACCTCGCCCGGGCGCAATTCGAAATCGATGCTGTCGAGCGCCTGGACGTTACCGTAACGTTTGGAAAGACGGCGCACGCCGAGTCTGAGCGGCGGCGCCGTCTCCCCGTTCAGGCCGCCAGTCGAAGCGGCCTCTTCTGGCACAGCACGGAATCTTCAGCCGGACGCGCAAATCTCGTCGGCCGTGTAGCCCCAGATTCTCGTGTTGGCGACACCCTCCGCTCCGATCGCGGGCGCGTGCGGCATGTAGTTGTACTTCGCCGGCGGGGTGTTCTCCGCCTCGGGAGCCTCGGCCTCGACTTCGAGCTGGATCACGTCGCCTTCGATCCGGCCATGGGCCACGAACTTGGCCGCTGAGCGGACCGCGAGTGCGCCTTCTACAGCAGCAGGCTGAATGCCTGTCCCGAAGGTCTCGCCGTTCTTCACTGCATCGAGGCTGCCGGAGCAGTCGCCGGAGACGATGTAGACATCCTGGCCCGGCGCGATCCCGTTCTCCTTCAGCGCGCGGATGATGCCGTTGGCCGCCTGCTGGTTCGACACGAACAGGAAGTCGAACTGGCCCTTGAACTTGGGCACCACCTGGCTGCCGATCTGGTATCCGGTCTCCGGGCTGTTGGGACCCCACTCGGTGTGGATGATGTTGAAGGGCTCATCGGCGGTGACCGCCAGGAACCCCTTCATCCGCTCGACGCCGGTCTTCTCGCCCTCGGGGTGCTGGAATATCAGAAGGTTCCCTTCGGGGCTCTTGAACTCCATGCCGGCTGCCCGCGCGGCCTCACGCGCCTGCAGCATCATGTGGCCCAGCGTCTCGCCGATCAGGATCTGGTTGGCGCCGGAGTAGGCCTGGACGTAGGGCCAGGACTGCTCGTTCGGCTCCTGCGTCAGCTGGATGACCGGGGCGAGGCGCGAGAGCTGGCGCACGGCGTTGATCGCCGCATCGGCCACCCACGGCCAGAAGATGATCACCTCCGGCTCGGCGCCGCTTGCGATGTACTGCTGCACCTGCGCGTCCTGCTCGGGCTGGGAGAAGTTGTGCTGGAACACGGTGAGGTCCCACCCGAGCCGTTCCGCTTCCTGCTTGGCTCCCTTGATCTGGTTGGCGCCGTACACATTCGACGCCGTCATGACGAACATGACCATCGCCTTGCCGTCACCCTCGAGCATGCCGGTCCCCTCGGCCTTCACGTCAGCCGATGGAATGGACCAGGCGCCAGCGACAAGGGCACCCGCGCACGCGAGTGCCGCCAAGCGTTTCAATGACTTCATTGGAGCTCCTCCCTGATTACTCTTGCAGCCAATTGGCTGACGTTATTCCTTGTTGGGCCGATGCCCAACCAAAGCGTATGAGGCCGATTAAGCGCGAGTCAAGCTGGCCCACCCGCATGTGCTCATCCCTGCCACGGTCCCTCGGCGCCGGGCACCTCGAGCGTCTCCGTTTCAGACGGAAACGCTCTGACTCTTTGTCGCTCACGGCAGCCGGCCTGCGGCCGGCGCCTGCGCGGGCGCGCCGCATTCGCGGCCTGTCGCGCGTCCGTCAGAGACGGACGCGCTCTAGAGCGTACTGCCTTGAGATACACGAATGCTGGAATGGACGACTTCAAAGGGGGCAGGACTTGGACGGAGGCAGCGGTGCCCGGTCGGGCTGAAGGCCGCCTACTGAATGAGTTCCGGGATGCGGGTCGGGCGCGCCGCGCGTGCGACGGCAGGGCGCTCGCAGGGCAGGAACGTGCCGTAACCGGCTTCTGCGCAGAGCGCGCCGTCGCGCCACACCGGTCGGCCGCGTGAGAGCGTGATGGCGGGCCAGGCCCCCAGCGTCATCCCCTCGTAGGGGGTGTAGTCGCAGTCGTGGTGCAGCCGGTCGTTGGTCACGGTCACGGGCGTCTCTGTATCCCAGATCACCAGGTCGGCGTCGGCGCCGATCGCGATGGTCCCCTTGCGCGGGTAGAGGCCGTAGAGCTTGGCGACGTTGGTCGACGTCATCCTGACGAACTGGTTGACGTCGATGCGGCCCTTGAGCACGCCCTCGGAGTAGAGCAGCGGCATCCGGGTCTCGACGCCGGGGACGCCGTTCGGCACCTTGTGGAAGCCTGCGCTCGTGCCGGCGATCTGCTTGCCCTTGGGGTCGGCGTAGCGGAACGGCGAGTGATCCGAGGAGACGATGTCGAAGACATCGCGCCCGAGCGCCGCCCAGATCGCCGCCTGGTCGTCGGCGGTGCGCGGCGGCGGCGTGCAGATGAACTTCGCCCCCTCGAAGCCCTCCACGTCATAGGCGTCCTCGGTCAGCAGCAGATATTGCGGGCAGGTCTCGGCATGGATCGCGAGGCCCCTGGCGCGGGCCCAGTCGATCTGCTCCACCACCTCGCGCGCCGACACGTGCACGAGGACGATGGGCACGCCCACGAGCTCGGACATGGACATGGCGCGGTGCGTGGCCTCGCGCTCGCCGATCACGGGGTGCGCCCTGGTGTGGTATTTCGGCGTGGTCAGGCCCTTGTCCACCAGCTTTTCGGTCAGCCACTCGATGAACTCGGTGTTCTCCGCGTGCACCATGGCGATCGCCTGCTCCCGGCGCATCACGGTCAGCACGTCGAGCACCTGGCGATCAGTGAGCTGCAGGCCCGCGTAGGTCATGTAGAGCTTGTAGGAGGTGTAGCCCTCGCGCACGAGCGCGGGCATCTCCTGGTTGAGCACCTGCGCGGTGGGGTCGGTGATGATGGCGTGGAAGGCGTAGTCGATGAAGCAGCGCCCTTCGGCGCTCTCGCGGTAGTCGGCGAGCGCTTGGCTCAGCGATGCGCCGTGGTCCTGGAAGGCGAAGGGGATGATGGTCGTCGTGCCGCCGCAGGCGGCCGAGCGCGAGCCGGTATAGAAGTTGTCGGCGATCTCGGCGCCGTCGGGCAGCCGCTGCTCCAGGTGGATGTGACCGTCGATGCCGCCCGGCGTGATCGTCCGGCCCTCGGCGTCGATCTCCTCCCGCCCCCGGCCGAGGGCGGACGCGATGGCTTCGATCCTCCCGGACACGATGCCGATGTCGCCCGCGAAGACGTCCGCCGGTGTCGCGATAGTGCCGTTGCGAATTACCAGGTCGAAATCGGCCACGATGCTTTCACTCCTCTGGTTGGCACCGCCGTTGCTGCCGCAAGCGCCGCGATCGCGTCAACCGTGGGCGACCACGCGGCCCGCCTGCGGCGTCCAACGCAGCAGCAGCCTCGATAGCCGGTCGAAGATGGCATAGCTGATCGAGGCATAGAACACGAAGATCAGCGCGACGACGAACATCCTGTCCAGGTAGGCGAACTGCTCGGAGTAGATGATGATGTAGCCGAGCCCCGATTGCGCGCCCAGGTACTCCGCGCCCAGCACCGCGGCCCAGCCGATGCCGAGGCTGAGCAGGATGGTGCCCCGCATCTCGGGAAAGATCGCCGGCAGGACGACGGTGCGGTAGATCTGCAGGCGCGAGGCGCCGAGGGTGCGCGCATTGTCGATGTAGATCTGCGGGACGTTCTTCACCGCGTTCACGACGCCGGCGAAAAAGATGACGCCGACGCCGTAGCCGACGAAGGCGATCTTGCCGACGAAGTCGATGCCGAACCAGAGCTGGAACATCGGCACCATGGCGAGCAACGGCAGGGTGCGCAGGAACTGAACCGGCAGATCGACGATCCGCCGCGTCCACCGCGACCAGGACACCGCCATCCCGAGAAGGGTGCCGACGATGGCGCCCATCAGGAGGCCGACGTAGAGGCGTACGATGGTGTCGACCGAGTGGTCCAGGATGGAGAGAAGGGCTGCGAGGTAGCTCTGCGGCGCGCCTTCCGCGACCGAAGGGACGTTCAGTCCGCCCCGCCAATAGTCCGACAGCGACAGCAGGGTGCGGCTGAACACGATCTGCCAGCCCGGCACCATCGGCTCCCCCGGAACCGCCTCCGCAGTGTAGATCGTGGACAGGATCTGCCAGAGTCCGGCCATCGCGAGCAGGACCAGGATCGAGATGCGGCGGCGCCAGAATTGGGCGATCAGCCACTTCATGGATCGGCCCTTGCGCCCGCCGGCGCCTCGGCGGCGCCCTTCGCGTCTTCGAGCCCGAGGTGCGCGAGCAGCACGTGCTTGTGCCGCACCATGGTGGGCTCCATGAGCCCGTCGGTCGTGCGCGGGCGCGGCGCCGTGACGGCGAGATCGTCGACGATCCGGCCGCTGTGCATGACCAGGATCCGGTCCGCGAGGATCAGCGCCTCGTCCACGTCATGGGTCACGAAGACGACGGTGCGCCGCTCGTCCGAGCCCGCCTCGGTCCACAGCGCGAGCAGGACATCGTGCAGGTTGCGCTTGGTGACGTAGTCGACGGCGCCGAAGGGCTCGTCGAGGAGCAGGACGTTGGCGCCGTTGGCGAAGACCGTGGCCACGGCGACCCGCTTGAGCATGCCGCCCGAGAGTTCGCGCGGCCATGCCCTCGCCACGTGCGAGAGGCCCACGCGCTCCAGGTAGAACTCGGCGCTCCTGCGGCGCTCGGCCCTGCCGACGCCCCGGCACTTCAGGCCGTACTCGACGTTGTCGATCACGCGGAGCCAGGGGAACACGCTGTCCTGCTGGAACACCATGCCGCGCTCCGGGCCGGGCTGGGTGACGCTCTCCCCTTCGACTTCCAGCGTGCCGGCAGAGGGCAGCATGAGCCCGGCGATGAGCTTCAGCAGCGTCGACTTGCCGCAGCCCGACGGCCCAACCAGGCAGACGAACTGCCCCGGGTCGATGCCGAACGTCACGTCGTCGAGCGCCGTCACCGTCTGCTTGTCCGCCCGCCGGAAGGTTCGCGACAGCTTGCTGGCCACGATGACGTCTCTGCCGCCGGCCGCCCTTGCCAATGAACTACCCTCCGCCCGTCCGGGCCTCGACGCTCCAGGCCGAAATGTACGAGAACAGGCGGGCCGTGAACGCATCGAAGACGACCGCCAGGATACCGAGCACGAGGAGGGCGCCGAAGATGCCCTCCATGTCGATCGAGCCGGCGAGGACCTGGACGATCTTGCCGATGCCCTGCTGCGCGCCGAGCAGCTCGG
>JAPPHR010000011.1 GCA_028820995.1 Rhodospirillales bacterium
ATCCCGCCCATGGTGCCGACCCGCATGTTGGAGCAGAGCGTCCCCTCCAGCAGGGCGAGGGGGAAGCCGTGCTCGATCTCGGACAGGATCATCACCGCCGAGAGGTTCTGTATGCCGTGGACCTCGGGGTTCTCGGGAAAGACGGAGACCCACTTAACGCCGCAGACCTTCTCGGTCAGCAGCGTCGCCGGCAGGCAGTTGATGCGGGCCTGCGTGTCCTGGTTGAAGATCTGCACGATCTTTTCGGGGAACATGATGTCGCCGCTCTGGTAGGCGAGCATGGCCTGCTCGGCCGCCTCCATCGCCATCCCCATGTCCAGGCAGCCCGCACGCAGGAGGTCCTCCTGCGACAGGAAGAGTGTTTCGATGCGGTACTGGCTCACCATTGAGGGTCCTCGATATGTCGTCGAACGCGCATGAACGCCGCTCGCCAGTCTATCGGAACGCCCCCCGCTTCTCCACGAGCGGCAAGACCGCGCGTCCGCTCCGCGCCGCTGTACTCTTGATCCACACGCTCAACGCGCTTGCTTTGCCGGCCAGCCTGATCTTGATTTGCGGTGCAGTCTGGCAACACTTCGCGCGCTGGGAACGATCGCAAGGAGACCGTCGATGACCGAGGGCCGAACCGACCTCTCGACCTGGCGCGAGCCGCAGGCTCTGATCGAGACCGGCGCGCTCGAAGCGATGCTCGGTGCGCCCGCGCTTCGCATCGTGGACTGCACGACATGGCTCAAGCCGGCGGAGCCGGGCGACGACGCTCCCTACCGGGTCGTCCCCGGCCGGGCCGAGTACGACGCAGAGCATATCCCCGGCGCCCTATTCCTCGACATCCAGGGGCAGATCTCCGATCCCGACACGCGCCTCAAGTTCATGGCGCCCGATGCCGAACGCTTCGCGGGCGCCATGGGCGCGCTCGGCATCGGCGACGACTGCCGCGTCGTGCTCTACTCCGCCGGCAGCGTCATGTGGGCGACCCGGGTCTGGTGGATGCTGCGCGCGTTCGGCTTCGACCGGGCGGCGGTGCTCGACGGCGGCTGGGAGAAGTGGCAGGCGGAGGGGCGCCCCGTTTCCGCCGAACCCGGCCGCCACCCGCCGGCGCGCTTCACCGCGACGCCGAAGCCGGGCCGGTTCGTGGACCGGGACCACGTGCTGTCCCGGCTGGGCGACGCCGGCACCGCCGCGGTGAACGCGCTTGCGCCCGAGTTTCACCTGGGCGAAGGGCCGAGCCGCTACGGGCGACCGGGGCGCATCCCGGGGAGCGTCAACGTGCCTGCGGCCAGCCTGCTCGATCCGTCGTCGAACGGCGCCTTCGTGCCGCTGGAGGAAGCACGGCGGCTCCACGAAGAGGCCGGCATCACCCCGGACCGTCACGTCGTCGCCTATTGCGGCGGCGGCATCTCCGCCACCGTCGGCCTGTTCCTCCTCCACCAACTCGGTTACCGTGACCTCACTCTCTATGACGGCTCGATGGGCGAGTGGGCGCACGACCCCGATCTCCCGATCGAAACGGGCCCGCAGACGGGCGAGACCCGATGACGCTCCAGTTCCGCAAGCTCCATCCCCTGTTCGCCGCCGAGGCGGGCGGTGTCGATCTTCGCCGTGTGCACGACTCGGAGACGCTCGAGCGGATCCGGGCGGGCATGGACGAGCACGCGGTGCTCGTGTTCCGGGACCAGGCGTTATCGAGCGCGGATCAACTCGCCTTCGCCACCCGTCTCGACGGAGGCGGGCTCCACCGCAAGACCGGCATCAGCGTGCTGGCGAAGAGCCGCTTCGGCGACGAAGCGCTCACCGATGTCTCGAATGTCGGCGCGGACGGTGAGGTCCTGGACGCGGACGACCGGAAGCGCCAGTACGGTATCGCAAACCGCCTCTGGCACACCGACGCGTCGTTCCAGGACCCGCGCGGCCGTTACTCGATGCTGGCCGCCCTCGTGCTGCCGCCGGTCGCGTCCGACACCGAGTTCGCGGACATGCGGGCCGCCTACGACGCGCTGGCGGACGAGACCAAGGCAAGCCTCGAAGGCCTGCGCGTGCACCATTCGATCGCGTATTCACGGGTGACACTGGGCTTCGAGTTCTCGGAGGAGGAGAGCGACCGGCTCAAGGGCGCCATCCAGCCCCTGGTTCTGAAGAACCCGCGCACCGGGCGGCGCTCCCTCTACCTCGCGTCGCACGCGTCGCGGATCCTCGACCGGCCCGTCCCCGACGGCCGCCTCCTGCTGCGCGACCTCATGGAGCATGCGACAGGACCCGGGCACGTCTACCGGCACTCGTGGCAGAGCGGCGATTTCCTGATCTGGGACAACCGCGCCACCATGCACCGCGCGCGGCCGTTCGACGACACGCAGCACCGGCGAGAAATGCGCCGCGTCACCACCCTCGACACCGGCGACCCGGCCCGCATCGCCCAGGCCGTATAGGCGGTCCTCGCCCCGGCCCCGATACTACGACCGCTCCTCCGAGACCAACCCCTCAAGTTGGGCGATCAGGAGCGGAATATCCTGCTCCACCGTCTCCCAGACGACATCCATGTCGACATCGTCATAGCGGTGGATGACCCAGTTTCTCATTCCCCTCATTTGGGACCACGGAATGTCGGGGTTCTCGTCGCGACATTGCCGCGAGACACGCCCCGCCGCCTCCCCGATGATTTCGAGGCGGCGGATTACGGAATCCTGCAGCTGAGTATTCGCCAAGAAATCTCGGTGCGTTGTTCCTGAAACGTAGTCCCGAATCATGCGCGCGGACTTGATGATGTCCGCAAGGTGTATGGCGTCACGATTCATGGATAGTTTCAGCAGACCCCAAGATGGCCTCTCGGCGCAGGTGATTGCTGCTCCGCTCGATGCCGCGCCGGCTGACCAGATCGACGTCGCGGCCGAAGATCGCTTTCAGCTCTTCCCCCATCTCGACCATGTTGAAGAGCGTGTGGCGGGCACCGTCCTCGAACGCGACCAGCACGTCGATGTCGCTGTCGGGCCCGAAATCGTCCCGCAGGACGGAGCCGAACAGCGCCATCTCCCTCACCTGCCAGCGCTCGCAAAAGGCGGCGACTCCCTCGGCCGGTATGGCGATGCGTGCGGTCATCTCCGAAACGCCTGCTTCGCTCCGAATCAAGCGAGGCTGAGGAGCCGCGCGACCTCCGCTGGCGTCGAGGCCCCGTCGAGCGTCATGATCGCGTCCAGCGCACGTTCGGCCCGTTCGGGCGCCAGCGTCATCGCCGCGTTGTCGCGGAACTTGGCGACGATTTCGTCGGCGCCGAGCGGCCGGGTATCGGCGCCGCGGTTCACCTGCTCGCGATGCCTGAGCGTGCGGCCGCCAGTCGTGCGGATGACCACCTCGCCCGAGTAGTAGGTCGGGAAGGCCGAGTCGGGATCGACGCGGTAGCGGATCCGGTCGCAGAGCGCGAGCACCGCCGGGTCCGTGTAGGCCTCGGGCTCCAGCTCTGCCAGGGTGAAGCGCCCGCGGGCCAGCACGCTCGCGATCATGTAGTGCACGCTGAACTGCGCCTCGTAGGCGCTCGCCGGGCGCCTCTTGGCCGCCTCCGGCTCGCACACGACGCTGACGCAGCCCTCGCCGATGAGCGCGTCCACGCTCTCCACGTCGTCGGGCGCGAGTCCGTGCGCGTCGCGCAACGCCTGCGCCGCATCGCCGAGCGCATGCACCAGATGGCACGCCGGATAGGGCTTGATGCCGATGCGCAGCATCTCCCAGTCCTCGCCGAGGCCGGCCGTGCACACCGGCCAGTCGATCGTCGCATCGTGGGCGCCGTAGAGCGCGTAGAGGCCGAAGCGCCCTTCGTAGGGCTCGGCCGGTCCCCGGAAACCCTGCTGGGCGAGGGCCGCGGCGCTGATCCCGGCGACGGACGCCCAGCCGGGGTGCATCCGCTTGGTCCAGGCACCGTCATCAAGGAATTGCAGGCTGCCAGACGCCATGCTGAGCGCGATGCCCTGGGCATGGGCGAGCTGCGCCTCGGTCATGCCTGCGAGCCGGCCCGCCGCGAGCGCAGCGCCGAACACGCCCACCATGCCGGTGGGATGGAACCCTAAGCGATGGAACCCGCCCTGGGCGGCGGCGGCGATCCGCGCCGCGCCCTCGATGGCCGCGAGATAGGCCGCGAGCGTCTCCCGCCCCGAGGCGCCGTGCCGCTGCCCGGCGGCCATCACCGTCGGCACCGCGCTCGCCGTGGCGTGGATGACTCCGCCGACGTGGGTGTCGTCGTAGTCGAGGCCGTGAATCAGGAATCCGTTCATCTGCGCCGCGTCGCGCAGCGGCAGCGCCGCCGGCATCCCGATCACGGGATAGGGCCCGTCGCCGGCGAGGCCGTGGATGGCGGTCAGCGTCTTGTGGCTGAAGTCGTAGCGGGACGCCGCAAGGCCGATCCCCAGCGCGTCGAGGATGTGCAGCTTGGCGCGTTCGACCACCGCCTCGGGCACGTCGTCGAGCGCCAGTTCGCGGGTGAAGCGCGCGAGCGTGCGTGCGATCGGCTCGCTGGGTGCGGTTTCGGGCTGCGGGGCGGTCGCTTGGGCGAGTGCCATCGGGTGTCTCTGACGTTGTGGGGATCAGACGCGCTCAATCTAGCACGGCTCTTTGGCCGCTGCCCCGGCTATGCGATGTTGCTAGCCCTGCGCCCTTGCCCGGAGAGGAGTCCATGACCGCGCAACCAATTACGTTCGCCCTGTTCGACTTCCTGCGCGAGCTCAAGGCCAACAATGAGCGGCCGTGGTTCGAGGCGAACAAGGCGCGCTACCGGGCCGAGGTGCGCGACCCCATGCTCGACTTCATCCAGGCCTTCGCGGAGCCGCTGGCGGAGATCAGCCCGCACTTCCGCGCCGATCCACGGGCGAACGGCGGCTCGCTCTTCCGCATCTATCGGGACACGCGGTTCTCGAAGGACAAGACGCCCTACAAGACCAACGTCGGCGCCCACTTCCGCCACGAGGCGGGCAAGGACGCGCACGCGCCCGGCTTCTACCTGCACCTGGAGCCTGGGATGTGCTTCGTCGGCTGCGGCGTCTGGCACCCGGACAGTCCCACCCTCGGGCGAATTCGCGACGCGCTCGTCGAACGGCCGCAGGAATGGACGCGCATCACCGCGGGCGACGATTTCTGCCGGACCTTCCGCCTAGCGGGCGAGGCGCTCAAGCGCCCGCCGCGCGGCTACGATCCCGAGCACCCGCTGATCGAGGACCTCAAGCGCAAGGACTTCGTCGTTATTGCCGACATCCCGGAGGAAGAGGCGGTGCGACCCGACTTCCTCGACCGCTTCGCAGGGATCGCCCGCGCGGGCGGCGCGTTCACCGCCTTCCTCTGCCGGGCCGTCGGCGTGCCCTATTAGGCGCCGCCGAACGGAAGGGAGACGACCGATGCCGGGCGAGACATCCCTGTTCGAGCGCGCCATTCCCGTGCTCGCCTCGCTGGATATGGCGGCCTCGCTCGACTTCTTCCACAAGCTCGGGTTCGAAACGCACGACGTTGGCGACCACAACTACGGCATCGCCATCCGCGAGCACATCGAGATCCATTTCTGGCTTTGCACGGACAGGCACGTCGCCGAGAACACTTCCTGCTACGTCCGCGTGAACGACATTCACGCGCTGCACGCAGACTTCGCCAAGCGCATCGATGTGGGTGAGGTCGTCGAAACGCCGTGGGGCACGGACGAGCTGTATGTGTGGGACCCCAGCGGCAACCTGCTGAAGTTCGGTCAGGTCAAGTGACGAAGAGGCGCGTGCCCGCGGATCCGGTCCAGGAAGCGCCTTCGGACTGAATGGACCTGAACATTTTCGCGGCAGCCGCGCTGCGGCGAGCGCGAAGCCGTCGGCGTGCTCTTCCTGGAATGCGCGTTCCCGCTCAGCCCTCAGCCGCCGGCCGGGGCGCCCCCTTGGAGAACTCGGGCACGCCGTCAGGGAATTTAATCCAGGGGTGCTTGCTCTGGCTCCAGAGCACACGCGCGGGCTCGACGAAGCCGGGGTCGCCGAAGCAGCCGACCGCGACGCCGACGTGCTCGGGGCGAATCTCCGCGGTCCAATAGACGCTCGTCCCGCAATC
The DNA here is from genome assembly GCA_028820995.1 of Rhodospirillales bacterium. Lineage (GTDB taxonomy): Bacteria > Pseudomonadota > Alphaproteobacteria > UBA828 > UBA828 > WTGU01. Next base: position 6,055 of record JAPPHR010000011.1, read on the forward strand.
GGGGCAAAAGCGGATGGAAACGCCCAGGCCTGAATCGGCCACGCGCGAGTGGATTCGCGGCTCGCCCTCCGTCGTGGCGACCTCCTTGCGGAAGTATGCGCCCATGCCGAAGGGGCTGCCGGTGCGCCGCTGGCAGGCGAGACAGTTGCACGCCATGACGAGGTCGGGATCGCCGACCGCCGTCAACCGCAACTGCCCGCACTGGCACGTGGCCTGATGGGTGTCTGCGCCTGACATGGGCCTCCTCCGTCGCTCGATACGGTTGGCTAACCATAGCCGCCGCCCGGTCGCCCGGATAGGGTACCCGGACCATGCGCCCGGCAATCCTCAACCCGCTGTTCGCGCCGGCGACGGTGCTTCCGGGGGTCGGCGCCCGCACCGCGCAGGCCTACGAGCGGCTGGCCGGGCCGCTGGTGGTGCACCTGCTTTGGCATCTGCCGTCGGGCCTGATCGACCGGCGCCACGCACCGAAGGTCATGGAGGCGGAGGACGGCGCCACCGCGACGCTCACGGTGCGGGTCGACGCGCACGTGCCGTCGCCCGACCGGCGGCGCCCCACCAAGGTCCTTTGCTCCGACGAGACGGGGTTTCTGACGCTGGTCTTCTTCCACGTGAAGGGCGACTGGCTGCACCAGAAGCTGCCCAAAGGGTCCCTGCGGGTGGTGAGCGGGCGCGTCGAGCACTACGGCAACGAAATCCAGATGGTGCACCCCGATCACATCGCGCCGCTCGACGAGCGGGACAGCGTCCAGACGGTGGAGCCCATCTATCCGCTGACCGCGGGCGTCACGCTGAAGCCGATGACCCGCGCGGTGCGCGCCGCGCTGGCACGAGCGCCGACCGTTCCCGAATGGATCGAGCCCCGCCTGGTGGACGCCCGCCACTGGCCGCCCTGGAACGGGGCTCTCGCCGCGGCCCACGCGCCCGAGAGCCCCGCCGACCTGGAGCCCGATACGGCTGCCCGCTCGCGGCTTGCCTACGACGAGCTGCTGGCGAACCAGCTTGCGCTGGCCCTGGTCCGCCGCTCCGCCAGAGGCGGGCGCGGCCGGTCCATCGCCGGCGACGGCCGGCTCCGCGCCAAAATCGAAGCGACGCTGCCCTTCACGTTGACCGAGAGCCAGCGCGCCGCCGCCGCCGAGATCGCCGACGACCTCGCGAAGGAACGCCGCATGCTCCGCCTCCTCCAGGGCGACGTCGGCAGCGGCAAGACCGTCGTGGCGCTGCTCGCCATGCTGGTTGCCGTCGAGGCCGGCGCGCAGGCCGCACTGATGGTGCCGACCGAGCTGCTGGCGAACCAGCACGCCGAGACGCTCGGCGCTCTGCTTGCGGACAGCGGCGTCTCCCACGCCCTGCTCACGGGGCGGGACACGGGCCGCGCCCGCGAGAGGACACTGGCGGCGCTCGCCGCCGGCGAGGTCGATATCCTGGTCGGCACCCACGCGCTCTTTCAGAAGGGCGTCGAATTCAAGGACCTGGCGCTCGCCGTGGTCGACGAGCAGCATCGCTTCGGCGTGCACCAGCGCATGATGCTCGCGCGCAAGGGGCCCGCGGCAGACCTGCTGGTGATGACCGCGACGCCGATCCCGCGCTCGCTCGTGCTCACCGCCTATGGCGACATGGACGTCTCCCGCATCCTGGGGCGGTTGCCGGGCCGGGCCGCCGTGGCGACCCGCGCCATGCCGCTGGAGCGGCTGGAGGAGGTCGTCGCCGCCGTGCGCCGCGCGCGCGCCGCCGGCGCCAAGGTCTACTGGGTCTGCCCGCTGGTGGACGACTCGGAGGCCGTGGACCTCGCCGCCGCGACCGACCGGCACGCCAGGCTGGCGGAGGCCTTCGGCGAGCGCGTGGCGCTCATCCACGGCCGCATGAAGCCGGCGGAGAAGGACGCCGCAATGGCCGCCTTCGCCGGCGACGGCGCCGACATCCTGGTGGCGACGACGGTGGTCGAGGTCGGCGTCGACGTGCCCGCGGCCACCATCATGATCGTCGAGCACGCCGAGCGCTTCGGCCTCGCCCAGCTTCACCAGCTGCGCGGGCGGGTCGGGCGCGGCGAGAAGCCCGGCACCTGCCTGCTGCTCTACGCCGCGCCGCTCGGCGAGACGGCACGCTCGCGCATCGCCATCCTGCGCGAGACAGACGACGGCTTCCGCATCGCCGAGGAGGATCTTCGTCTAAGGGGCGCAGGCGAGCTTCTGGGCACGCGCCAGAGCGGCATGCCGGCGTTCCATCTCGCCGACCTCGCCGTCCACGAAGAGCTGCTGGCGGTCGCCCGCGACGACGTGCGCCTCGTCCTCGAGCGCGACCCGGAACTCGAGTCCGAGCGCGGCCGGGCGCTGCGTACCCTGCTCTACCTCTTCGATCGCGACATGGCGGTGCGCTACCTGCGCTCGGGTTAGTCGTTCAGCCGGTCAGCGTCGCGAAGGGATTGCGGCCCTCGGGGTCCTCGACCTCGACGATCCAGACGTCGGGATCGAAGTCGATCTCCCGCGCGAGCCGCGCCTCGGCGTCGTCTTCGGGAATCCAGCCCTCGCCCGTGGCGCGGCGCCAGGTGAGGTCGCCGTCGAGCGATTGCGTGCGCGCGAAGACCGCCGCCGTGCCGTCGAGACGGCTGACCTTCACCAGCAGCGCCCCGGCATCCGAATCGCCGCGCCGCCTGAGCGCGGCGGCGAGCAGCGCCTGCTGGCAATAGCGGAATCCCGCCTGCACCAGCACCTCGGTCTTGAGCCGTGCCTCGCTCATGGGCGCTCGATCAGCGCGTGGCGCAGGCGATCGCCGGGCGCGATGCCCAGGCGCTCGGCGCTGCCGCCGATCATTTCCAGCACGAAGCGGACCGGCTGGCCGGAGTGAATCCGCTTCTCGGAGAGCGGCGTCGTCCGCTCCGCAATGGTGACGATGCGGCCGTCGCTTTCGGCGAAGAACATGTCGAGGGAGATCAGCGTGTTCTTCATCCACATGGTGGCCTGCCGCGTTGCGCCGTAGTCGAAGAGCATGCCGCGATCGGGCGCAAGCTCGCTGCGGTGCATGAGGCCGACGCCGCGCTCCTCCGCCGTGTCGGCGACCTCCACCATAAGGGTGTGAACGCCCGCCGCCGTTTCGATGGCGAGCGGCTCAAGAGCTTCGTTCTCCGCCGCAGCGGGGGACGCGAACCCTGCAAGCACAAGCAGAGCCACGAGCGCGAGAATCGGCTGCCGGCGAAACACCATCGGCGTGGTCTATCGGCTGCGCACGGCCGCGTAAACCGATTTTGCTCCTTCAGACCGCCGCTGAGGCGCGCAATGAGACGCGAATTCGCACGATCATCGATACCTAATGGGCTAACCTATTGAGTGGTCAAATCCAACAGGGAGGATCGGACCATGAAGAAGCTTGTCTTGACATTAGTAGCTCTAATAGCGTCGGCCGGTGTGGCCCATGCGGGCCAATACCTGCAGGCGTCGTCATCGGTGACTCAGTGCCCGGGCACGGCGCCCGAGGTGGTGGCGATGGACATCATCGATGCGGCCAATGGCATCGATATGGCCAACAATCAGATCACCGTCGGTAAAGCCGGGCCTTATCTGATCTTCGCCGCGCCCCAGGTGGGCCGCGAGGGCGGAGGCCCCTACGGGTGCTTCGACCTCTGGCTGCGGGTCAACGGCGCCGATGTCGGCAACTCCAACGTCCAGCTTTGTCAGGACGAAGGAAGCCTGGCCAAGGACGTCATCATCTCCCAGGGCATCGTGCCCATGGAGGCGGGCGACATGCTCGAAGTGATGATGTCGGCCAGCAATCCCGATGCGAACATCTGCATCGAAGCGATTCAGCCGGACGGCGAGCCGCTGGTGCCTGCGATCATCTTCTCGATGATCAAGTAGGGGCGTAAGCGCCGCGCCGGACTCCCCGTCCGGTCGCGGCGCACCCCTTTCCTTGACTGACCCGCGCCCGCGCGGGGCGATGGCGCGCGGCCGCACCGTGGCAGGCTTGCAAGCCTCGCTGCAAGCTGCCATGTAATCTTGCCCAACCGCACTCTCTCCAGCCGGGAGCACACGGGTATGGATACCCTCATCGGCCAGGCGGCCGGCGGCGCCGCGCAGCCGAAGGACGCGACGACTCAGAGCTTCGCCGCGGACGTGATCGAAGCGTCGCACGCGACCCCCGTGATCGTCGATTTCTGGGCGCCCTGGTGCGGCCCCTGCAAGCAGATTGCGCCGATCTTGGAAAAGACGGTGGGGGCCGCCGGCGGCAAGGTGGCGCTGGTCAAGGTCAACATCGACGAGAATCCGGAGATCGCGCAGCAGCTCCGCATCCAGTCGATTCCGGCGGTCTTCGCCTTCCAGCAGGGGCAGCCGGTCGACGGCTTCATCGGCGCCCAGCCGGAAAGCCAGATCAAGCAGTTCGTGGAGCGGCTGGTCGGGCCGATGGGCCCCTCGCCGTTGGAGCAGGCCCTGGAGCAGGCCAAGCAGGCTTTGGATGAGGGCGACCATGCGACTGCGTCCAACATCTACGGCCAGATCCTGCGGCAGGTGCCGGGAGAGACGGCGGCGATCGCGGGGCTGGTGCGCTGCCTCGTCGCCGCCGGCGACCTCGCGGAGGCCCGCGAGCTGGTGGACGGGCTCGATGACGACGCGCTGAAAGACGCCGACGTGGAGGGCGCGATCTCGGCGCTCTCGCTTGCCGAGCAGGCCGGCGAGGGCGATGCCGATACCGCCGCGCTGCAGGCGCAGCTGGCCCAGGACCCCGGCGATCACCAGGCCCGCTTCGACCTCGCCATGGCCCACCACGGCGCCGGGCGCAGCGAGCAGGCCATCGACGAGCTGATCGAGATCATTCGCCGGGACCGAGCCTGGAACGACGAGGCGGCCCGCCAGCAACTGCTCAAGCTGTTCGAGGCCCTCGGCCACACAGACCCGCTCACCGTCGCCGGCCGGCGCAAGCTCTCGTCCATCCTGTTCTCCTGAGGCATGCGGTGAGCGCCGGCAACGAGACGGGCGGCCTCGACGAGCTGCCGCGCGTCATCCCCATCTTCCCGCTTCCTGGCGTGATGCTGCTGCCGCGCGGGCGGCTCCCGCTCAACATCTTCGAGCCCCGCTACCTGCAGATGACCCAGGACGCCATGGCCTCGCACCGGATGATCGGCATGATCCAGCCGGCCGATCCCACCGCCAAGCTGGACACGCCCGAGGTCTATCCCGTCGGCTGCGCCGGCCGAATCACGTCGTTCTCGGAGACGCCGGACAACCGCTTCCTGATCACGCTTAGCGGCGTCTGCCGCTTTGCCATCGCGCGCGAGCTGGAGGCGGACGGCCTGCTCTACCGCCGCGTGAGTGCCGACTACGGCCGCTTCGCGGGCGACCTGCCGGAGCCCGCGCCGCTCACCGTCGATCGCGGCCGCCTGATCCCGGCGCTGCGCTCCTACTTCGACCGCCACGGGCTTACCGCCGACTGGGACGCGATCGACCGGGCCGACGACGACGCCCTGGTCACCTGCCTCGCGATGGCCTGCCCCTTCGAGCCCAACGAGAAGCAGGCGCTGCTGGAATGCTCGGGCGAGAGCGAGCGCCTCGACATGATGCAGGCGCTGTTCGAGATGGCGGTGCACGGCTCGTCCGGGTCGCAGCCCCGGATGCAGTGAGGGAGGCGGCTGCGATGGCAGACGAACGGGCCACGGTCGATCCCAAGCTGCTGGAGATCCTGGTCTGCCCGATCACCAAGGAATCGCTGCGCTACGACGTGGAGAAGCAGGAGCTCATCAGCGACAAGGCCAAGCTCGCCTTCCCGATCCGGGACGGCATCCCGATCATGCTGCCGGACGAGGCGCGGCCGCTGGAGGAAGGCGAGGCTCGGTGAGCACACCCTTCGAGGATCGGCCCTGGCCCGTCGAGCTTCGCTACAAGAGCGCCGAGAAGTCTCTCGAAGTCGACTTCGACGACGACCTCCGGTGCAGCCTGCCGGCCGAGCTGCTGCGGGTGGAGAGCCCTTCCGCCGAAGTCAGGGGGCATGGCGAGGGCAAGACCATCGTGCCCGGCCGCCGCCACGTCGGCATCACCCTGATCGAGCCGGTCGGCAACTACGCCGTCCGCCTCCACTTCGACGATCTGCACACCACCGGCATCTACACGTGGTCCTACCTGCGCCACCTCGCCGAGAACCGCGACGCGATCTGGCGCACCTACCTCGACGCGCTGGAGGAGCGAGGCCTCAGCCGGGACCCGTAGGGTCCCGCTACTGAACTTCCTCCGCGTTTGTGCGGACATTCCCCTTCCCGTCATGGCCGCACGTGTTGCGGCCATCCACGAGTTTTTCGCGCAGTAGAGGCAAAGAACGTGGATGCCCGGAACGAGTGAAAGGAGGGAGCGGTCGCGGCGTCAGGCGCGCGCGGATGGCCCGTAGGCGAGGTACATGGGCTCGCCGTCGGCGAAGCGCGTGGGCCGGAGCGGGCGGATGTCGAAGGGCGATTCCGCTTCCAGCACGGCAGCGGCCACGCACTCGCCCACCGCAGGCGAGAGCTTGAGCCCGTGGCCCGAGAAGCCGGCGGCGAGGTAGAGGCCTACCAGCCCCGGCGCCCAGCCCAGGATCGGGTGAAAGTCCGGCGTGATGTCGTAGGCGCCCGAGACGGTGCGCACGACCCTGGCATCGACGAAGTCCGGCAGCCGCTCGGCCAGCGCCTTGTCGAGGCGGGTCCGATGCAGCGCCTCGTCCTCGGCCGGCGCCGGTGCGGCAGGATCGGCGACTTCCGGCATCTCGTTGGGATAGGCGACCGCCAGCAGATACGGCCCCATGTCGGGCCGCATCACCACGTTGGAGTTGCCGTCGGTGATGCAGGTGCGGATCGTGGGCCGGCCCGGCGGCTGTTCCAGATACGCCATGTCGAGGCGGCGGCGCTCGATCGGCGCGTCCACGCCGACGGGCGCGAGCAGGTCGGTGGTCCACGCACCGGCCGCGCAGATCACCACGGGCGCCTCGATGCGGCCCTGGGCCGTGTCCACGCCCACGACGCGGCCCCCCGCCGTGGCGATGCCCTCTACGCGAAGGCCGGAATGGAGCGTCGCCCCCGCCGCCTGTGCTGCGCCGAGCCAGCTCAGCACCATGCGGGTCACGTCGATGTAGCCGCCGTTGGGCTCCCAGGCGCCGCCGGCGAGGTCGTCGGTGACGAGCGCCGGCTCCAGCGCCTCGATCTCGTTTGGGCTGGCGAAGCGCGTGTCGACGCCGAGCTGGCGGCCGAGATCGACGTTGCGCCGGCAGGCCTCCACCTGCGCCTCGACGACCAGCAGCAGGTAGCCGAGCTTGACGTAGCCGGGGTCGCCGACGCCAACCTCCGCCCGCCAGTTGTTCAGAACCTCGAAGCCCCGGATGGCCATCTCGACCATCAGCGCGTTGGAGTAGTGCTGGCGGATCTGCCCGAAGGTGCGGCCCGACATGCCGCCCACCGGCGGCCGCTCGTCCACCACCACGACCTTGCGCTTCGACTGCCGCGTGAGCTGGAAGGCGATGCTCGCCCCCATGATCCCCGCGCCGATCACCACGATGTCGGCGGAATCCAGCCGCTCCCTGCCCTGCACCGTCATCTCCGCCCCGCTGTCCGTCCTCGCCGCGCCCGAATTCGGCGCGGGAGACTAGCATGCCGGATCGCGCGACGGTTAGGATCGCGGAGCCTATGCTTGGCACGCATGAAGACCGCAGAGGTTGGGGCATGACCGCGGCTGAAGAGGATAGACAGGTCGAACCGGTAGCAGGCCCCGCCAGCCGCCAACCCGTGCTCTCCGTGCGAGACCTGCGCACGCGCTTCCGCACCCCGGACGGCGCGGTGCATGCGGTCAACGGCATCGGCTTCGATCTGCACGAGGGCGAGCTGCTGGGCGTCGTGGGGGAGAGCGGGTCGGGCAAGAGCGTGACCATGCTCTCGCTGCTCAAGCTGCTGCCCATGCCGCCGGCGGAGATCGTCTCGGGCCAGGCCCTGCTCGACGGCGAGGACCTGCTCGCGCTCGATCCTGCACGCCTTCGCCACGTGCGCGGCGCCAAGGTCGGGTTCATCTTCCAGGACCCGATGGCCTCGCTCAACCCGGTGCTGAGCGTCGGCTACCAGCTCACCGAGCCGCTCAGGACCCATCTGGGCTTGAGCCGGCGCGCGGCGCGGCGCCGGGCGGCGGCGCTGCTGGAGGGAGTCGGCATCCCGGCGGCAGACAGCCGGCTCGGCGACTTCCCCCACCAGTTCTCGGGCGGGATGCGCCAGCGCGTGATGATCGCCATGGCGCTCGCCTGCGATCCCAAGGTGCTGATCGCCGACGAGCCCACCACCGCGCTCGACGCCACCATCCAGGCGCAGATCCTCGACCTGCTGCAGCGGCTCAGGCGCGAGCGCGGCATGGCGATCGTCTGGATCACCCACGACCTCGGCGTCGTCGCCGGCCTCGCCGACCGGGTGATGGTGATGTACGGCGGGCAGGCGGTCGAGCGGGCGGACGTGCGTTCCCTCTATGCGCGCCCCCAGCACCCCTACACGCGGAGTCTCCTGCGTGCGCTGCCGAAGATCGAGGGCGGCAGCCGCGGTGAACGGCTCGCCAGCATCCCCGGCCAGCCGCCGACGCTGGTGCGCGCGCCGGATGCGTGCCCCTTCGCGCCCCGCTGCGCCCACGCCTTCGCCCGCTGCCACGCGGAGAACCCGGCGCTTGCGGCGGTCACGGAGAGCCACGAGGTCGCCTGCTGGTACGACGCAGAGGCCGGAGTGCCCCGTGCCGCCTGAGCCCCTTGTCGCGGTCGAGAATTTGACCAAGCACTTCCCCATCATGCGGGGCGTGCTGCGCCGCAAGGTGGGCTCCGTGCGCGCGGTGGACGGGCTCGACTTCGCCATCCATCCCCGCGAGACGCTGGGCCTTGTGGGCGAGAGCGGCTGCGGCAAGTCGACCGTCGGCCGCATCATCCTGCGCCTCTATCCGCCGACGGCGGGGCGGGTGACCTTTCGCGGCGAGGACATCACGGCGCTGCAGGGCGAGGCGCTGCGAAGGCTCCGCCCGCACATGCAGATGATCTTCCAGGACCCGCAGGACAGCCTGAACCCGCGCATGACGGTGGGCAGCATCGTCGGCGAGCCACTGCGCGAGCACGGGGAGGCGGCGGGCGCGGCCTTGCGGGAGCGCGTGGAGGCGCTGCTGGAGGCCGTGGGCCTCGACCCCGCCTTCGCCAACCGCTACCCGCACGAGTTCTCCGGCGGGCAGCGCCAGCGCATCGGCGTGGCCCGCGCGCTCGCCCTCAAGCCTGAGTTCATCGTCTGCGACGAGCCCATCGCCGCGCTCGATGTCTCGATCCAGGCGCAGGTGGTGAACCTTCTGAAGGAGCTGCAGGAGCGCTTCGGCCTCACCTACCTCTTCATTTCCCACGACCTGCGCATGGTCCGCCACGTCGCCGACCGGGTCGCGGTGATGTACCTCGGCAAGATCGTCGAGCTGGCGGAGAGCGATGCGCTCTACGAGGAGCCGCTCCATCCCTACACCCGCGCGCTGCTCTCGGCCGTGCCCACACACGATCCCGAACGCGAGGCCAGGCGAAAGCGCATCATCCTGGAGGGCGACGTGCCGAGCCCGGCCGCCCCGCCGCCGGGCTGCCGCTTCAGCACGCGTTGCCCGGTCGCCGAGCCCGAATGCTCGCAGCGCGCGCCGGAATGGCGCACGCTTCGCCGGGGCCATCAGGTCGCTTGTCACCTGGCGGAATGATGACAGATGATGCGGGGCGTGCTGACAGGCGCACGCTCCATCCCTCCCACCAGGAGGACCGCGGCATGTTCGGAAAATGCGTGATCGGTCTGGCCATCGCGGCGCTCGCGGTGGCAATGCTCTCGACCTCGGCCCAGGCCGAGCGCGGCAGCGACGGGCACTTGAAGATCCTCTATTGGCAGGCGGTCTCGACCGTCAATCCCTACCTCTCCGGCGGCACCAAGGACATCGAGGCGGCCTCCCTCGTGCTCGAGCCGCTGGCCCGCTACGACGACTCCGGCACGATGGTGCCCGCGCTCGCCGCCGACATCCCCACCGTGGAGAACGGTGGCGTGGCGGCCGACCTCATGTCCATCACCTGGCCGCTCCGGCAGGACATCGTCTGGTCCGACGGCACGCCGTTCACTGCCGCCGACGTGGTGTTCTCCGCCGAGTACTGCCTGAACGAGGAGATGGGCTGCAATCCCCTCTCCAGCTTCACCGACGTCACCGGGGTCGAGGCAGTGGACGACCACACCGTTCGCATTCACTTCGGCGTGGCCAAGCCCTTCCCTTACGGACCCTTCGTCGGCTCCAACGCCCCCATCCTGCAGAAGGCGCAGTTCGAGAACTGCGCCGGCGCCAGGGCGCAGACCTGCACGGCGCAGAACTTCGGCCCCATCGGCACCGGCCCGTTCAAGGTGGACGAGTTCCGCGCCAACGACGTGGTCATCTTCTCGGCCAACGAGAACTACCGCGAGCCCGGCAAGCCCGCCTTCGCCACCGTCACCTTCAAGGGCGGCGGCGACGCCACCTCTGCCGCCCGCGCCGTGCTCTCCACCGGCGAGTTCGACTACGCCTGGAACCTGCAGATCGAGCCCGAGGTGCTGGAGCAGATGGTGGCCAACGGCCAGGGCACCCTCGTCGCCGGCTTCGGCACGATGGTGGAGCGCCTGGTGGTCAACCAGACCGACAATGACCCCGACCTGGGCAAGGACAAGCGCTCGCTCTACCTCGGCGGCACCAACCCGCACCGCTTCCTCTCGGACCCGGCGGTGCGCCACGCGCTGTCTCTGGCCATCGACCGCCAGATCCTGGTCGACTTCGGCTACGGCGCCGCCGGTCAGGTCACCTGCAATGTGCTGCCGGCACCACCGGTCTATGCGTCGGCCGCCAACGATGCGTGCATGACCCAGAACATCGAGGAGGCGAACCGCATCCTCGACGAGGCGGGCTGGCTGCCGGGCGACGACGGCGTGCGCGAGAAGGACGGCGTCCGCCTCTCGATCCTCTACCAGACCTCCACCAACTCCGTCCGCCAGGGCACCCAGGCGCTGATCAAGCAGATGTGGGGGCAGATCGGGGTCGAGACGGAGCTGCGCAACATCGACGCCGCCGTGTTCTTCGGCGGCGACCCGGCGAGCTCCGACACCTACATGAAGTTCTACGCCGACATTCAGATGTACACGAACAACTTCGACGGCGTGGACCCGGAAGCCTACATGGCGAACTGGATGTGCTCGGAGATTCCGGGGCCCGAGAACCAGTGGCTCGGCGGCAACATCGCCCGCGCCTGCAATGCCGAATACGACGCGCTCGCCGCCGAGATCGCCGTGACCGCCTCGCTCGAGGAGCGCGCCGCCATCGCCAGGCGGATGAACGACATCATCGTGCAGAACCAGTACATCATCCCGCTCATCTGGCGGGCGAAGATTTCGGCCCACGCGAACACGCTCAAGGGCGTGCGCATGAACCCGTGGGATTCGGAGCTCTGGAACATCGCGGACTGGCACCGCTAGTGACCCGTTCCGGAAGTTTCTATCCTTGTGTGCTGCCCCCAACTCGTCATGGCCGCACTTGTTGCGGCCATCCACGAGTTTTTCGTGCAGCAAAGGCAAAGAACGTGGATGCCCGGAACAAGTCCGGGCATGACGACGAGTGGGAGAGGCGCGGTCAGAGAGATCACCCATCGGCGATCCCATATCCGGATTAAATTCAGAATCAGGGCACTAGGCAGGTGATCCGCCCGGCCGTGCGCCGCTTCCCCCTTCAGCGCGGGCGATGACCCACTACATCGTCCGCCGCCTCCTTTTCGCGGTGCCGACGCTGATTGCCATCAGCTTCATCCTCTTCGCCCTTCTCGATCTCGCGCCCAACGATCCCACCGGCCAGCTCCCGCTCACCATCCCGGCGGAGGCGCGCGAGCAGATTCGCGAGTCGCTCGGGCTCGGGCAGCCCTTCCACATCCGCTACGCCAGGTGGATGGAGCAGTTCTTCGTCAACGAGCCGCTCAACCTCATCGAGCAGGCGTTCGGCATCGAGATCGGCGATTCGGAATCGCGCCTGCGGGTGCGCTCCTGGGCGACGCGGAGCCCCGTGGTGGACCTCATCATCGAGCGCCTGCCGCAGACGCTCTGGGTGGTCGGGCTCTCCTACCTCATCGGCATCCTCATTGCGGTGCCGATCGGCATCGTCTCGGCCTACCGGCAGTATTCGTGGTTCGACCAGCTCGGCACCTTCGTCTCCATGATCGGCTTCTCGGTGCCGACGTTCTTCACCGGGCTGCTCGCGATCATCGTCTTCAGCGTCGCGCTGCAGTGGCTGCCGTCCATCTACGACACCACGCACCGGGTCACCGATCTCGCGAGCTTCTGGCTGCAGATCAAGCAGATGGCGATGCCGGTGATGGTGCTGGCGCTCTTCAATGCGGCCCAGATCAGCCGCTTCATGCGTGCCGCCGTGCTCGACAACCTGACGCAGGACTACGTGCGCACGGCCCGCGCCAAGGGTCTGCGCGAGCGGGTCGTGCTGTTCATCCACGTGCTGCGCAACAGCCTGATCCCGGTGGTGACGCTCATCGCCCTCGGCATCCCCACCGTCTTCGGCGGCGCTATCATCACGGAAAAGATCTTCCGGGTGAACGGCATCGGCGAGCTTCTCATCACCGCCATCCAGGGCGCCGACATTCCCCTGGTGCAGACGCTCTCGTTTCTCTTCGCAGTGCTGATCGTGCTCTTCAACCTGATCGCGGACGTGCTCTACGGCGTCCTCGATCCGCGCATCCGCTACGGCTGAGCGATGCCGGCGACGCCCTCAGGCAGCCTCACCGCCCCCTCGCGCGCGACGGGGCGCCACCGCTCGCTCTGGATGGACGTGTGGCTCGCCTTCCGCAACCACACTGGCGCGCTCGCCGGCGCCGGCGTCTTCATCGCCATCGCGCTCGCGGTTGCCGTCGGCCCGCTGATCCACACCGTCGACCCGCACTACCTCGACATCCTGGCGAAGAACCAGGGCCCCTCCCTCAAGCATCCGATGGGGACCGACAACCTCGGCCGCGACACGCTCGCCCAGGTGCTGGCGGGCGGGCGCATATCCCTCGCAGTCGGCTTCACCGCGATGTTCATCGCGCTGGTGCTCGGCACCCTGGTGGGCGTGCTCGCGGGATTCTTCAGGGGGCTCGACGGCCTCCTGATGCGGCTCACCGACATGTTCCTCGCGCTGCCGCTGCTACCGCTGCTGCTGGTCGTGATCATGCTGTTCCGGGACAGCCTGCGTGCCGCCTTCGGGCCGGAGACCGGGATCTTCCTGCTGGTGGTGTTCATCATCGGCATCACGAGCTGGATGCAGACCGCGCGCATCGTGCGGGGCGACGTGCTGGCGCTGCGCGAGCGCGAGTTCGTGACCGCGGCCCGCAGCATCGGCACGCGCAGGCGGCGCATCATCACCCGCCACATCCTGCCCAACGTGCTGAGCCCGATCATGGTCTCGGCGACGCTTGGCATCGCCAACGCGATCATCACGGAATCGGCGCTCTCGTTCCTGGGCCTCGGCTTCCCGCCGGACTTCCCGACCTGGGGGCGGCTGCTCTTCGACGGCGCCAACTTCATCTCGGTGACGCCCGCGCGCGTGCTCTGGCCCGGCCTCGCCATCTCGCTCACGGTGCTGAGCGTCAACTACATCGGCGACGGCCTGCGCGACGCCCTCGACCCCCGCCTCAGGGGCGCGTAGCGGCTATCGATACGGCGAAAGCTCGACCGGAAGGCCGTAGGATTCCCGCAGGCGCCGGTACTTGCCGGTGGCGACCATGGCGGCCACGGCGTGCTCAACCGCGTGATGGAGCTTGTCGTTGTCTGCCCTGATGGCGAAGCCCACCTCGCGCACCGGACGGAACACGCCGTCGACCAGACGGTTGCGCGAGTTGGGGTCGGCATTCACCGCCACCGCGCTCACGGTCTGGATGAAGTAGCCCTGGGCGTGCCCCATGGAGACCGGGAAGTGAGTCCAGCGGTGGTTGGGAAAGGAGTGCACGTGCATCGGTGCGCGCCCGGCCTCCTCGAACTCCCGGTTGAGCGCGTGGGCGAACTGCTCCCCGGTGGAGCCCGACGTGACCGACGTGACCCGGCCGCTCAGATCGCCCGCCTCGCGGATACGAAACGGATTGCCCCGTAGCACCATCAGGTGATCGCCGACCACCAGGTAGGGCACAGTCTTGATGCCCGCCGGCTCCGCCTCCATGGCGAGCGTGTTGGCGACATCGACCTCGCCCGCCGCCAAAGCCGCCGCCAGCTTCGCGCGCGGCAGGCGGACGACCTCCAGCGCAAGCCCGTGGGCCTCGGCGACGGCTTGCGCCATCTCGACCTCGAAGCCGCGCAGCACGCCGTCCCTCTTGTGCGCGAAAGGCTGGCCCGTGAGCGCGATGCCGACGGTCAGCGTGTTCTCGCTGTGCAAAGCCTCGTTCAGATCGACGTAGTGCGCCGAGGCTGCCGGAGCGACGATCAGCGCGAGCATGAACAGCGCGAGAATGCGGACCCTGCGAACCATCGTGGTCCCCTTCATCGTTCGGACGCTGCCGGATCGACCGCCGGCGCCTCCTCTTCCTCGGACGGTGCGGCGCCCGCCCCCCGGTGCACCAGCGCCGCCACCAGCTCCGCCGCCCCGATCACGCCGATCAGCCGGCCGTCGTCGTCGAGCAGCGGCATCGCCCGCCCGGTCGCGTGGCGGACCTCCAGCGCGGTGCGCATGGTGGTCTCGGGGCTGCCGGCGACGACCTCTCCGTTGCCGAGCGCGGCGAGATCGAGATCCTCGCGATACGGCACCAGGTGCGCCGGCGCTCCTTCCAGGGAGAGCGCCTCCGGCCGGCCGTCGCCGCCCACGCGGCAGAACATGGCGGACGCATCGTCGAGCAGGTGAACGTCGTCCTCGCTGCGGAGCGCCGGCAGCGGCTTCATCAGAGTGACGCCCCGGAGCACGTTGAGCGGGTTCACGTTGGCGACGAACTGTCGCACGTACTCGTCCGCAGGCTGGGTGACGATCTGCTCCGGCGGGCCGACCTGGATGATGCGCCCGCCCTCCATGATGGCGATCCGGGTGCCGATCTTGAGCGCCTCGTCGAGGTCGTGGCTCACGAACAGGATGGTCCGGCGCAGCGTCTGCTGCAACGCCAGCAGCTCGTCCTGCAGGCGCTCGCGGATCAGCGGATCGAGGGCCGAGAAGGGCTCGTCCATCAGCAGGATCTCGGCGTCGGTGGCGAACGCCCGCGCGAGCCCCACGCGCTGCTGCATCCCGCCGGAAAGCTCGTGCGGGTAGTGGTTGAGCCAGGAGCCCAGCCCCACCTGATCGAGCACCTCGGCCACGCGCTTGCGGCGCTCGCCCTTGGGCACGCCGCGCACCTCCAGCCCGAAGGCGACGTTGGCGGCGATGGTCCGCCACGGCATCAGCGCGAACTGCTGAAAGACCATGGAGACGCGGTTCATGCGGAGCCTGCGCATGAGCTTGGGGTCGCAATCGGTGACGTCGACCTCCGCGCCACCGTCGTCGATCAGGACCCGGCCGCGCGTCGCCTGATTGAGGCCGTTGACGCAGCGGAGCAGGGTCGACTTGCCCGAGCCCGAGAGCCCCATGAGGACGAAGATCTCGCCGGCCTCGACTTGCAGCGAGGCGTCCTGCACGCCCACCACTTGGCCGGTCTCTTCGAAGATGCGGTCCTTGTCCGCGCCGGCATCGAGCAGCGCCAGCGCCTCCTTGACCCGCCGGCCAAAGATCACGTCGACCCGATCGAAGGTGATGACGGCCATCAGTGTGTGGCGGTGCCGCCCCTGCCCTTGCGCCTCTCGACCTGCTTCAGGATGCGGTCGAGCACGATGGCGACGATCACGATGGCCAATCCGGCCTCGAAGCCTTGGGCGACGTTGACCGTGGTCAGCGCACGCACCACCGGCACGCCGAGCCCGTCGGCGCCGACGAGGGCCGCGATCACGACCATGGAGAGCGAGAGCATGATGCACTGGGTAATGCCCTGCATGATCGTCGGCATCGCGTGGGGAAGCTCGACCTTGAGCAGGATTTGCGTGTCGCTGGCGCCGAAGGCCCGGCCCGCCTCCAGCAGCGGGCGCGGCGCGCTGGAGATGCCGAGGTGGGTGAGGCGGATCGGCGCCGGGATGGCGAAGATCACCGTGGAGATGAGGCCCGGCACCAGGCCCAGCCCGAAGAAGGTCAGCGTCGGGATCAGGTAGACGAAGGGCGGGATGGTCTGCATCAGGTCGAGGATTGGCCGCAGCATCCGGTAGAGCCACGGCCGGTGCGCCGCAGCGATGCCGGTGGGCACGCCCACCAGGATGCACACGATGGTGGACGCCGAGACGAGCACCACCGTGAACAGCATCTCGTCCCAGTAGCCGATGTTGAGGATCAGAAGCAGCCCGATGACGACGCCGATCACCAGCACGATGCTGCGATGCAGCCAGAACGCCACGCCCGCCACCATGGCGATGAAGGCCAGCGGCGGGATCAGACCGAGGAAGTAGGCGAAGGCTTCGAGCACCCAGTCCAGGCCGCCGGAGAACGCGCGAAGCTCGTGAAAGAAATTGTCCTTGATGTACTCGATTGCGTTGGCGACCCACTTGCCGATCGGTACTTTCTCGGTAAGGACTCCGAGATCGTCGGT
>JAPPHR010000153.1 GCA_028820995.1 Rhodospirillales bacterium
CGCCCTTCGGGTCGCGCCCAGGCTCCCGCCCGCGTCGTCGCGGGCCTCAACCGTAGTCCCCGCTACGCTCTTCGGCCCGCTCCTAGCGGATCGAACGCCTGGGCGCGACGCAGGCCGTGACCGTGGTGAGAAATGCGGGCTAACGGCGGTGTATGCGCGGTTCTCTCGGCGCGTCATCGCGTCCGTTCCGCGGTGAGTCTACTTGGGCGTGGCCGAGTCTCGTCTGAGCGCCCCGGCCAATTGCCGTTCGATGCGTTGGACGAATGCGAGACGCTGGAGTCGCTTGCAGATCGATTCGATCGCGCCGGCGATGCCCTCGGGCAGGAAGATCATGAAGAGCAGGACGACCAGCCCGAGACCGATGTTGCGCAGGTCGGAGAACTCCTTGAAGAACTCGTCCGCGACCATCAGCAGCCCGGCGCCGAGGAGCGGCCCCCAGGTGCGCCCGATGCCGCCGACCACCAGCATCGAGATCAGGAAGAGCAGCAGCGGGAAGGCGACGAGGTTGGAGCCGACCGAGCCGAAGTGCGCCGCGTAGAAGCTCCCTGCCATGGCGGTCAGGAAGGACGAGGCCATGAAAACGATGAGCTGGTACTTGAATACGCTCACCCCGCGCGAGGTGGCCAGCTCCTCGTTGTCGCGCAACGCCTTGAAGGCGAGGCCGATGCGGCTCTGGGTCATCGCCACCGTGAAGACGAGCGCGACGATGAGCAGGCCCAGCATGGTGTAGTAGTCGCCCATCATCCAGTTGCGTCCGCCCAGCACCTCGCGCCAGCCGAAGGTGCCGAAATCGCCGAGCCCTTGCGCCCCGCCGGTAAACGAGACGCAGGTTGCGGGGTTGATGACCTTGTTGAGCGCGCTGCAGTCGGAGTCCGTCTGGATCAGCACGAACATGGTCTGCGAGATGGCGAGCGTCAGCAGGGCCACGTAGATTCCCCGCATCCTCAGGCAGGCGAGGCCGACGAAGAAGCTGAACACCACGCCGGCGGCGCCCGCGACCGGGAAGGTGGGCCACAGGCTCCAGTCGAGGTAGCGGCCCATCAGCGCCGTCGTGTAGGCGCCGAAGGCGAAGATCGCGAGCTGCGCCAGCGAGAAGATGCCGGCGACGCCGAACACCAGGTTCCACTGGCTGACCACGGTCGCGTAGCAGAACATCAGCAGCGCGCTCGCGATGATGTAGCGGGGTATCCCCATGAAGGGGAACGCCGCCGCGAGGGCCAGCAGGATGGCGAAGAGGACGTAATCGCGGGTCTTCATCGTGCTGCCGTCACTGCCGCGCGATCTGGTGCTTGCCGAAGAGCCCGGCGGGGCGCCAGATGATGGCGATGACCACCACGACGAGCATGGCGAGGAAGCCCCACTTGTCGGCCACGAGCACCTTCACCGCCGCCTCCACCATGCCGATCAAAAGCGCGGCATAGAGTGCGCCGGTCATGTTGCCGAGGCCGGCGAGCACGATGACGATGAACGCCTTGAGCATCGGCGTCTGGCCCATCAGCGGCACGACGTCCTTGAACGAGCTCAGCATGATCCCGGCGACGCCCGCGAGCGCGCTCGCGAGTGCCAGCACGATGACGTAGACGCGCTTCACCTTCACGCCCATCAGCCGCGCCGCGTCGCGGTTCTGCGCGGTGGCCCGAATGGCGCGCCCCATGGTCGTGCGGGTGAGGAAGAGTGCGACGAGGACGATGAGAACCACCGCGACCGCCCAGATGATGAGGCGCTGATAGCTGACCGGGACGTCGCCCACGAGGAACGAATCGGCGCCGAGCGAGAGCGGCTGGGCGTAGGGCGCGGCCTGGAACAGCTCGCGCAGCAGCTTCAACAGGCCCGCCTCCAGCGCCATGCCGAGCCCGAAGG
The DNA here is from genome assembly GCA_028820995.1 of Rhodospirillales bacterium. Taxonomy (GTDB): domain Bacteria; phylum Pseudomonadota; class Alphaproteobacteria; order UBA828; family UBA828; genus WTGU01. The sequence goes on from JAPPHR010000153.1 coordinate 1,861, forward strand.
TGGCGATGATGATCGTCACCTCGAAGTTCTTCTGCGTCAGCATCCAGTGGGCCGAGATGAAGTAGATCGCTGCGCCCACGATCCCGCCCGCGATGAACGCAAAGGGGCCGGCGAACCACAGAGGCAGACCGAACAGCTCGGCCCAGACCAGGACGAAATAGGCGCCCAGCGTCATGATGATGCCGTGCGCCATGTTGAGCATGTTGAAGGCGCCCCAGACGAGGGCGAGCCCGACGGCGGCCAGCGCGTACATGGCGCCGAAGGTGAGGCCGCTGACGACGATCTGGATGAAGAAGTTCACTGTGCGCGCCCGATACCGTCAGCCACCGAGGTAGGTCTCGAGGATCTGCTGGTTGTTGTGCAGCTCCTCGCCGTCGCCGGCCCAGACGATCTGGCCTGTGTCGAGCAGGTGAATGCGGTCGGCCAGGTCGATGATCCGGCTCGCATTCTCTTCGACGAGCAGCATCGTGCGCCCCGACGCCTTGAGGTCGGTGATGATCTCGTAGATCTGGTCGATGACGATCGGCGCAAGACCGAGAGAAGGCTCGTCGATCATCAGAATGCGCCCGCCGGCGAGCAGGCCGCGGCCGATGGCGAGCATGCGGCGCTCGCCGCCGGACAGCGTGCGCGCGAGCTGCGTCGTGCGCTCCTTCAGCCGGGGCAGGATCTCGTAGATCCTCTCGACCTCCTGATCGAAGGTCTTGCGCACCCGCGGCAGGTAGGCGCCCATCTTGAGATTGTCGTAGACGCTCATGTCGGGGAAGAGCATGTCGCCCTGAGGGATCAGGACGACGCCGAGCCCGACCACCGTCTCCGCCTCGGCGCCCTCGATCCGCCTTCCTGCGAACTCGATTTGGCCGCCGCTCGGCCGGAGCAGTCCGGCGATGCAGCGCAGCAGCGTGGTCTTGCCGTGCCCGTTGGGGCCCAGCATGGTAATGAGCCCGCCTTCGGGCACGTCGAACGAGACGTCCTTGAGGACGCTCTGTCCCTCGTACCCTGCATAAAGGTTCTGAATGGAGAGGAGCGCCTCAGCCATTGGGTGCCGCCCGTTCCGCCAGCATGTGCTGCAAGCGGTCTGCCGTGCCCTCGCCGAGATAGACCTCCACGACGCGGCGATCGCTCAGCAGCCCTTGCGTGTCGCCCTCATAGATCTTCTCGCCGTGATGCATGATGATGACGCGCGTCGAGACCTGGAGCAGGAAGCGCATCACGTGCTCGATCAGGATGATCGTCATGCCCTCGGCGGCGAGGCCCGCGACGATCTCCATCACGTCGTCGACCTCGTGCGGATTGAGTCCGCCCACCGGCTCGTCGATGAGGAGCAGCTTGGGGTCGGTCGCGACCGCACTTGCGAGCATGAGCAGTTTGCGCTCGAGCACGGGCACGTCGCGGGCGACCGCTTCCGCGCGATCGCTGAGCCGGCAAAGCTCCAACGCCCGGTCGACCCGTTCGCGCACGGCGCGCGAGAAGGTCACCGCCGGCACGCCGTGATCGCCGAGGCCGAACGCAGAGCCGATCAGCACGTTCTCCCGGATCGTGAGCGAATCGAACCCGGCGTTGAGTTGAAAGGTGCGGGCCATGCCGCGATGGCAAATGAGGTCCGGCCGGACCTTGGAGATGTCCCGCCCCTCCAGCTCGATCTCGCCGCTGGTGGCGGGGTTGATGCCTGAGATGACGTCGATGAACGTGGTCTTGCCGGCGCCGTTGGGGCCGCCGATGCCGACCACGTCCCCCGGGTAAACGTCAAGATCGAAATCGTTTACCGCTGCCAGCGCGCCGAAATACTTGAAGAGGTTACGGCACGCCAGCAGCGGTGTACGTTCCCCCGAATCCATGAGTTGAACCGTGTTCCTATGTCTTCGGGGTGATCGTGCCTAGCTGGTCAGCCAGGGCGGGGTCATCCAGTCGGCCGTGGCGTAGAGATCCGGCCCGACGAAGACCACGTCCTTGGTCCAGTCCTGACACTGCATCATGATCGTCGGCATCCCGAGCGAGGGATCGGGCGTCTCTGCCGGATACGGCTGTGCCGCCTGACCCCACATGAACTTGATGGTGCCCACCACGCCGCGATAGATCGATTCGCGCATGAGCGTGCAGACCTTCTTGTTCTGCTCGATGCCGTCGTAGGGCACGCCCGTGCCGCCGGCACGGCATGCCGCGATCGCCCACAGGAAGTACGAGTCGTACACCTGCCCCCCGACCATCGGGGTCATGTCCTCGCCCCACCGGTCGCGGATCTTCCTCGAGAAGGTGTTGCCGATCTCGTCCTGCAGGGTGCCGATGGTGGTCGAGCAGAACACGCCTTGGCCGGTCTCCTTGACGATGTCGAGGAAGGCCCGCTGCTGCAGCGCGTACTGCACGTAGACCAGGCTGTTGGTCGGGTTCTCGGCGAAGCCGGTGACCAGACCGGTCTGATCGGTCGGGAATCCGTGAGTCGCCGCGATGATTGCGGGGTCGGCCTCCCGCGCACGCACCAGTGCCGGTCCCCAGTCATCGACTGGCTGGGTCACGACATCATCGATCGCGAGCTCCCAGCCGAACTGCGGAGCCGTGTCGCGCACCGCAGCGGCGATGGTGATCGCATAGTCGATGCTGCCCGAGAAGAGCACGAACTTGTTGTTCGGGCGCTTCCACTTGCCGAGCTTCTCGAGCTCATCGAGGAAGTAGATCAGGCCCGAGCCGTAGTAGTACTCGGACGGGTCGTCCTGGAAGATGCACCAGTAGCGATCCGGATTGTCTCTCACCGCGAACTGGTGTCCATACTGCGTGTTGTCGTGCATGTAGGGAATGCCCGCATCCGCGATGGTGTCGTACTCGGCCCGGACCGAGAGCGAGTTGTAGCCGTTGATGATGGCGTGCACCTCGTGCCGGTCGATCAGGCGCCGCGCGGCCGAGGTCACGGTCTCGGCGGTGATCTCCTTGGTGTCCTCGTAGTGGACCTCGATGGGCCGGCCGTGAATGCCGCCGTAGGAGTTGATCTCCTCGACCGCGAGCGTGATGCCGGCCTCGAAGTTGCGCGAATCCTCCGCGCCCCATCCGGTGTAGGGCAGCATGGCGCCGACCGGGATCGGCTCGCCGTCGGCCTTGGCGCCGTTGTTGAGGGCGATGAGGGTGTTGGCCCCGGCCACGCCCATCGCGCCGATGGCCGCGGTGCCGGCCATCGACATGAAGCCGCGCCGCGACGGGTTCAGCGGATCGACGATGCCCCCCTTGGCCTTCATCTCCTCGTCGAACTTCTGCTTCTTGGTCTGCTTCCGTTTGTGATACCACTCCATCGAGCCGCCTCCCATTGCTTGAGGTTCGAGGGTCGCACGACTGCGGCCGGGCAGCGGGCGCCGCCGACCGCATCGTCTGGTTGTCGATGCGAGCTTAGCATAGGGCAGCGGACGGAACACAACAGCAAAGCCGACGTGCTCCTGCTGCGTTAGACCCCGGCCTTGGCCGCGGCCGCCTGCGGTGCTCCGGCCACGCTGCCCGGCAGCCAGAAGGCGACGATGCCCACCAGCGCCGCCGAGCCGCCGAGGCCCACGAAGAGCCAGAGGAAGCCGCCGGAGATGCCGTGCAGGCCTGCGACCAGCGGCGCTGCCACGGCGCTCGCACCCAAGCCCAGCAGGAACTTGATGCCGAAGACGCGCGCGCGCCAACGCTCGGCCGTGTAACGCGTGACCAGGGCGTCCTGAATGGGAATCTCGCCCACCACCACCATCATCATCGCGAGCGCGACGACGATCAGCCCGTGGCCCGCGAGCACGCCGGCGGCGGCGATCAGCGGCGCCTGGGCGAAGAGCACCGCAATCCAGACCGGCTTCGCCGGGTAGCGGTCGATCAGCCAGCCGACCCCGATCTGGGCGAAAGCAGCAATGGCGATGACCATGGAGACCAGAGCGCCGACGCCCAGCGCACCGTCGGCGATCCCGGCCAGCCCCTCGTCGAACAGCTTGGGCAGCGCGATGGTCGTGGTCTGGAATGTGAGCCCGGTGAGCGCCGTCGCCACGCCGATCACCACCACCACCCGCAACAGGGTGCGCGAAGGCCGGCCCCAGTCCCAGCCCAGGGAGGGCCGCGTCGACTCCGCCCCGCGGTTGCGCCACTGCCGGCAGGCGGCGATGAACCAGAACCCGATCAGCATCGTGAACGCGCCCGGCACGATGAAGGCTGCGCGCCAGCTGATCGCATCGCTCAGCGACGCCGCCACGATCGCGGCCGCCGCAAGCCCGAGGTTTCCGGCGACGCCGTTGATCCCGAGCAGCTTGCCGACCTTGTCGCGCCCCTCGACCAGCATGGCGACGCCGATGGGGTGATAGATCGAGGCGAAGAGGCCGATCAGCGTGAGCCCGACCGCAAGCTCGAACGGCGTGCGGGCGAATCCGGTGAGGACGGCCGATGCGCCGATGCCGACGAAGAAGATCGCGAGCATTGCCGGCCGGCTCCAGCGGTCGCCGAGCCAGCCCGCCGGCAGCGTGCCCGCGGCGAAGGCGATGAAGCCCGGAACGGCCAGGGAGAGAAGCTCGCCGTAAGAACGGCCGAACACCCCTTCGAGGGTGAGCACCACCGTGGGGTAGAGCAGCAGGAACAGATGGTCGAGCCCGTGCCCGACGTTGATGAAGAGGATGCGGGAGCGATTCGTCATCGCGTCCTCAGCCGCCGGGCGCCGGCGAAGCGCCCCCGGCAGCCCTCACGTCTCGCCGGTTTGCCGGGACCGGGAGCCGGGCCGCATCCGCGACTCGGGCCCGCTGCAGTATGGAGCGGGTGAAGGGAATCGAACCCTCGTCGTAAGCTTGGGAAGCTTCTGCTCTGCCATTGAGCTACACCCGCTCACGCGAAGACAATAGGAGCCTGCCCCAGGCCCTGCAAGCGCCTCGGCCGGCGGGCCGGGGTGCATCGTCCCGCGGCTATCGAGGCGGCCTGACCGGCTTGGCCGTGTGGGCGATTCGCCTCTCCCGCTGGGCCAGGGCCTCCTCGATCAGCTCCTCACGCGAATGCAGGAGGTCCTCGCCCGGCAGTCCTGCGGAGGCCAGCAGCCGGCCCATGGTCTCGTCGTGCGGCTCGAGCGCGCCGTCCGCGAGGATGTGCGCCACGGCAACGCCCCGCTCGGCCAGGCAGCGGCCGACCAGGAGCGTGCGGTGACAGTCCAGCGGCTCCTTCTCCGCACACATCAACGCGATTCGCTCGCGCTCCGCGTCCGCCGTGATCCGCTCGAGTCCCTCGCGATAGAGGGCCGTCTGCGCCAGGCGATCGTAGCGAACGCGCCCGTCCTCGTAGCAGGAGGGATCGTCCGGGCGTCCGCCGAGCGCGCGCCCCATGAAGACGTACCCGATGCCTATCGCCTCCAGGCTCGCTCCGAGCGCCTTGCGGTTGAACTGCGGATTGAAGCGGCTGTAAGGCGCCGAGCGCACGTCGGCCAAGGCGGTGACATGGTGTTCTCGCAACAGCGCGAGGAAGGTCTCCAGCGGGTGGTTGGAGTGCCCGACGGTCAGGACGACCCGCTCGTCCCTAGCCATGAGGAGCCTCCGCCCTCAGGCCGCGGGCCCGCGCAGGAGGCGGGAAGGGGGGATGATCGTCCGTGCGATGGCGCTTCCGCCGCGGATATGATGAGGTGAACGGGCAGGAACGCCACACGGGCCGAGGAGGGGAACGATGACGCAGGATGCCACGGCGGAGGGATTGGAGGCTGCTTTTCACGCATGGGCGCGCGGGCTCAACGAGGGCGACCTCGACGCCTTCTGGAGCGCCTTCGACGACGGCGCCGAGATTCTGGACGAGGACTATCCCTGGCGGATGACGCTGGAGGAGTTCAAGGACCACATCGATTTCCACGCCGGCGGTAAGGGGCTGTGGGAGCACTTCAAGTGGATCCCGCGCGAGCTGAACGTCAAGGTCTGGGGTAACACCGGCCATGTCAGCGGCTTCTCCACCTTTCGCGGCAAGCCGCGCGATGCCGGCTTCCGCCAGCGCTTCATGGGCTTCACCCAGACCTGGTACCACAAGGACGGCACGTGGCTGCAGGTGTGCTGGCATCAGAGCCCTCTGCTCGGGCGTATCGAAGGCGCGTCGCCCAGCTAGATATTGCGCAACACGAGGCCCGGCGAGAGCCGGGCCTTCCGGTTCCCGGCTCCGAGTCGCCTGATGCGCAGGAGCCTACCATGCGCGGTGCGCGAACGGCTGTTCGACCGGCCCGGTCGATCCCGTCGACGCTCCTTCTACGGGTCCCGCAGTGAGCTTCGATCCGATTTCTGCGACGTTGGCCGAGCGGTTGCAATGCTATTGTCATGCTCGGTCGGCGTCCGACGATGTGCGTCAGTAGGGCCTTAGGGGCCGTTTGCCGGCGCCGGCAGTCGCATTCAGCATTGCGCGGGGCTCCATCTTCATCAGCACCAGGACGAGCGAGTCGTTGCACAGCTTCCAACGCAGCTCATTCTTGGACGGGCTGAATTTCATATCCGCCTACGCGGCTCTGCGTTTTCCGGAGCATCGTTGCCCAAACGCAACACGAATTCGAAAGAGAACATATCCGTAAGGACGTAGGTGCGAGCGCCCGGCTACGCCGTTATGTCACCCGCAATGCCGCTTGGGATTCGCACGGTACCAAAGGGGATGCGGGAATGTCCTGACCCGCTTCAGAATATCAGGCCTGTTGTCTACCCGACCCACTCACTCAACGTTAACACGAATGCTCCGAAACGACGCGTCCGTAAACGAGGCCAACCTAAACCTCGTTACTCTTAGCTTCAAATTCCCGCTTTGGAACACGTGAAACCGAGTATCGTCAGCCTTGCTATATCGTCAAATGCAGAAATGGGCCGAAAATTTCTTCGATGCCGAACGATCTCTGGCCATCTTCGTACCGTTGAACGAGTTGCCTTTGCGGCGTCAGGCGCACTGTTCGAAAAAGGCGAGGCACTTTCGTGCGATGGGTCTCTGTTGGCCCTTTTCGGTCACTATGGCGTACAGGCAATTCTCGCTCTTGATAAATCCATCGGTGAGAGCGACCAACGCTCCGGACTCAAGATAGCGCTCTATGAAGTGGCGCCAGCCTATCGCAATCCCGTGTCCGGCCGCCGCCGCCTCCAGCGAGTAGGTATAGCTGTCGTAGCCCATATACCGGGGAGCCGGGTCCGGGTGTCCCACGACATCGAACCACTCCTCCCAGGACGACCAGCCTTCGTTGGGCCGCGAAACTCTGAGAAATGTCAGTCCGCCCCAGCCCGTCACCGGTCCGTTCAGGACGTTGGCATGCAGGGCCGCGTAACCTGGCGAGCAGAGCGGTCTCACCTCCTCCTCGATCACGGCCACGCGATCCTCGGAGGCGGCGTCCATCGAGTCCCAATTCAGGATGACGTCGGCACGCGGAACAGGGGGCAAGTATTGTATGTCGTGCTGATACGTCAGCACGCGTACCTGCACGCGCTCGCCAAGCGCTTTCTGGAGCGCACCGTATCGCGGCATCAGGAAGAGATGCGATGCTTCGTCCGAGCAAGCGATCACCAGCTCGACCTGTTCTTCGGTCGATAATTCGGCGACCTCCGCAGCACCCGCATGGATGGCGCCGAGACCGATGGCGACGGCATCTCGATAGCGGTTTCCCGCATCTGTCAGGCTCACCCCGGTCCGCGACCGATCGAACAGCCGCGTCGAAAGTTGCCGCTCGAGGCTGGCAATGTGCCGGCTGATGGCGGATTGCGACGTGCGCAGCTCACGAGCGGCGCGAGAGAAATTGCCGTGCCGAGCGGCACTCTCGAACGCCACAAGCACGCTCGTCGGCGGAATTCGATATGGCCCGCGGCTGCTCATGACAGTGTGGTATACTTTTGCGATCAAAATGTAAATATTTCAGTTCACCTCTTAAGTGACATATATTGGGGCATATCAATAGTCGCATACACAATATCGGGAATGAGATCGAAGCCAATACATTTCGATTGGTCATCTGCATCTGACTTCCTGAAGATTCATGCAGTCAAACGTGCAGCGCCATTGCAGAATTCGTTTAAATCCGCGTCCGCGCGATTCCGGAAAACGCAATCGCGTGATCGCCGGTTCATTACTGGCGATCCTTTCGTAGCAGAGCCCGAATCTCTCCGACTCGACGCGGGGACATTGCTCTCAGGGCTAGAGTTGCGCTGCAAAATGTTGTTCGCGCGCGCACCATGCATAAGAAGTTCTTCTGTACCGTCTTCGCATGCCACCATGATCTACGCGATGCTTGCGCCTAGCATAAGCCCAATTGCCATTTCCATCACGAATTGTCGCGAGTCTTCCCTAAATTGAAGCATGTCCACTAGAATCGGGACGAGGCTCTCAGCCTCGCTCGCGGCCAGGGGGCGGGCGCCTCACGATGAGGTAAGTCGCAAACGGCGTAGGAAAATGCCATGCAACGCCACGCCTTTGCTGCCGCCCCGCGCTAGAATATGACGATAGAAACGGCGCCGTGGTGGAGTCGGTGGCGCGAAACCGATGGCGTGACCATCCTTCACGTCGACCTCGCGCCCGATTCGGAGCGCGAGCAGCGCGCCTTCCTCCTCCTGGACGAAGAGGAGAAGTCGCGTTGGCGCCGATTTCTTTCGGTGCGGGCCCGGCGGGAGTTCGTCCTTTGCCGCGCCGCCCTTCGCGTCACCCTCTGCGATCGGCTCGGGTGCTCGAATCGCCAGCTCGCGTTCGGCTATCTCGAACACGGCAAGCCCTTCGCCGTGGTGGGTGGGCGGCGCGCGAGCCTCGGCTTCAACGTCAGCCACAGCGGCGGGCATGGCCTGATGGCGTTTGCGGAGAACGAGTGGCTCGGCGTCGATGTGGAGGAGCGTGTGGCCGGGCGCGACTTCGAGGGCATCGGCAGCCTGGTCTATGGCGCGGCGGAGCGGCAATTGCTGGCAACCGCCGCGGGCGTGGACAAGATGCAGCTCTTCTTCCGGCTGTGGAGCATGAAGGAGGCGCTTATCAAGGCCATCGGTTCCGGCTTTTCCCTAAACCCTTCCAGGTTCGAAGTGCCTGAGCCAATGCAGCGCGGCGATCAGACGGGCGTGTTCCATTTCCCCCACGCGCCATCGGATGCCTGGCGGCTCCTGGACCTGGGGGAGCCGCGGTTTGCCGCCGCGCTCGCCTACAGAATGTCGTCGTCGACCCCGAATGCCGAGGCCGCACGAGACGCGTGACCACACCCGCGTAGGCGTGCGCCGCTTGACCCCGTGCAACCGGCTGCCAAGCTAAGGGAAAGCGGCAGGGACGGTATAGCGGGAGGCGAGCCATGGAAGGCAAGCTCTGCGTCGTCACCGGCGCCACGGACGGGATCGGCCGCGTCACGGCGCGGGCGCTGGCCGAACGAGGCGCCGAAGTCGTGCTCGTGGGGCGGAACGCGGCCAAGGGCGCGGAGGTCTGCAAGGCGATCCACCGCTCATCACGCAACAAGCGGGTGCGCTTCGAGCAGGCCGACCTCTCCAGCCAGGCCGAGATCAGGGCGCTGGCGGAGCGCCTCGCCGGAGGCGGCACGGCCATCGACGTGCTGGTCAACAACGTGGGCGGCATCTTCATGCGCCGCCGCGAGAGCGCCGACGGGATCGAGATGACCTTCGCCCTCAACCATCTCGGCTACTTCCTGCTGACCGGCCTGCTGCTCGAGAGCCTGAAGGCGAGCGCTGCAGGCCGCATCGTCAACGTCGCCTCCGAGGCCCATCGCAGCGGGCAGATGAACCTGGAGGACCCGCAGGGCACCCGGCGCTACAAGGGCTGGCCGGCCTACGCGCAGAGCAAGCTCGCCAACATCCTCTTCACCTGTCGCCTCGCGGAACTGCTGGAGGGGACACCCGTTACGGCCAACTGCCTCCACCCCGGCTTCGTCGCCAGCAGGTTCGGGCAGAACAACGGCTGGATCTTCGCCACGTTCCTGAAGACCTTGATGCGGCTCTCCGCCATCGACGTGGAGGCCGGCGCGCGCACCAGCGTCCATGTGGCGACCAGCGCCGACGTCGAAGGCGTCTCCGGCCGCTATTTCGACAAGAGCCGCGAAGCCACCAGCTCGCTCGCCTCGCGCGAGGAGGAAACGGCGCAACGCCTGTGGGAGCTGAGCGAGAAGCTGACCGGGCACCGCTATTGATGCCCCGCCGCAAGTGCCGCCGCGACTATCCAGGCTGAAAGGGAAGTGTCGTGCGTGCCACCATCTACAGACACAGCCGCATGGTCTATGCGTTCGACCGGGACGTGCGCTCGATGACCCGGAGCTCGGGCAGACGAGCGATATATCTGGGAATGGAGTGGGAAGAGTGGACGCCCGTTGCGGTCATAGAGAGCGCGGGCCGGCTCTCATCCTTCCGATCGACCCACGATGGTCGCGAGTTCCACGTCTTTTGCCCGCCGAATACCGCCTCTCGTCAGCGGTATACAGCCGACAACGTCCTCAGTGGCGCCGCCGGCGAGCACGTTACGTTTCTATGGAGGGACACGACGTCAGACGTGACGGAGCACTCTGCTTAGTCCCCGATGTCTCGCCCGGCGTCCCGCAGGTGCGCCGCGAGGCCCATGAGGCGCCGGTCGCGCCACGCCTGCCGCTCGCCGTGCCCCGACATCGGAAGCCGCGTACGGCGCTCCTCATGCGCCTTGGCGACGACTGCGTCCGACAAGGGCTGGGCGGGCTCGCCCTGCTTGATGAACTCGTAGAAACCGTCGTGCAGCCGGGCGCAGAAGTCGGCGAGGCCGCCCGGCGCGTTCAGGTCGATGGTCTCGAACGGCCCGATGAATGACCAGCGGCGGCCGAGGCCGGCGGAGATCGTCGTATCGATGTCCTTCGCCGTGGCGTAGCCGCCCTCCAGCAGGCGGAAGGCCTCCCAGAGCAGCGCCGCCTGCAGCCGATTGGCGATGAAGCCGTCGATTTCCCGCGTGAGCCTGACCGGCTCCATGCCGGCCGCCTCCATCAGCGCCCAGCAGCGCGTCACCGTCTCCTCCTCGGTCCAGGGCGCCGGCACGATCTCCACCAGCGGGATGACGTAGGGCGGGTTGATGGGATGGGCGATCAGGCAGCGCGGGCCGATGGCCAAGCCTTCCGTGAAGGTGGAGGCGGGAATGCCGGAGGAGGAGGACGCCACGATCAGCTCCGGCCCGGCGATGGCGTCGATCTCCTCGTAGACCGCGCGCTTCACGTCGGCGCGCTCGAACACGCTTTCCTGCGCGTGCGTCGCGCCGTCCAGTGCGTCGGCGAGGCCGGCGGCGATGGAGATGCGCGCCCTGGCGGCGGAAGGATCGTCGATCAGCCCGTGGCCTTCGAGCGCTTTGAGGTTGGTCTCGATGCGCGCGAGCGCGGCCTCGCACTGGCCCCCCGTCCCGTCGTAGAGCGCGACCCGGTGGCCGGCGCGGGCGAAGACGATCGCCCAGGCGCTGCCGACCAGGCCGGAGCCGACGATGGCAATCTTGTCTGGCATGCTGAACTCCTCAGGCGGCCTCGGCGGCGATGCTGCTGAAAGCGGCGAGCGAGCGCTCGATGTCCTCCTGCGCGAGGTCGTCGACGATGAAGACGATGTGCGAGCGGCGGTCCTCGCCTGGCCAGGCGGCCAGGTGGATCGGCGGGTGGACGACGTGCTGCACGCCGTTGATCACCACCGGCGCATCCGCGCCAGCCACGTTGAGGATGCCCTTTACCCGCAGCACCTTCTCGCCGTGTGTGTGGAGCAGCATGGTCAGCCAGATGCCGAAGGCGGTCCAGTCGAGCGCGCCGTCGAAGCTGAGGGTGAAGGAGTGGATGTGCTCGTCGTGCCGCGAGACGTCGTGCGCGTGCCCGTGGGCGCGGTCCTCCGCCGCGTCCTTCTTGGCCTCGTCCGCGAGCCAGCGGCGCACCTCGGCCCCCTTGGTGCGGGCGTCGTAGACGTCGGCACGCAGCACGCGCGGCACGTCCACCTTGCCGTTCACGGCGGTGAGCATCTCGGCGGAGCGGTTGATCCGCGCCAGCCGGCCCCGCAACCGGGCGAGGTTGTCGTCGTCGGCGATGTCGGATTTCGTGAGTACGATCCTGTCGGCCACCGTTGCCTGCTTGACCGATTCCGGGTGGCGGTCGAGCTGGCGGAGCCCGTTCACGCCGTCCACCGTCGTGATCACCGAGCCCAGCCGGTAGTGATGCTTCAGCACCGTGTCGGCGCTGAGCGTGAACAGGATCGGCGCCGGGTCCGCGAGCCCCGTGGTCTCGACGATGAGCCGCCGGTAGGGCGGAATCTCGCCCCGGGCGCGCCGGCTGTTGAGGTCGATGATCGCGTCCTTGAGGTCGCCCCTGATGGTGCAGCAGAGGCAGCCGCTCTCCAGCAGCACGGTGTTCTCGTCCATCGCCTCCACCAGGAAGTGGTCGAGGCCGACGGCGCCGAACTCGTTGACCAGCACCGCGGCGTCGCTGAGGGAGGGGTGGCGCAGCATGTGGTTGAGCAGCGTCGTCTTGCCGCTGCCGAGGAACCCGGTGACGACGATGACGGGGGTGAGCCGCGCGTAGGCGACCATCGACCCTACGCCCGCCGCCTGGGCTGCTTGGGTCCGGCGGCCGGCGCGTTCTGAAGCTGCGCGACCAGGGCGGGGTCGAGCGGGTCCGGCGCACGCCCGGCCAGCCCCTCCACCGCGAGCCAGAGGCCGGGCAGATCGGTCGCCATCTCGGTGGCGCCGCCGCTGCGCCGGTGCACCATGTAGTGCGCGCCGGCCCAGTCGTCGGCCGTGCAGCCGTAGGCGCTCAGCACGCGGTTGAGCAGCGCGAGGCGGCGTGAGCGCTCCAGGTGGCGCTCCCGGCCACTCGGCGCCGCGGCGCTCCGGCCCGCATCGGTGCCTGCCTCAGTCCAATGCGGGCCGTCGGTGAGCACGCCGCAAAGGGCGCACATCAGAGGCCTGCGGCCTTACTTCTTCCTGGCGCCCCGCCTGCCCTTGAAGGGCCGCCGCTTGATGAAGTCGTCGGCGATCTCGTCGAAGGTCGCCCAGATCACGCCTTCGTGGGCGGCGATGTGGGCGATGATCCGCTCCAGCATCAGCAGCGTCTGGGGCCGGCCCGAGATGTCGGGGTGGATGGTGAGGGTGTAGACCGCGTAGTCCATCTCGCGATAGACCCAGTCGAACTGGTCGCGCCACCACTCCTCGATATCGCGCGGGTTGGTCCAGCCGCCGGAGTTCGGCACCTTCTTCATGAACATCATCGGCGGCAGGTCGTCGAGGTACCAGCTGCCCGGGATCTGCACGATGGGGAAGGTGGTGCCCTTCTTCATCGGCTTCATCCACGTCTTCGCCGGCTTGGAATAGTCGATCAACGTCCACTCCTCGTTGATCCGCATCCAGTAGGGCTCGAAGTCATGGTGCATCTGGCTGTGGTCGTACTTGATGCCGCGCTCCATCAGCAGGTGCGGCGTGACGGCGCTCATCTCCCACCAGGGCGCGACGTAGCCCGTGGGCGCCTTGCCCGCGAGCTTGGTGACCAGATCCAGGGTCTTGTCGAGGACGTCCGCCTCCTGCTCGGGCGTCATCGCGATCGGGTTCTCGTGCGTGTACCCGTGCAGCCCGATCTCGTGCCCCGCCGCCGCGACCGCCTTCATCTCCCTCGGGAAGGTCTCGATCGAGTGGCCGGGGATGAACCAGCTTGTCTGAATGCCCATCCGCTCGAAGAGCTTGAGCATGCGGGGCGTTCCGACCTCGGAGGCGAACACGCCCCGCGAAATGTCGCTCGGCGATTCGCCGCCGGCGTAGGAGCCGATCTGCCCCGCCACCGAATCGACGTCCACGCCGATCCCCACGAAGATTTCCTTCTTGGCCATCGCGACCTCCTCTCGCTTGGTTGGCGCGGAGACTAGCCCGGAATTCTCACCAATGTCATGGTCTGCGCCGCGAATTCCAACGAAGGGGCCACCATGCATCCTGACGACGCGGCCGACTGGCGCGCACGCAACGTGCCGGTCTTCAACGGCAACCGCTTCAAGCTCGGCGTGTTCGGGCAGAACTGCTCCAATGGCTGCACGATCACACACGCGGAAACGACGTTCGAGCCGACCTACGAGCACAGCGTGAAGATCAGCCAGCTCGCCGACCGGCTCGGCTTCGAGCTGCTGGTGCCCGTCGGCCGCTGGCGCCACTTCGGCGGATCGACCCAGTTCAACGGGAACAACCTGGAGGTCTACACCTGGGCGGCGGCGATGGCCTGCCACACCAGGGACATCATGGTCTTCGCCACCTCGCACGTGCCGACGGTGCATCCCATCTTCGCCGCCAAGCAGGCCGCGACCATCGACAACATCTCCAGCGGACGCTTCGGCCTCAACGTCGTCTGCGGCTGGTTCAAGCCCGAGATCGAGATGTTCGGCATGGAGCAGCTCGACCACGACGAACGCTACGTCATGGCGGACGAATGGCTCTCCATCGTGAAGCGGCTCTGGGCCGAGGACGACTTCGACCACGAGGGCGCGTACTACAGGGTCAACCAGGGGTTCCTGGCGCCGAAGCCGCTCCAGCAGCCCCATCCCGTCGTCATCAACGCGGGCTCGTCCCCCGCCGGCCGCGAGTTCTCCGCCAAGCTCGCCGACTTCAACTTCCTCTCCATCACGACGATGGAAAAGGCCGAAGAGATCGTGAAGGACATCCGGGCGCGGGCTGCGAAGCACGGGCGCCGCTGCGGCGTCATGAGCTACGGCCTGGTGTGCTGCCGCGATACCGAGGCCGAGGCCAAAGCGCTCTACCGCCACATCGTGGACGAGGGCGACTGGGGCGCCACGAACACGATCATCGAGCTGATGCTGGGCGAGAACTACTCCTACGGTGCGAACAAGGAAGAGCTTCGCGCCATGGGCGAGCGCTTCATCGCCGGCTGGGGCGGCTACCCGCTGGTGGGCACACCCGAGCAGGTGGTGGAGAAGATGGCCGCCATCGCCGACATCGGAGTCGAAGGCTTCATCCTCTCCTGGCTCGACTACCACGAGGAGATGAAATACTTCGGCGAGAAGGTGATGCCGCTGATGCGGCAAGCGGGACTGCGCGCGTAGCCCGCATTTCTCACCAGGGTCACGGCCGCTGTCGCGGCCTGTCGCGCGTCCGTCAAAGACGGACGCGCTCTAAGCTAGGTGAGCGGCGGCCGTGTCATGCGGCGATCCCGTTGTCGGTGAGAAATCCCTCGAACAGGGCAAAGCACTGTTCCGGCTCCTCGAGCTGCAGGAGGTGGCTGGTATCGGGAACGAAGGCGTAACCGATGCCGAACGTCTCGCAGTATAGCTTGCAGCAGAGCGCGGTCCTGGGTGCGTCCTGAGGCCTCGGGTCGGAGCCGACGATGAGGAGCGGGCGCGCCGGCGGCACGGGTTGCCGCCAGATCGGCAAATCGGCGACCTCGGTATAGAGACCGGCCTCCACCGGGCCCGGGCAGCGGAGCAGCCATTCTCCGCTCGTGGAGTCGAAGCGCAGCACCGAGCGTGCGTTGAGTTCCGCAACCCCCTTCCGCAGGCGCCGGAAGCGGTGCAAGAGGCGGAATACATCGGCCAGTTCGTCGGGGTCGGTGAAGCGATTCTGGCGGATCAGGGCAGCGTCGCGCAGCGACTCGCCGTCGACCATCAGTGAGGTGCGCAGCGGGTTGCCTTCCGGCGGGACCACCGGCGGGTCGAACAGCACCAGCGCATCCCAGTGCCAGACGCCGTCGACGACCGCGAGCAGGGCTGCGATCGCCGACATCGAATGGAAGACGCCGATCGTGGTCTTCTCGCCCCATTCATTGGCGACGGCGCGGTGCACCGTCGCGTTGTCGCGCGCGAAGCGGGAATAGTGATGCGGCTCGGCCGCGTGAAACGGGTTGCGCCCGCAGTTGCGGACATCGAACAGGGCGAGGTCGAAGCGCTGCAACATGTGCCGCCAGAACGGAAAGTAGGAATCGCTGGCGAAGCCATTGCCGTGGCTCAGCACCACGCGCGGCCCGCACGGATTGCCGTGGCGCACGACGCGTATCGGCGCGCCGTCGTCCATCGCGAGGTCAAGGGTTGCGGTGGGATCGGGCAGGACGAACCCGGCCGTCCCTTGCCGGCCCTCCGTGGCGGAACTTGACGGACTCTTCACTTGCCGGTGGCTCCCGCTGCGGCGATGGCGGCGTGACAGGACATGAACCCTGGCTCATCCACTACGCCTGCGCGGAGAAGGGCAGGGACGGGAGGCTAAGCGTCGATGCCGGGGGGCACGCGCAGGTGCCACTCGGTGGCCTGCTCGTAGGCCCAGCCGATGCGGAGCGCCGTCGCCTCGTCGCGTTCCCGGCAGACGATGTGCAGCGACGTGGGCAGCCCGCCCGCGGTCGCGCCGTTGGGCACCACCAGGGCGCACCATTCGAGCCAGTTGGCCATCCGCGTGAAGTGTGCCGGCGTCTTGTTCTGGTCGATGGCGTCCACCGCCGGGGCCGGCGTCAGCGTGGCCGGCGTGAGCAGCGCGTCGAAGCCCTCCATCGCCGCCGCTGCTGCCCGCTTGTCGTCCTCGCGGGTGCGCAGCATGGCGAGGTAGTCGGCCGCCGAGACGCCCTTGCCCAGCCAGATGCGCGGGCGCACGTCCTCGTCGATGGGGAGCGCCTCGTCGTCCACCAGCGCCCCAACGTGGAAGTAGCCTTCCGCGCCGATCAGGCGGCCCACGTCGCCGCCGTATTCGGCGGCCGAGCGCGGCAGCGCCAGGGTCTCGACCTGCGCGCCGGCCTGGGCCAGCACGTCCACCGACGCGTCGTAGGCGGCAAGAACCTCGGCATCCACGCCGCGGCGCTCGGCCTCCGGCATGATCCCTAAGCGAAGGCCCGCGACGCCGCGCCGCATCGTGGGCAGAGGGTTCGCGGGCACGTGGCGCCGCGTCGCCGGATCGGCCGGATCGGGGCCCTGCAGCACCGTGTAGAGGTGCGCCGCGTCCTCCACCGAGCGCGTCATGGGGCCGGGCGTATCCAGAGTATGCGAGAGCGGCGCCACACCGGCGGCGCTGACCTGCCCGATGGTCACCTTGAGGCCCGCGAGCCCGCACCAGGCCGACGGGATGCGCACGGAGCCGCCGGTATCGGTGCCGATGGCCCACGGCACGAGGCGGGCCGCGACGGAGACGCCGGAGCCGCTGCTGGAGCCGCCGGGCGCGCGGTGCACCTCGGAGTCCCACGGGTTGCGCGGCGTCCCCATGTGCTGGTTGGTGCCCCAGCCGCCCATGGCGAATTCCACGGTGTTGGCCTTGCCGATGACGATCATCCCGGCCCGGGTCAACCGGCGCACGAGCGTCGCGGTCGTGGGCGAGACGCGGTTCTCCCAGTGCTTGCTGCCGATGGTGGTGACGCGGCCCTCGATGTCGATGATGTCCTTCAGCGCAACGGGCACGCCGTGCCAGGGGCCGATCCCGTGGCCTGAGCTGATCGCCTTGTGCGCCGCCTCGGCGGCGGCCCGCGCGTCCTCGTGATAGACGGCGGCGAAGGCGTGCAGCCTCTCGTCGTGGGCGTCGATCCGGGCGAGCAGGGCGTCCACGAGCTCGACCGGGCTGAGCCGCCCGGCCTGGATCGCCGCAGCCGCGTCGGTCGCCGTGAGAAAGGCCGGATTCGATGAGGACATGGGGAACTCCCTGAACGATGCGTGTGGCGCGCCGAGGCTCGAGGCCGCAGTGATACTCCGATCCGCCGCGGCGTGCCACCGGCGAGGGACGTGGCGGATAGTCGCGCTGCGATGTGCGGCCCTTCCGCCTGCGATACGATGCGGGCCATGACGTCAGGCACGATCGAGACAAGGGCCGCCGTCTGCCGCAGCTTCGGCGCGCCGCTCGCCGTCGAGACGCTGCGGCTCGCGCCGCCGGAGGGGAGCGAAATCCGGGTCCGGGTGCGCGCGAGCTCGATCTGTCATTCGGACATCACCTACATGGACGGCGGCTGGGGCGGCGAAGACGCGCTGCCCGCGGTCTTCGGGCACGAGCTGGCAGGGGTGGTGACCGCCCTTGGCCCCTCGGTGCCGCCGGGCGGCATTCGTGCCGGCGACCGCGTGCTAGTCTCGCTGTTGCGCTCCTGCGGGCGGTGCGAGCGCTGCGAGGCCGGGAGCCCGGCCCAGTGCACGGCGGAATTCGCCATCGATTCGGCCCCGCGCCTCGCCGACGAGCAAGGCCGGCCGGTGCTGGCCGGGCTCCGGGTCGGGGGCTTCGCCGAGAGCGTGGTCGTGGATGTCTCGCAGGCGGTGACAATCCCGGCCGAGGTCGCGGACGAAGCCGCCTGCCTCGTCTCCTGCGGGGTGATGACGGGCTTCGGCGCGGCCATCAACACCGCGCGGGTGCAGGCCGGCGATGCGGTGGCGGTGATCGGCTGCGGCGGGGTCGGGCTCAACTGCGTTCAGGGCGCGGCCCTCGCAGGCGCGCTCCCGCTCGTCGCCATCGACGTGACCCCGGACAAGCTCGAGCAGGCGCGGGCGTTCGGCGCGACCGACGCGATCGATTCCGCGAACGAGGACGTGGCCGCGAAGGCGCTCGCGCTGACAGAGGGACGCGGCTTCGACGTGGTGATGACGGCGGTGGGCAGCGCCCGCGCCATCGAGCAGGCGCTGCCGCTACTCGCGCGCGACGGCGCGCTGGTGGTGGTGGGGATGCCGCCAAGCGAGGAGCGGGTCAGCCTGGACGCGACCACGCTCGCGCACTTCGGCCAGCGCATCCTCGGCTGCAAGATGGGCGATGCTAGGCTCCGTGTCGACGCGCCGAGGCTGTTCCGGCTCTACCGCGCCGGCCGTCTCAGGCTCGACGAGCTGGTCGCGTCGCGCCGGCCGCTGGCCGAGATCAACGAGGCGATCGCGCAGGCGCGGCGCTCCCAGGGTCTGCGCCATGTCATCGTCTTTCCCGGCTGACCGCGGCGCGGCAAGCACGGGTACGGGCCGATGAAGATTCAGAGAATTGAGACCTTCTGCACCCGCGAGGTCGGGCTGACACGCGTCACAACCGACGACGGGGCGGAAGGCTGGGGGCAGGTCTCGACCTACCATGCCGACATCTCCGCCACCGTGCTGCACCGGCAGGTCGCGCCCTGGGCGCTCGGCCGGGACATCTCGGCGCTTGGCGAACTGGGAGACCTGCTCGACTTCGTCTGCGAGCGGGAGCACAAGTTTCCGGGCTCGCATCTGTGCCGGGCGCTGGGCGGGCTCGATACCGCGATCTGGGATTTGCACGGCAAGCGCGAGGGCAAGAGCGTGTGCGCGCTGCTGGGCGGCACTCCGCGCCCGCTCCGCGTCTACGCCTCCAGCATGAGCCGGGCCATCACGCCCGAGGCGGAGGCGGAGCGCTTCTTACGGCTGCGCGAGCGCCACGGATACGACGCCTTCAAGTTCCGCGTGGGCTCCGAATGCGGGCGCGGGCGGGACCAGTGGCCGGGCCGCTCCGAGGCCATCGTGCGGGAGGTTCGCCGCGCGCTCGGCGACGACGTCGCCCTGCTGGTCGATGCGAACAGCTGCTACGCGCCGGAGCAGGCAATCGCGCTCGGCCGGGTTCTGGAAGAGAACGCGGTGTGCCACTTCGAGGAGCCCTGCCCCTACTGGAAGCCGGACTGGACGCGGGCGGTGAAGGACGCGCTCGATCTCGACGTGACGGGCGGCGAGCAGGACAACAACCTCACCCTCTGGCAATACCTGATCGACAGCAGGACGATGGACGTGGCCCAGCCCGACGTCTGCTACGTCGGCGGGGTCGACCGCTTCCTGCGCGTGGCCCGCATGGCGCAGGCGGCCGGCATGCCGGTCACGCCACACGCCGCCAACATGTCCCTGGTCACGATCTTCACGCTGCACCTGATGGGCGCGCTGGAGAACGCGGGGCCCTACGTCGAGTTCGCCATCGAGGGGCCGGACTTCTATCCCTGGCAGTACGGCATCTACGACGAGATGCCGGTGGCGAAGGACGGCAAGGTCGCGATCCCGGAAGGCCCCGGATGGGGGATCGCGGTGCGCCCGGAATGGCTGGAGAAGTCGGAGCATCGGGTTAGCGAGGCCTGACCCCCCTCGTCGTGGCCGGACTCGTTCCGGCCATCCACGTTCTTTTCCTCGCGGCACGAAAAACTCGTGGATGGCCGGGACAAGCCCGGCCATGACGTGTGGGGGTTGGCGCGGGGGACTCTTTTTGTCGCGCCCGCGACCCTGCGGGCGCGGGCGACGCACCATGGTGCAGTGTTGGCGAACATGTGATGGGGGTACTCTGAAGTACGATTAATGTCATTATTTCAGTGTATTGACGTATTCCAGGTGTGACGCGCATAGTATAGAATACGTGCCTGTTCGCTTCCTCCAGGTACCTATGGGGTACCCCGTACAGGCTCGAGGAAAACGTGCCATG